>ONGB01000018.1 GCA_900317295.1 uncultured Erysipelotrichaceae bacterium
GGGGTTATCCATCATGAAAATCCTATTGGTAGACGATGAAGAGTTGCAGCTTCTCCGGTTGGAGAAGGCCGTCAAAGACGCGGTGAAGGACGCGGAGATCCTTTCCTTTTCCAATCCTTTGGAAGCCTTTGACCGCTGCCGCGACGAGGCGCTCGACCTCGCCTTCCTCGACATCGAGATGCCGGGGATCAACGGGATCCAGCTCGCCAAACGCCTAAAGAAGGCGCGCCCCTCGATCAACATCATCTTCGTCACCGCCTACCCCCAGTATGCTTTGGAAGCCTTCTCCCTCCACGCCTCCGGGTATCTGACGAAGCCCGTGAGCAAGCAGAAGGTCATCGAGGAGCTCAACCACCTCCGCGAACCCATCCAATTGCCGAATAAGAAGAGCCTCCAGGTGAAGTGCTTCGGCAATTTCGAGGTGTTCAAGGACGGAAAACCCCTGCGTTTCTCCTATAAAAAATCCAAAGAGCTCTTCGCTTACCTCATCGATCGCGAGGGCTCGGTCATCCACATCAACGAGCTTAACGCCGTCTTGTGGGAAGAGGATCATCCCTCCTATCTCCGCAATCTGATCGTCGACATCCAATCCACCCTCCGCGACGCGGGGGCGGACGACGTCTTCATCCGCCGCCACAGCGAATGCAGCATCGACCCCGAACGCGTCGACTGCGACGCCTACGAATACAAAAAGGGCAACCCCGAGGCCATCCGCGCCTACCGCGGGGAGTACATGATGCAGTATTCCTGGCCGATCTTCGACGAAGGGAACCGTTAAGGGAATGGGCAAGGAAAAGGCCTATCTTTTCATGCGAAAAGACGAGGAGATCCTCCGCTTTTCCGTCGATTTCAAACGCCGCGACGTCAAGATCCTAGAGAAAAAGGAAGGCTATTTTAAAGGCCTTGGGCTCTATGGGATGGGGAAAGACGAAGACACCGATGCCGCGCTTTTTAGCAAATTCTTCGCCAGGCGATGCATCCCGATGATGCGGCATGGGTATGAGGAAATCCTCAAGGCCACGGGGTGCAAGGACACCTTCGAGCTCTCCTTCAAAGGCCATGGCTTATCGCTTTCTAACCATTATTGGTTCCAAGAAGAAGGCGAGCATCTTTCCTATAAAGACATCAATTTCTTCGAAAACCCATGGGACGATACCTTCGGCAGGGCATTGCTCTATGAAGACTACGAAACCCTATCCAAATGCAGTTACGAGGTCCCCGACATCGTCACCCCGGGCTGGGCGATGAAGGGATGGGTCTATGAAGACGGGCCGAAGCTATGCAAACTCGGCATCGCCCCGGGCCGCAACGAGGAATCCCTCGGGGAATACCTCGCCTCGCGTTTGGCCCAAAGGCTCTTCCCAAAAGGCGAGGTCCTCGAATACGGCCTGAAGCAGTGGGGCGACCGCTATTTGTCCGTCTCTTCCCCGATCGTCGGGATGGAAGAGGAGCTCGTCCCCCTCTCCGACGTGGTGCCTAGCGATCTATATGCGATGTATCGCGAACGCGGGACGGATAAGGAGACGATGCGGAAGTTCTACGAAAGCCTCTCCGCCCTCGGCATGCCCGAGGTCGAATCGCTGTTCCATAAAGTCGCGTGCCTGCGTTCCCTCGCCTTCGTCTCCGACCTCCATTTCGATAATCTTGGAATCCTCTATAACCCCGAGAAGAAGACCCTGAAGGCCGCGCCGTTCTTCGATTTGGCCGGCGCTTTCGGCGGCGGGAAGCGGGGCCGGGATTTCCTGCAGGAGCTTTCCCCCGCGACGTTGATGATCGTCTTCTTCATCTTCGGGGGGTTGGAACCCTCTTGGGATTATTCGTGGTATGACCCCAAGCGGCTCGAAGGTTTTGAAGAGGAAATCCGCGAAACCCTATCGAAAAGCCCCTTCTACACGCCCGTATTGCTCGACAACATCATCGCCGTCTATCTCCGCCAAAAAGCGTCGCTAGACAAAATCGCTATGGGAAAATGAATGCCTGTGGCGGTTTTGTGGCGCGCGAATGTTATAAAATAAGCAACATCTAAGGAGAACCCCATGAGAAACGAACTACTGAAAGGCCTCACCGACGAACAGATCGCCAAAGTCAAAGCCTGCGAGAATTCCAGCGATCTCCTCCAGCTCGCCCGCGACGAAGGCGTCGAACTCACCGAAGAGCAGCTCACCGCCATCTCCGGCGGCGCCTGCAGCACCTCGGAAGATAAAACCGACGACGGCCATCGTCGCAAATTCGATTCCTGATCCGCCTTCATGTATTACCGGCTCAAAGAAGGCGTCGGCCTTCGAAAGTGGAAATATGTTGATCGCGCGGTCTACCTTTTGGGGCAGGACCGCGCTTTTGGCGTTTCCCCGGAGGAATTCGCCATCCTGCAGCTTTGCGATAGCGAGCATGATCTGGCGATGAGCCATCCCCTAGAGCATATGCTCGAGCATCGCTATATCGAAGAATGCGAAAAGGGCGCGGGCATCGACCCGTGGTCCAAACTAAAAGAATACCCGAACATGTATTTCCCGCGGATGAATCTGATGATCACCGGGAAATGCAACCTCAATTGCCTCCATTGCTTCAACGCGAAGGACAACGCCCCCCTCAATAGCGAGCTCTCCTATGAGGAGATCATCTCCATCCTGGACCAGGCGGAAGCGGTGGGCATCCACGCCTTCACCCTGACTGGGGGCGAGCCCCTCGTCCATCGCCGTTTCCTCGACATCGTCCGCGCGATCTACGCGAGGAAGATGAACGTTTTCGAACTCAACACCAACGGATTATTGCTGACCCAGGAGATGCTGGACGTCTTCAAAGAGCTCGGCTGCCATCCTTTGATCAAGATCTCCTTCGACGGCATCGGGTACCACAACTGGATCCGTCAGCACCCCAAGGCCGAGGAATTGACCCTCAAGGCCATCAAGCTCTGCATCGATAACGGCTTCCAAGTGAAGGCGCAGGTGCAGGTCAACCGCAAAAACGTCGACGTGATGATGAAAACCGCGGAGCTTCTCGACTCCATGGGCGTCTCCGAGATGCGCATCATCCGCACGACGGAGGCCCCGCGCTGGGAGAAAAACGCCCCGCAGTCGAGCCTCCCAATCGAAGAGTATTACGAAAAGATGCTCTCTTTCGCCCGCGAATATCGCGCCAGCGGCATGAGCATGATCATCGATATTTGGCAGTTCCTCCGCCTCTCCCCGTCTTTGAAGCAATATGACATCGTCCCGATCGCCTGCAATAAGCATGACTTCAACCTCCGCATCCCGATGTGCAAAGGGAACCGCGGCATGGTGGCGATCTCTTCCAAAGGCGAAGCGGTGCCTTGCCTGCAGATGTCTGGCTATTTCCTAGAGAAGGGCATCAGCCTAGGCAACGTATTCAAGACCCCGTTATCCCAATTATTGCAGGAAAGCGATTATCTCAATCTCGCGATCGCGCCTTTGTTAAAGCAGATCCTAGAAAACGATAAATGCGCCAACTGCCGTTATTACAAAGCCTGCACTGGGGGCTGCCCCGCCTTAGGGCTCCTATATTCCCCGAAAAGCGACTTCTACCACGAAGACATCACCAAATGCGCCTTCTTCGAGCATGGCTGGTATGAGAAGGTCCTCGCGGAGCTCGCCCCGTGGAAACCCTGCGCCACCCTCGACATTGACTAGTCAAAACGGCGACAAGAGTTTATAAATATCCTAATGGCGAAGAAACATATGCAAAGCATATCGAGCCCCGACGAGCTCAATGGAAGATTGCAGCACACCTCCCCGATGACCTGGATCGTCCTAAGCGCCGTCACGGTTTCGCTCATCGCCTTTTTCGTTTGGTCCTTCCTCGCCCGCCTTCCCATGAAGCTCACCGGCACCGCCGAAGTGAATGATCATGTCGCCACGCTGCGGCTAAAAGAAGGCGATTTGCGCAAGCTTTCCGCCGGGCTCAGAGTCACGATCTCCGGCGAAGTGGGGGAAATCGTCTCGATCAGCGGAAGCGAAGTCACCCTCTCTTCCTATGACCTCCCCAATGGCGAATATCCCTATCGCGTCGACCTCGGATCGGTCCGCCCGATCGATTTCTTCATCGGTAACCCATCATGAAAAAGATCAGGAAGCCGAAGACCAAAGGGGTGGCGAATACCCCGATCATCATGCAATTAGAAGCCCTCGAATGCGGGGCGGCCTCTTTGGCGATGATCATGGCCTATTACGGCAAATGGGTGGCTTTGGAGCAGGTCCGCGTCGATTGTGGCGTCTCCCGTAACGGGGCGAATGCGAAGAACATCCTCCGCGCCGCGAGGAAATACGGCTTCAAGACCAAGGGCTTCGTCTATAACATCCGCAAACTCAAGGAAAAAGGCCAATTCCCCGCGATCATCCATTGGGGTGGCGGCCATTTCGTCGTCCTCAACGGCTTCCGCGGCAACAAAGCGATCATCAACGACCCCGCCAAAGGCCTCGTGAAGGTCGACCTCGTGACCTTCGACGAGTTCTTCACCGGCGTGTATCTAGAAGTGCTCCCCGATGAGACCTTCGAGCCCGGGGGCAAAAGGAAATCGATCCTCCAGTTCGCGAAGAAACGCCTCAAAGGGGCGATGGCCCTCATCGTCTTCTTCGCCCTCACGGTCATCATCTTCTACCTATTCGGCATCATCAACCCGGTGATGAACCAGGTGTTCGTCGATTATCTCCTCGGTGGGAATAACCCCGATTGGCTATTGCCTTTCATCGCCCTTTTCGCCGGGATTGGGATATTGCAGGTCATCGTCACCGCCACGCAGTCGCTATATCAACTAAAAGTCCGCGGCAAGCTCGACCTCATCGGCTCGACCACCTATATGTGGCGGATCCTCCGCCTCCCGATCGAATTCTTCTCCCAGCGCATGTCGGGCGATTTGCAAAGCCGCCAAAGCGAGAACGCCTCGATCGCCGAGACGCTCGTCAACGTCTTCGCCCCCTTGTTCTTCAACGCGATCATGATCGTCGTCTACCTCGTCGTCATGCTGCAGAAGAGCTGGATCTTGACCCTCGTCGGCGTCGTCACGGTCGTCATCAACGCCTTCTTGTCGCAGTGGCTCTCCAAAGCCCGCGTTAATATCTCCCGCGTGCAGGCTAGGGATAGCTCCAAACTCAACGCGATGACCGCCAAGGCCATCGAGATGGTGGAGACCATCAAATCCAATGGCGCGGAAAACGCCTATTTCGACACTTGGAGCGAGGTGCAGGAAGACGTCGTCAAGGGCCGCATCAAAATGCTGAAGACCAACCAAACCCTCGGCCTATTGCCCGCCTTCTTGTCCTTGCTCGCCAATTATTCGGTCTTGATCCTCGGGGTCTATTACACCAGGCAAGGCCTATTCACCATCGGCTCGATCCTCGCCTTCCAGGCCTTGCTTTCCGCCTTCATGTCCCCGGCTTCCACGCTCATTAGCAGCGGGCAGACCCTCCAGGAAATGCGCACGTCGATGGAGCGCGTCGATGACGTATTGGAATACCCGCTGGACGAAAACGTCACCCGTTCCATCCCGACGGAGGACTTCTCCAAAATCAAAGGCAACCTCGTCCTAAAGGACATCACCTTCGGCTATTCCCGCCTCGATGACCCGATCATCGAAGGGTTCAACATCGAGATCAAGCAGGGGCAGAAAGTCGCCTTCGTCGGCGCGACCGGCAGCGGCAAATCCACCCTCTCGAAATTGATCTCGGGCCTCTATTCCCCGTGGTCTGGGGAAATCCTTTTCAATGGCAAATCCATCAAGGAGATCGACCATGAGATCTTCACTTCCTCGATCGCCGTCGTCGACCAAGACATCACCCTCTTTGAAGACACGATCTCCAACAACATCAAGATGTGGGACGCCTCCATCGAGGACTACGAGGTCATCATGGCCTGCAACGACGCCCGCATCCATAAACAAATCATGGCTCGCGAAGGCGGATATAACGCCCGCGTATTAGAAGGCGGGAGAAACTTCTCCGGTGGGGAAAAGCAACGCCTAGAGATCGCCCGTTCCTTGGCTATGGATCCTAGCGTCATCATCCTCGACGAAGCCACGAGCGCCCTCGATGCGAAGACCGAATACGAAGTGGTCAACGCCATCCGCGCCCGCGGTATCACCACGATCGTAATCGCCCACCGCCTCTCGACGATCCGCGACGCCGATTTGATCGTCGTCTTGGACCACGGACATGCGGTGGAGCGGGGCACCCACGATGAACTCATGGCGAAGAAAGGCGCCTATTTCGAGCTGGTCAGCAGCGATTAAAGGAAGGGAATATGGGCTGGTTTGAGGATCAGATGAAGCAGCGGAAGCAGCTCGACGAGAAGACCTTCGAGCAGTCTTTCCAGGCGCTTGCGGGCCTCTCCCCCGAGGACCAAGACCTCTCGAGGAAGGCGCAGCGCGAGAATTTCGCCATCTCCCAGATCCTTTCCTATTTCCATCACCCGATGGCGGAGATCCCCGCCGCGATCACCGATTTCAAGGAAAAGGTCAATTACGCGATCAAACCCTATGACATCCTCTATCGCGAAGTGACGATGAGCGAGGCCCTCTTAGAAGAGGATTCCTCCCCGATCCTCGCCTTCGCGGAAAGCAGCGGCGCCCCCGCCATCTTATGGCCGACCGGCAAAGGCGGATACTATTACTTCAATTTCAAGACGCGGAAGAAGCGGAAGCTCGATCCCTTGATGTATGAGCTCTTTGAACCGACCGCCTATCGCTTCTATCGTCCCTTGCCTCCTAGCGGCAAGGTCTCCTTGAAGGATTATTCCCAATATATCCGCCAATCGATCCGCCCGCTCGACATCGTTTTGCTCATCCTATTGGCCGCGGTGGTCTCCGGGGTCGGCTTATTGCTGCCTTTCCTCACCCGCGAATTGACCGGACGCGTCGTCCATGACCCCAACGATGCGCAATTCTTCCTCGTTTCCGCCTATGTCGTCGCCACGGCGACCGGATTATTGCTATTAAAAGCCTTCCAAAGCTTCCTCAATTCCCGCATCGGCGTGAAGATCGAGAAATCGATCCTCGAGGCGACGATGATGCGCGTGCTCTCCTTGCCGACCTCCTTCTTCAAGAAGTTCAATACCGGCGAGCTCACCGCGCGCTTCTATACCGTCCCCCGCCTCGCCGACACGATCCTCAACGGGGTCGTCATGACCTCGGTCTCCGTGATCATGTCGCTTGCTTACCTCGGCCAACTGGTCAGCTTCGCCCCGATCCTCATCCCGATCGTCGTCTTGATATTGCTTTCCAACACGGGCTTCACCGTGGCGATCTCCCTGATCCAAAGGAAGCACACCCGGAGCCTATTGGAACTTTCTTCCAAAGAAGCCGGCGTCTCCTATGAGATGATCAACGGCATCCAGAAGATCCGCCTCTCCGGCTCGGAGAAGCGCGTCTTCGCCAAATGGGCGTCCGCCTATTCCCGTTCCGCCAAGGTGCGTTATCGCCCGCCGATGATCCTGCGCCTCGCCACGGCGATCAGCCTCCTCATCAGCTTGCTAGGCAACATCGCTTTGTATTACGCCGCGGCCAAAACCGGGATCTCCGTGGCGGATTACATGGCCTTCGTCACGAGCTATGGCGTGCTTTCCGGGGCCTTTGGCACCCTCGCCGCGATGGTCGGGGTCGTCGCCTCGATCCAGCCGATGTTCGAGATGGCCAAGCCGATCCTCGAGGCCGAGCCCGAATCCAAGCAAGGCAAGAAGATCATCGAATCGATCGGGGGCAATATCTCCGTCTCTGACCTTTCCTTCCGTTATAACGAGAACGGGCCGGACATCATCAGCCACCTCAACCTCGACATCAAGGAGGGGGAATACATCGCGATCGTCGGTCAGACGGGATGCGGCAAATCGACCTTGGTGCGCTTGCTCCTAGGCTTTGAATCCCCGACGACGGGAAAGGTATGCTACGACGGCGTCGACATCGCCGACGTCGATCCTTCCTCGCTCCGCAGGCACATCGGCACCGTCATGCAAAACGGCACGCTATTCCACGCCGATATCTTCTCCAACATCATCATCTCCTCCCCGGGTTTGACCGAGAAAGAAGCCTGGGAAGCCGCGGAGATCGCCGACATCGCCAAAGACATCCGCGAGATGCCGATGGGGATGAAGACCGTCATCTCCGAAGGCCAAGGTGGCATCTCTGGCGGGCAGAAGCAGCGCATCATGATCGCCAGGGCCATCGTCCATAAGCCGAAGATTCTTATCTTTGACGAAGCCACCAGCGCGCTTGATAATAAGACGCAGAAGAGCATTTCCGATGCCGTTTCGAAGCTCCATTGCACCCGCATCGTCATCGCTCATCGCCTCTCCACGATCAAAAACGTCGACCGCATCATCATGCTCGAGGGCGGGAAGATCGTCGAAGAGGGCGATTACCAAAGCCTCATCGACCAGAAGGGCAAATTCGCCGAACTCGTCGAACGGCAAAGACTAGACAACAATTAGGAGGATCCATCCATGGGAATCAATCACACCTTAGAAAACGGAAAACTCACCCTCTTCCTTAAAGGGGAACTCAATTCTTTCAACGCCGAAGAGGCGGAGAAGCAGATCGAAGCCTTTCTCGGCGAAGGGGAAATCCGTTCCATCGTCCTCGACCTCGCGGAACTCGTCTACATCGCCTCCGCGGGCCTTCGCATCATCGTCAGGCTGAAGCAGCGCTTCCCCGAGACCTCCCTCGTCCGCGTCCCCGATGACGTCTATGATGTCTTCCACATGGTCGGTTTCGAGAACGTCCTGCACATCGAACGCCTCTGATTCCTCAAGGCCAACGAAAGAAACGGCAAGCGTCACGTCTTGCCGTTTTTCGTTGTTCATCAGCCGTTTTAAATGATGGAAATCCCAGGGCGGGCAATGTTTTAATAGTTCTTAAAAACAAATGAAACTTGCCATAAAAGAACAGTTATGCTTTAATAAAGGTATGAAAGTATTGCCGATATTATTCACTTATAAAGATGTAGAAGATCGATATCCCAACCCCAATGGGTTCTATTCTTTTCTGAAACGTTCAATAAAAAACGGCAGCATCAAACAAGTTAAGAAGGGCCTATACGCTTTGGTGGATCCATCGACGGGGCGGGTGTACGCCGATAAGTTTCAAATAGCCAGCCGCCTCTTCGACGATTCCTATTTTTCCTATCATGACGCCTTGGAGTATTACGGTCTCGCCACGCAGTCGTTCGTATCTCAGGTCACTTATTTAACCCATGTTCGCGTCAACCCGATGGAATTCGATGGGGTCATCTATCATTCGAAAGTCGGCAAGTGCGATTTGGAAATCCGCGATTTTCTTAAAGAAAGCGGCGTCCGCGTCGTTTCCTTGGAACGCGCGATCGTGGATTGCATGGATAATCTCCATTTGGGCGGCGGTTTGGAGGAAGTGGAACTCGCTTTGGAGGCATGCGGAAAATTGGATTTCGATAGAGTCGTTCGCTTGTTGGAGTTCTATGACAAGTCATTTTTATACCAAAAGGCTGGTTACTTGTTTGAAAAGCACCCCAACTTAGACGCGCCGTCTGCTTTTTTTGAGCTATGCTTATCGAAGATCGGAACCAAAAAGGCGTATTTGGATTGCGCCCCGGGAAAAACAAGGTTGATTCCCAAATGGAATCTATTGATAAGAAACGACGGAGGCGCGCCGGATGAACTATTCTAAACAATATATAACCGAGCTTTCTGAGCAAACCGGGTTCATCGCCGGTAACGTAGAGAAGGTCATCCGCCTTCTCGATGTTTTGGATTTCCTTTTTAGTAAAAGTTCCTTTAAAGATGCGTTATCCCTAAAAGGGGGCACGGCCATCAATTTGATTCACGCGCATCTCAAGCGGTTATCTGTGGACATCGATTTGGATTACCATCGCAGCTTAGACAAACATGAGGCGGCCAAGGACAGGGAATTGCTCCTTCAAGAATTGGATGATTTTGCCAAACGCGAAGGGTATTCGGTTTCAAACAAATCAAGAGACAGCGCCATTCTTGCCTCGCGGACCTATTCCTATTTGGCCGCTTCGGGCAACCAAGACAACATTAAGGTCGAGATAAACTTCATCGATCGCATCGCCCTCTATCCTGAAGTCGTTGCAAAGGTTGCTTATTTCGGCAAGACCGTCGAAATCGTTTCGCCGGCGAAAGAAGAACTTTATGGCATGAAAATCGCCGCGCTGATCGATAGGAGCAAACCCCGCGACCTCTTTGATGTTGATTGGATGTTGCGGAATTTTGAAGATGCCGACGCGGATATGCTTAGGAAATCGACGGTGTTCTATCTCTCCCTAGATGGCGTATACAAGATAGATGAAGCCACATTTGATGGCATTTCAGCGATTAAACAGATCGCGATTAAAAAAGAATTACTCCCGGTTTTGAAAAAAGGAGAAGCCTTCGATTTGTGCGAAGCCCAACAGAGAACCGTCAAAAGCCTTTCGAATTTGCTTTCTTTGGATGAAAAGGAAGCCACATATTTGGCGGAACTGTCGGAAGGGAAATACGATCCAAGCCTCCTTTTCGAGGAAGAAATCGCCCAAAGAGCGGAAAAACATCCAATGGCAAAGTGGAGGGCACTGAACCCATAAGCCGTTTAAGGGCTTCGCGAAGTGAGGCCTTTTTATTTGTGTGGCGCTTTTGTGACGCCAGGTCTCTATAATACGTGGGTTCTCCATAGAAAGGAGTCTCCCCATGAAAAAGAAATTCATCTTAATCTCCGGCATCGCCGCGGCCGCCACCCTGTCGGTCACTTCCTTAGCCGTGGCTAGGGGCCAAACGGTTTTCGCCGACCCCGTCGCCCTGGGGGATTACGTCGCGACGATCGACCAAAATAACAAATTGCGCGTTGATGGTAGCGATTACTTCTTCAATCTTCATGGTGGCGGAGAATATGGCCATTTCGTAAGGAAGGAATATGTGCAAACGTTGAGCATTTCCGTCGATCCGAATGACAATTACGGTTTCTCCATCTCCATGGCTGGCGACGATTATTTCGACTTCACTATGGAAGACCTCACCAAAGATGGGAGGCCCTCGTACTACTGGGAGGTTGACGTCGACGGCCAAAAGAAGGTTGTCCGCGGCTTCCCCGGCGCTAACCAAGTCACCATCGTCTATGACGCCCCCGAAGGGCACCCCCTTTCCGGAACCCCCAGCAGCAACAACACTCGGTGGAACTTCGTAAGTTCAACCCACGTGGGCAACCGATATACCGACACCTACACGATCAAAGAAACGCTGCCGGCAGTATCTCGTTTGGATTTTCTCTTCACCCGCGATGATACGGAAGAAGATAAAGATTTGGTTCTTACCTACAACATCCGTTCGCTTTCCATCTACTACACCTGCTAAGGTTGATGAAACCCCTTAATAGGGGTATCCTACTCCCGCTAGGCACTTCGCAAAGGCGGAGGCCGAAGCGGAGGGCAGACCTAAATGCTATTAACCATCGACGTCGGGAATACCCGCACGAGCCTCGCTTTTTGGGATGGCGAGGAGATCAAGCACCGTTACAACACCCCAAGCGACCCCAACGCCTCCTATGACGACTGCGCCGCGAAACTGAAGCTGTTTCTGCAGGCGGAAGGCCTCTATTCGGTTTCCGTCGAATCGGCCATCCTCTCCGCCGTATCCCCACGGATCGGCGAGATCTACCGTCAGCTCGTGGAGGCTTTTTTCTTTTTAAAACCCATCGTGGTGGGACCCCATCTGAAAACAGGAGTGGCCCTCAAGGTCGATAACCCCCGGGAAGTCGGGGCGGACCTCGTCGCCGATGCGGCGGGGGCGTTAGACCGTTATGGCCCCAAGACCATCATCGTCGACATGGGCACGGCGAACAAAGTTCTTTTGATTGACGAAAACGGCGCCTTCGCCGGATGCACGATCGGCGTCGGCCTCGGCCTCGGCCACCAAGCCCTGGTCCATGGGACGGCCGCCTTAAGCGAAGTCTCCCTTCGCGCGCCAAAGAAAGTCCTAGGGAAAAACACGGCGGATTGTATGAATAGCGCCCTTACTTATGGGACCGCTTTTGAACTTCGCGGACTCGCGGAAGCGATCGAGAAAGAAGCGGGGTATCCCTGCCAAAAAGTCCTGACGGGGGGCTATGCCTCATTCGTAAAGGATTTGCTGCAGGATTTCACCTATGACCCTGATCTATTAATGCGCGGGCTATACCGCATCGCGAAGAAGAGGAATGAAAAATGAACGTTGATAATGTCTTGGCCTTGATCGGCCTGATCCTATTGGTGGCGATGATCTTCCAAAGCCACCTGCTTTTCCGCGCCTTTTACCCCAAGAAGAAAGACCGCCACTCGGCGATCCAAAGCTTGGTGATGGACGCGATCTTCCTCGCGATCATCCTCGTGATGACCTTCGTCCCCAATATGGGCTTCCTGATGGTCTTCCCGATGGTTACGTTGACGCTGTTGCACCTCCCCGTATTGCTTGGGGCCGCCCTCGGGGGATGGAAGAAGGGATTGCTATATGGCGTCTTCTTCGGCGTCGCAAGCTGGATCAAGGCGATGACCGCGGCCAGCGGGGCCTTCGATTTGCTTTTCATCTATCCCTGGTGCGCCGTGTTGCCCCGCGCCCTCTTCGGGATGATCGCCGGATTCGCCTTTGCCTTCTTAGATAAGGTTTCCCATAAAGGGAAAAAAGTCCTATACTTAACCACGGTCAGCGTGCTGGCGACCCTTTTGCACACTGGGCTCGTCTTCCTTGACCTCTATATCTTCTTCCCGAAGGAAATCGCCGCCTTCTTCCAATACGCGGAAGCCGGCTGGACCTTCTCCATGATCATCGGATTCGGCGCGCTTGGGGAAGCGATTCTGGCCGGGGCGCTGATCCCCGCCCTATACATGGCCGCCCATGCGGCCTTGCCTAGTTTTGGGAAGTTCAACACGAAGGCGCTGTGATAAGGAGAAACCCAATGCCCAATTTCAAAAAACTCGCGAAAAACTACGAAAACAATGCCCTCGAGGCCTTGAAGGTCCTCGCCTCCAAACCCTCGGTTTATGACGAAGCCTCCATCAAAGAAGGCGCCCCATATGGGGATGGGGTGAAAGCAGCCCTCGATTTCGTGGCCAAATTAGGCAAGGACTATGGTTTCGCGGTCGATACCTGCCAAGGAAGGGCCACCGAGCTTTCCTTCGGGGAAGGGGAAGGCCCCCTCATCGGCATTTACGCCCACGCGGACGTCGTCCCCGCCTCCGGGAAATGGGATAATCCCCCCTTCGCCCCGAAAGTCTATGGGGAAGGGAAGGATGCGAAGATCGTCGCCCGCGGGGTTTCTGACGACAAAGGCCCCCTCATCGCCGCTTTCTTCGCCCTCAAATTGCTCAAGGATAACGGCCTAATCAACGGCTACCGCGTCCGCCTCGTCGCCGGCGGGGATGAGGAACGCGGCTCTTCTTGCCTCGAATACTATTTCCATAAGCTTCATAAGCCCGATAGCGATTATGGTTTCACCCCCGACGCCGACTTTCCGCTCATCTATGCGGAGAAGGGCATCACCCGGGCCGACGCCATCCTCAAAGAGGACCTCTCCCCCATCATCGCGATGGATGGCGGGACGGTGAGCAACGCCGTCTGCGATCGCCTCATCGTCACCCTCCCCTTCAATAAGGGCTTAGAGAAAGCCTTAAAGGAGCAGGGCATCAACGCCTCCATCACCCCGATCGGTGAAATCATGATGGTGACCTTTAACGGCAAAACCGCCCATGGCTCCACCCCGCAAATCGGGGACAATGCGGCCCTAAAGGCCTTTGCTTTCCTTGGAAAACACTATCAAATCCCCGCTCTTTCCCGTTTCGCGGAGAAAGCTAGCGACCCCTTTGGCAAATCCTTCGGGGGCTATTCCCATTCCAAGGAACTAGGCGATTCCACCTTCAATTACGGGGTGGTCCGCTACGAATCCGCGAAGAAAACCCTCACGGTCTCCATCGATTTCCGTTATGGGGAAGACGCGAAACCCGAAGAGGCGCTATCCGCCTTCAGCAAAGAAACCGGCTGCCAAGTCGAAGTGCGCAGCACCTCCCCGATGCTTCTTTTTGATAAGAAGAGCCCGCTCGTCTCCACTTTGATGAAATCCTATCGCCGCATGACGCTGCGCCTCTTCGATAAGCCGATGGCCATCGGCGGGGGCACTTATGCCAAGGAGGCGAAGAACTGCGTCGCCTATGGCTCGGCCTTCCCAGGCCACCCTGGCGATATCCATTCCCCGAACGAATACCTTTACCTTTCTGACCTCTATGCCCAGATCGCCATCTACGCCGACGCGATCTATTCCTTGGGGAAATTAAAAAAGTGAGAAGCCGCCACAAGGCCTGGGCCAAACCTTACCTCGAAGCCCACGATGAACTCGTCCTGCCTTCCATAGAGGCGGGGAATCCTTTCTTTAAGGCAAGCCCCCTCTATCTAGAAATCGGGATGGGAAAAGGCGATTTCATCCTTGGCTTGGCGTCCAAAAAGAAAGGCCATTACCTCGGTCTAGAACGCGATCTTTCCGTCCTAGGGGTGGCCGCGAAGAAGATCATCGATGCTCCGGAAGCCTCCTCCATCCGCCTACGCGGGGAGGACTTCGATTTCCTTTTTGAGGAAGAATTAAAAGGCCTAACCTTCGACGCGATCTACCTCAATTTCCCTGACCCCTGGCCGAAGAAGAAACATGGCAAACGCCGCCTGACCTTCGCCCCGAGGCTATCTAACATCCTCTCCCTCCTCAAACCCGGGGGACGCTTCTATTTCAAAACCGACGCGGAGGCCCTCTTCGCCTTCACCGTCGAGGAAAGCCTGCCCGCGTTAAAAGGCGTCCGCCTCATCGAGAAAACGGATGATTATGTCTTTGATGAAGTAGAAGACGCGATGAGCGAATATGAGAAAAAGAAACGGCAGATGGGTTTGCCCATCCATCGCCTCATTTTGGAAAAGGAGTGACCCATGCATCGGATTTATTACTCAAAAGAACTCAATGACGACACCTTGTTCGTCGTCTTCTCCGCGGAGAAAACCCCGAATATAATCCAGAAACAAGGCGACGTCGTCGCCCTCTATCTAGACGAGGAACTCGTGGGGATCAACCTCCTGCATGCCTCTTCTTATCTCGACTTCGACCCAAAGGGGATGGTCGCCAAAGAAGAGGAAACATTGCTAGAAAAGCTTAACGCCCTTTTCCTAGAAGCGGGGCTACCTAAGCTAGAGAAGAATCCTTCTTCCGGCTTCGTGGTAGGCAAAATCCTCAAGCTAGAAGAGCATCCCCTAGACGAAAAGAAGCAGATCGTCACATTGTCTATCGGCGATAAGACCCTAGAGACGACCACCCGTTACGCGAACATCAAGGAAGGTTCCTTGGTCGTCGTGGCAACGGATGGATGCTTCAAATTCGACGGTACCTGCTTCCATAAAGCCGTCATCCGCAACATCGCCCAGGACTGCGAGCTATGCAGTCCCTCCGACCTCCGTCTAGGCGAGGATTATAAAAACGCCTTCCTCGTAGAAGGCTTAGAAGAAGGAACGGATTTCTTCGCTTAATCATCTTGGATAGTTCCCACAAGGCCGCGTGCTGACTAAGCGCGGCTTTTTTCTTAGGGGAATGGGCCCCAGATTCAGGAAAAAAGTCAAGAATAAATGAAAGGAATTTGCGGGGGTTTTCACAATGTTGCATCAATGTAAGCGCTTCACCGCTTCTTAAAAGCGGATTTTCAGGAAGAAAAATGTATTTCGATGAAAATGTTTGAAAAATGCTTTCAATCCCTTTCAAAAAGGGTATAGTGGTGTTGTCTCCAAAGGAGGTTTATCCATGGATAATCTGAAAGACCGCGTAACGATTTACCAAGTCGCCAAAGCCGCCGGGGTGTCCCTCGCCACCGTCTCCCGCGTCATCAACAAGCAGGGTTCGGTCACCGCTTCCACCCGCGAGAAGGTCGAGAAGACCATCGCCGAGCTCGGCTATAAGCCCTCCGGCCTCGCCCAGGCCCTCGCGACCAACCATACCACGAACATCGGGGTCATCATCCCCTCGCCGAACTACGTTTATATCGCGAACTTCCTCTCCGGAATCACCCAGATCGCCAAGGAGAAGAATTACAACCTCACCCTCTTCCCCACCGCGCATTCCCGCGATGAGGCCCTCGAGATGATCGAGAAGGTCATCTCCTCCCACGTCGACGGGGCCATTGTCTTCGACGATCAGCTCGGGCCGGACGACATCAAGAAGATCGCTTCCTATAACGTCCCCTCCATCGTCATCGACAATAAGGTCTCCGCGGAGAAGATCGGCGACATCCGCTTCAACTATGACGAAGCCCTCCGCCGCTTCATCCTCGACTATTACGAGAAAGGCGGGGTCGCCCCGATGACCTTCCTCCACGTGCATAACGCCGGGCGACTGCTCGCCAGGTGCGAACGCATCTTCGTCCAGACCCACGAAGAGCTTAACCGCGAATACAAGGTCATCTCCTGCGATGACTCCTATACCCGCACCTACGGAGATATGATGGAGTATTTCCGCGATCATCCCGAAGCGAGGAAGGGCGTCTATATCGGCTACCGCGATTCCATCGCAGCCGCCATCGAAAACGCCGCGACCGACTCCGGTCTATCCGTCCCCGAGGACATCGAAGTCCTCTCCCTCGTCGGCACGAAGTATTCGCAAATCGTCCGCCCAAAGCTCTCCACCATGCACATCGACATGGCGGAAGTCGGCAAGCGCGCGATGTATATGCTCGCCGAGCTCCTCTCGAAGGAACTCATCGACAAATCCGCGCACTTCAACGCCACCTTCGTCAAAGGCGGATCGACGAAATAAAAAAAGAAAACCCGGAACGAATGCCTCGGTTCCGGGTTTTTCTTACTTATAAACACCAAAGATAACTCTGGTTTTTTCTGGGAGACTTAGCATGCTGGTGTCGGTCACCTTCTCCCAATCGTCTCTGGTACCTTCGAAATAGATTGTTTCCAAGTCTTTGCAATTATGGAAGTTGTTGATGAAAGAAACGCTGCTTAGTTTTGGAATATAGAGCGTTTTCAACCCAGTCGCTTGATCTCCGAACGTCCCGGAAGAAATCGCAAATACTGCCTTTTCTTCGAAAAACTTAGGCACAACTATTTCTCCCGTGGAGGGAATGAAGTTATAGCCGGTGGTTTTATATTCGAGACCATTTGGATAAAGGCCATATTTCAAAATGGATTGTTTCTTTCCGTAAATGACGATGTCGTTCCGTACTATGTAATCTTCCGGCAAAGCCTCGGTGAACGATGAATCGGCATACCACTTATCGCACCCATAGATATAATCCCGGCTGATCCAATCGTAAGAGCTTAAAAAACGGCCATCGGGGACGAAAAACGTTCCCTGCATCCCATCGACAGAATAGTAAACCTTGCGTTGTTCGCGAAGATGATCTGGCATCTCATATAAATAAAACCGGTAAGTGGTCTTATTCCCTTGGAAGGAAAAATAATAATGGTCTTCAGAAGCGTTCGTCGGCAAAGTCGCAAAATAGAAAAGCGCTCCAGGAACATCGCATTCTAAGGTAAGCTCCGGAGATACAGCCTGAAGATGGGCGGTATACTCGGCGCCGTTCGACTCCCGGATGATTTTTGGGGATGAAACCGTAAATGTCACCGGCTTAAGCTCGGAACTCACGACACTTAATGTGAAAGAGTGGAGAGAGGCAGCGGTTTGATTGTCGCTCATCATATCGAGCGTAAGCGACAAAGATCCATCGACTATTGTCGGATAATCGATATAAGTCGTTTTTCTCGAATTGGTCTTTGCAGATGGGGCCTTACCGCCGCAACTGCTCAAAAGCGATAGAGCGCCCACTAAAACAAACAAGGTTTTTCTCATAAAAACTTTCCTTTCCCAACGGTAGACCTTTGGTTCCAAAAAGGCAATACTTCCTCTCCGAGAATTGATTGGAAAGGGCATCTTTTACCTTGTTTTCTATATAGAAAAAGAAGGGGATTATGGATTTAGCACTCAATGCTTGACTCTGCTAAAGAAAGCGATAAGATTATATCCGCAAGCCCCAACTGGGCAGGAGGTTATATCCTATGATCAAACCACGTCACGACAACGTCGTGCTCGAAAAGCTCCCGAACGAGAAGAAAATCGGCTCCATCATCCTCACCAGCGAGAAGAAGGCCGGCAACGTCGCCACCGTCATCGCCGTCGGGGAAGGAAAACTCGACGAAAACGGCAAGCGCATCCCCTTGAATCTCAAAGAGGGTGACCGCGTCATCTACCGCGAGTATTCCGGCACCGACTATGAGGAAGACGGCCATCAATACATCCTCATCCACGAAGAGGACATCCTCGCCGTCATCGAATAAAGAAAGAAGGCATATCCGATATGGCTAAAGAAATCGAATTGGGCAAGCAGGCCCGCGAAAAACTGCTCGTCGGCGTCGACACGCTCGCTGACACCGTCAAATTGACCCTTGGCCCCAAAGGCCGCAACGTCGTCCTCGATAAGGGCTATGGTTCCCCGCTCATCACCAATGATGGCGTCACGATCGCCCGCGAAGTCGAACTGAAAGACGGCTACGCCAACATGGGCGCCAAATTGGTCTACGAAGTCGCCAACAAGACCAACGACACTGCCGGCGACGGCACGACCACCGCGACGCTTCTTGCGCAGAACATGATCCACCGCGGCATCGCCTACGTCGAAGAAGGGGCGAACCCCGTCTTCGTCCGCTCCGGCATGGATAAGGCCGGCAAAGCGGTCGCGGAAGAGTTATTGAAGATCTCCCGTCCGATCGACACCAACGAAGACATCGAATCCGTCGCCACGATCTCTTCTGGCGATCCTGAAATCGGCCATCTTATCGCCGAAGCGATGGCGAAAGTCGGCAAAAACGGCGTCATCTCCGTCGATGATTCCAAAGGCATCGAAGATGAGCTCGCCGTCACCCAGGGCTTAGAATTCGACAAAGGCTTCCTCTCTCCCTACATGGCCACCAACCGCGAGAAGATGGTCGCTGAGCTCGAAGACGCCTATGTCTTGGTCACCGATAACAAGATCAGCAACATCCAAGACATCCTCCCGCTGCTTCAGTCCGTCGTCGATAGCCATAAGCCGTTATTGATCATCGCCGATGACCTCGATGCCGATGTCACCGCGACCATCGCCCTCAACATGATTCGCGGCACCTTCAAGGTCGTCGCCGTCAAAGCCCCGGAATTCGGGGATGCGCAGAAGGCCGCCTTGCAGGATATCGCCATCACCACCGGCGCCCGCTTCCTCTCCAAGGATTTGGGCATGCAACTAAAAGACGCCACGATCGAAGACCTCGGCAAAGTGAAGAAGGCCGAGATCAAGAAGGACAAGACCACCTTAGTAGGCGGGGAAGGCTCGAAGAAAGCGATCCTCGACCGCGTCAATGAGCTCCAGCAGCAATATCAAATCGCTTCCAGCGAATACGATAAGAAGAACCTCGCCAAGCGCATCGCCAAGCTCTCCGACGGCGTCGCCGTCTTGAAAGTCGGGGCGCTCACCGAGGCCGAGCTCAAAGAGAAGAAGCTCCGCATCGAAGACGCGCTCAACGCCACCAAAGCCGCCGTTGCCGAAGGCATCGTCGTCGGCGGAGGCGCCGCCCTCGCCGAGGTCTATAAGGTTCTTAAGCCGACCCTTAAGGCCGATAACGCCGATGTGCAAAAGGGCATCGACGCCGTCCTAGAATCCCTCTATTCCCCGCTTCGCCAGATCGCCTCTAACGCCGGCTATGACCCCGACGAGATCCAAAAGAAGCAGGAAAAAGCGGAGAAATCGCATGGTTTCGACGCCAAGGAAGGCAAATGGGTCGATCTCTTCGCAGAAGGCATCGTCGATCCGACGAAGGTCACGCGTTCGGCCGTGTTGAACGCCTCCTCCATCGCCTCGCTCTTCGTCACCACCGAAGCCGCCGTCAGCGAGATCAAGGAAGACAAACCTGCCATGCCGCCGATGGGCGGGGACATGTATTGATCCCTAAAATAACGGAAAAAGCCGCGGGATCCCGCGGCTTTTCGTTTGTCTTTCGTTTAGGCGTGGAACTGCGCGAGGTAGCAAAGCTTCACTTGCTTGCCGCCTAGCGAGGTGGTGACTTCGCCTTTGACTTCCTCTTCGACGTCCAAGGAAGCGGAGAAGAGGTCGAGGTGGTGGCCTTCCTCATCCCAGGTGTGGGCCTCGACATCGAGGTTATTTCCGAGGAGGATGGTGGTTAACGCCCATTCCCCGATCGGCCCATCGCCCTTTAGGCGGAGACGGTTCTTCCCCGGGGGAGGGAGAATCCCTTCTTTTTTGATCTTGATGCCCTCGCCTTCGATGAGGATATCCAATTTAAGAACTTGGTCCATTTCGCTATATGCCCCTTTCGGTATATTTCCTATTACTTTAAAGCCGAAAGAAAGATGGGCAAGCCCCCAAATGGGGGCGCGAGTCATTTTCCGAGCATTTTCGTGAATCTATGCTATATTACCCCTCGAAACGAAAGGAAGGACATTTATGTATCGCAAAAACGTCTGGAAAGAAACTAAGGACCATCAATCGATCCTCGACTTCTCGGAAGGCTATAAGGAGTTCCTCTCCTACGGCAAGACCGAGCGCCTCGCCTGCGCCTACGCGGTGAAGAAGCTAGAAGAAAACGGCTTCGTCAACGCCGAGAAGCTCACCTCCGTCAAACCGGGGGACAAAGTCTTCTTCATCAACAAGAAGAAGAACGTCTGCGCCTTCGTCCTAGGGAATAAGCCCCTAAAAGAAGGCCTTCGCATCTTGGGCGCCCACATCGACTCCCCGCGCCTCGACCTCAAGGAGAACCCCTTCTATGAAAGGGATGGCCTCGCCTTAGGCGACACGCATTATTACGGCGGCATCAAGAAATACCAATGGACGACCACCCCCCTCGCCCTCCACGGCGTCGTGTGCAAGAAGGATGGCTCCGTCATCGAAGTCCATCTCGGCGATGACCCCAAAGACCCCGTCTTCGGCATCACCGAACTCCTCGTCCATCTCTCCGCCGACCAGCTCCAGAAGCCCGGCGCGAAAGTGGTGGAGGGCGAAGACCTCGACATCACCCTCGGCTCCATCCCCCTAGAAGGGGAGGAGAAAGAGCCGGTCAAGAAGATGCTCCTAAAGCTCCTTAAGGAGAAATATGACGTCGAAGAGGAGGACTTCATCTCCGCGGAGATCGAAGTGGTCCCCGCCGGGAAGGCCCGGGACTTCGGCCTCGATCGTTCTATGGTCGCCTCCTATGGCCAAGATGACCGCGCCTGCGCCTATACGTCCTTAATGGGCCTTATCGACGCGAAGAAAGTCGAACATACCGCCTGCTGCATCCTCGTCGACAAAGAGGAGATCGGCTCCGTCGGCGCGACCGGCGCCCAGTCGAATTTCTTCCTCCACGCCGTCGCCAGGCTCGCCGAGCTCAGCGGCGCCGCCCACCCCCTATATGACGCCCATTTGATCCTCGAAGCCTCGAAGATGCTCTCTAGCGACGTCTCCGCCGGGGTCGATCCGCTTTATGAAAGCGCCTCGGAAAAGAAAAACGCCGCCTTCTTGGGCCAAGGCCTTGTCTTCAACAAATACACCGGCTCCCGCGGCAAAGGCGGATCTAACGACGCCAACCCGGAATATTACGCCTGGGTGCGCAAAGCGATGGATGATGCCGGCGTGTGCTGGCAAAACGCCGAGCTTGGCCGCGTCGATTTAGGCGGAGGCGGAACGATCGCCTATATCCTCGGCAACATGAACATGAACGTCATCGACGCCGGGGTGCCGCTGCTTAGCATGCACTCCCCGATGGAAATCGTCTCCAAAGGCGACATCTACGCCGCCTACAAGGGCTACATCGCCTTCATCGAGGCGGAGTAAAGCCTCCCATCAAAACAAAAAGAGAGCGGGGTCCGCTCTCTTTTTTCTACGTCAAATCACGCCTCTTTTTTCTTTTTGCGGAATAATTGGAAGGCGATCGCCGTCCCGAAAGCGGTGGAAGCTAATAAAGCGACCGCGATGATCCAAGCGGGGGCGGAAGAGAAGGTAGAAGGGAGATAACCCGCGCCGGAGAGCGCGGCGTTAAGGTAGTTGTCTAGAACCGATCCGACCTTGTCGTATTTATTGAGAATGTAGACATAACGGCTATAAGCGTCAGATACCTTGGTTTTATTTGCCCCCGCATCCATGGCATTGGGGTTCTTCGCCAAAGCGCGAGCGGAGAGCGATAAATCGTTATAAGCTGATTTCGCCTGCGTCCAAGCGGAGGAGAAACTAGAAGCGGAATTCGCGTTGTAGGAAGCGCACACCGACTCCGTCACATCAAGGAAATGCTCGGCATAGCCAGCAGCATCCGCGCCGATATCGCAGACGATGTCGATTTGGGTGGATTTCAGTTGGGTGGTTCCAATCGAGAAATAATGCACGTCCCCCGCGGATGAGGTGTCGATGACCACCCTTTCCCCGGCGGAAGTGCCCGCAAAAGCGAACGAAGTGGCTGAGGCTTCGTGGTTCACGTAGGTATTGGCCGCGGTCCTTTCATAGACCGGCGAATCAGAGACGAATAAACTTCCCGAATTCTTGTCGGTGGCGTACATCGTGATGGTGATTTCGCTGATGCGCCCAGGCATTTTGGTTTGGTTAAAAAGCCCGGTTTTACAGCCGCTTCCTGGATTGATTTGCATACAAGTTGTGATGTTGGCCAAATCGGTGTAACCCGAATACGTCACCCCGTTTGAGGTAACGCTCCAAGCGTCCTCGGTGCCAACGTTGGTGTGACCATCAAAATCGCTCAGGGTGATGGATATGGTTTCGAGATTGCCCCCGCCTCCGGGAGAATTGGCGACCGTGACGGTGCAAACGGCTTGATAGGGTTCCCCACCGATGGTGGCGGAAGCGGTGATCGTCGCGCTTCCTTCGCCAACCGCGGTGATAGTGATGCTCTCGCCCGAAGCGGCAGAGGCTTTGGAGACGGTGGCGACTTCTTCATCCGAGGAAGACCAAGCGATGGCGCCGAGGTCGGTGCTGGTCGCGTTGATGGTCGCGGAGACTTCGCCATTAAGATCTAACGCGATGGAGGTTTTGGAGATGGAAACGCCATCCGCGGGCACATCGTTGATGGGATCGGTTGCGGGAGCGGCCGCGCCAGTAGGATTGAAATAACCGTTCGCATTTCGCGGAGTATAGGTGGGATTCTCGACGGGCCTTCCCCAGATATAGTCGGCCCATTCGGGGAAATCGATGAAGGGATTGCGGGTATATTGATAGTTGTTATAGATAAGGTTGTTGCGGTGAATCTCATATTCCGTGACGGGGAATTCGCGATTCCAACGCAGGATGTCGTTCAAACATCCGTATTCCGAAACGTGATAGCCGTCTTCATCGTCGGCGGCATCGGACTTATTGATGATTTTATTAACGAGCATAAGGTCCGGCTCGTTGACCGTGGGATTCATGGTTTGGGTGGTGTATTGATGATTCACCGCATCCCAATTCCAAGTGGTGGTGGTCACCCCGGTGGAAGGATTCCAGGATTCGATCCAGTTATAGCGGGCGCACATGAATAGCAAGGCGCGGGCGATTTCGCCTTTGTCGGCATCGCGCGGTTCGAAAACGGTGGTTCCTCCGCCATCATCGGGGTAAGAAGTCTCGGCGGTGCCATAGAGGTTTTCGTCAATCGCATTCGGGCTGATCTCGATCAAATCGTCCAAAGTGATGGTCGATCCGCCGGGCATCGCCTGCTTCAAACGATAAGTTCCCCAACGATCGGCGGTGGCGCGATAGCTGGCATGAAGGGTCCCGACTTCAGCGTAAGGGTAGTTGCTATGGAAAAAACTATTCACCGAGGTGTCGGCGGCGACGAGATGATGGACATCGCTGCCCGCGCCCTCATCTTCATTGAAGCCATGGCTTTTTGACCAAAGGTGCTCACGATTCAATAAGGCGTTGGAATAGCTGACTTTGCCGCTGACGGGATAGCCATAAGCGCGGTCATCAAGACCATTTTTGTAGGTGAGATTGNNNNTCGTTGCTGGGGTAAGAATAGGTCAAAAGGACGTTCTTCGCGTCGTTGAGCGTCGCGTTAGCGATGGCGTTTTTCTCCACTCGTCCCCAACCTTCGACATCATAGAGGTCCCATTCTCGGTCGGTGATGGAATAGATTTCAAAGGAGTTGTTATAAGACGCATATCGGGCGGTTTTTTTTTTTTTTTTTTGGTTGGTGCAGATGATGCGCTTAAGATTCTTGAGCAGGTTCCCGCCTTGGCGTTCGCTTTCGGGGAGCCCGTTAAGCCCAGAATAGTAAGAACGGATGTCGTTATCATTCAAATCCGTGAGGTCGATATTTGTCTTCACATCACTTGAGGGACTGAAGGTTTCCAAAGTGTAGGAGTAGGGGTCGGTCGACATGCTCGCCTTGACCTCGATCGGGGTCCTGGACGCGGAAAGGATGATTAGGCCTAGCGGCAAGGCCAGGGCGAGCCCCGATAGGGCCCTAAAGGTGATTTTCCCGTGTTTGTTCATGCGACTTTTTCCCTTAACGGGCAGTTAAGCCCGTTCTGATTCAATCATTAATGTAAACCCAAATCGCGTGCGCGTTCAAGAATGGAGGCGTGCGCGCTTTACTTTCGCGCGGAATGGTTTATAGTTTTGCCCTATGGAAAACATCGTCGAAGAACTCACTTATCGCGGCCTCATCCAACAGTATTCCGATGAAGCCCTCATCCGCAAATTGCTATCGAGCAAAACCGCCCTTTACTGCGGTTTCGATCCCTCCGCCGGATCGATGCATTTGGGCAATTACGTCATGATTTCTTTGCTCAAACGCTTCCAGAAAGCCGGCCACAAGGTCGTCGCCGTCGTCGGCGGGGCCACCGGGATGATCGGCGATCCCTCGGGGAAATCGAAGGAGCGCAACCTTCTAACCAAGGAAGACCTCGAGAAGAACACCGCCTCCATCAAGGCGCAGCTGGAACGCTATATCGATCTAAGCGATCCCGAGAAGGGCGAAGTGCTCTCCAACCTCGACTGGCTCGGCGGCTTATCGATGATCGATTTCCTCCGCGATTACGGGAAATATTTCTCCATCAACTACATGCTCTCGAAAGAGATCGTCAAATCGCGCCTAGAATCCGGCATCTCATTCACCGAATTCTCCTATCAGATCCTGCAATCCATCGACTTCTATAAGCTCCACCACGAAAAAGGCGTCGCCATCCAGCTCGGCGGTAACGACCAATGGGGCAATCTGACCTCGGGCCTGGAATTGATCCGCAAGATCGATGGGGAAGAGGAAGAAGTCGGGGCGATGACCGCTCACCTTATCCTAAGAAGCGACGGCAAGAAATTCGGCAAATCCGAAAACGGCGCGCTTTTCCTCGATGCCAACCTCACCTCGCCCTATCAGCTCTACCAGTATTTCATGAACGTCACCGACGAGGATGCCATCCGCTTCCTCAAGGTGTTCTCCTTCCTCTCTAAGGAAGAGATCGAAGAAGTGGCCCGGGAGCATTTCGCTTCCCCCGGCCGCCGCATCGGGCAGAAGAAGGTCGCTTACGAAGTGACCAAGGACATCCACGGCAAAGCCGCCGCCGACGAAGCGGTGTCGATGTCGGAAGCCCTCTTCTCCGGCGAAGTCGCCTCGCTAAGCGAGAAGGCGATCGAAGAGCTTTTCGGCTCCTTAAAGAAGAAACTAGAAGGCCCGTTGATGCTAGAAGACCTCCTCATCACCTTAGGCGCGGCCTCTAGCAAACGCGAAGCCCGCACCTTCGCCGAAGGTAACTCCGTCCTAATTAACGGGGAGAAGATCCTCGACCCGAAGGCGATGATCGATCCCTCCAAGGCCCTCTATGGCCGTTACGTCATCGTCCGCCGCGGCAAGAAGAATTATTACCTTGGCGAGTTCTAAGCCATGAATTACCGCCGCATCGGCTACCAAGAACGTTCTTTTCTCGATGAGATAGAAATCCCCACGGATGCGCGTTCTTTCATCGCGAAGATGAACCGCCTCATCGACCCGGACGTCTCCGCCTTTTTGGGCGCGGAAGAGGGAAAACTGGCCCTAGGCTCCTTGAACCGCACCCTCATCGAAGGGGATAAGAAGATCCTTCTCATGATGGCGCTATATACCCCACGGGGAAGGAAAGACCTCCAAGAGGTGTTCATCCGCATGACCACCCGCTGCGACGAATTCGGCATCTCCGAGATCCGCGTCTCCCCCGATCTAAATTCCCGGAAGACCGAATTCCTCTTCCTCGGCTTCACCGAAAGCGAATGGGGCCTTTGCTACTACCTTTAATCAATTGACACGGTTTTTTCCAAATTTAACTTTTTAATTTAGTCGATTAAATGCGAAGTTTTCCTAAAAAAAACACAAGAAAACGTTTTGCATTGACAACAAAAAATAATTCCCATTTTTTATGGTTGGGTTTAACATACTTCCATGGCAAAAGACCTATCCAGCATCATCCGTTCGTTTTTTGAAGAGGAAAGCCGCGGAAAACGCAACGTCCGCTACGGTCCTTTTTCCCTCCGTTTCGAGGGGGCGGTCTGCAAGAAAGACGGCAAGGTTTTGGATCTCACGCCCGCGGAAACGTTATTGTTCGCCAAGCTCTTCTCCGCCAGGGGATACGCGGTGAGCAAGATCGATCTTTGGGTCGCCTACCAAGGGGATAAGAAACCCTTCCGCAAAGAAGCCAAATCCCTTGATATGCATCTGCTCCAGCTCCGTGAGAAACTCGGGGACGAAGGCAGGCACATCGATAACATCTACGGCGTTGGATATCGCCTCCGCCCGTAAGGAAAGCAAATATCAAAAAACCCGCGGTTTCGCGGGTTTTTCGTTGCTACGGGCAACCGAAGCATTAGAGCTTGCGGTTGTAGTACTCGATGATCTGGGATTCCTGGATTTCGAGGGGGAGCTCGTTGCGTTCCGGCTCACGGGTGAAGGTGCCCTGGAACTTCTCGGGCTCGACGGTGACATACGGGGCGACGGGGAGTTTGCCCTCGACGCATTCCTTGACGACCTTAAGCGGGCTGTCACCGTTGAAGGAGATGACATCGCCGACCGAGCAGAGGTAGGAGGGGATGTCAACCTTCTTGCCGTTGACGAGCACGTGGCCGTGGTTCACGAGCTGACGGGCACCGGCGCGGGTGCGGGCAAAGCCCATGCGGAAGACGAGGTTGTCGAGGCGGCTCTCCAAGATGCGGAAGAAGGCGAGGCCGGTGACGGTCGGGTCTTTCTTCGCGAGGATGAAGAGGCGGCGGAATTGGCGCTCATTGAGGCCATAGAGGGTGCGAAGCTTTTGCTTCTCGAGGAGCTGGACGCCGTATTCAGAGGGTTTCCTCTTGCGGTCTTGGCCGTGCTGGCCAGGGCCATAGGGGCGTTTTTTCAGCTCTTCGCCGGTCTCGAGGACCGAAAAGTTGAGGTGGCGGCTCTTTTTCCAAGAGCTTCCGGTGTACTTGGACATGTTCTAATGTCTCCTTTCAGTTGCGAGAGGAGTGCTCTTTCCACTTCCCGGGTGTCAGGGGTTTCGGCCGCGTAGCTTCGGCTTACTTGGATATTTTCCTTGACGTCGGGCGGAAGCGTAGGAGCGGGCTACTGACTCACGCAGGGTCGATTATACGCGTGCGGAAAAACGGATTCAACAGGGAAATTATCTTTTAGATAAGGCCTTAGTGGCCCATGAAGACGAAGACGACGCGCAGGATCAAGGCCAAAAGCATCACCAAGTGGAGGATGCCCGCGACCAAGAGGACGGGACGCTGATTGGGATAAGCGGTGGAGCGTTTCTTTAAGCAGACGATGCCGAAGATGATCGAGGGGATCAAAGCGGCCAAGGCGCCAAGGCCCATCAAACCGATGAGGATCACGGCGGCCAAGCTCGCGGCCAAGGCTACGGCCACGCCGCCGGCGACCTGCGCCCCCGCATTGGTGGAAGAAGAGGAGGAAAGCGAGGTGGACGCGGAGGAACTATGGACCGCGCTGTCAACGAAATGTTGGATGAAATCCCATTGGGAATAAAGGAAGATGACGATGCCAATTTCTAGGGCAAGGAAGATGAACGCGGCGACGATTAAGCCGGTGCGGGAGACGCTTTCGGTTTCTTCCGGTTTGGCGGAAGGGAGTTTTTCGTTTTCCATAAGCAATACCTTATTCTCGCTATTGAAGCGATGAACAATCGTATGCCCCTTTGCGTGGGATTACAAGTCAAGGCGGGATCATCGTCATCCCCAAACGGGCGAAAACCGATGTATGTCCCCCTTCTTTTTGCGAAAACCCCGCGAAATCACGCGTGGATTTTTTTACGAAAAAACGCTTTCTTCACCTACGCAAGCGCGCCCTAGGGTGCTAAAATACTTTCACTTATGGAACCTTGGGTCATCGTTGTCATCGCCGTATCCACCTTACTGGTCATCGGCTTGGGCGTCCTTCTCTACTTCACCGTCTTCGCCCATATGCGCTATCGCAAACAGGTCAGGGAACTCTCCCGCCGCTTTGAATATCTCCACGCTTTGCTCTTCGGGCAGGATAGCCAATACATCAAGCGCATCGAGAATATCTCGCTGACCAACCTCATCTACGTCAACACCTACATGACCTTCAATAAGCGGTATAAGGAAGTCCGCGACAAAGGCGACTCCTCCGCCCAGATCGCGGTCAATTCTTTGAAAGACCTCGTCGCCGACCGCAACTACAAGCTCCTCAAAGAGGAACTCCCGCAGGCCAGGAAGACGATCGATGCCTTCGATGAGGAAGTCAATCAGCTCAATAACGACCTTCTCGTCGTCATCAAGCCCGAGGAAGAATGCCGTCAGCAATCCCTCGCCCTCAAGGAAAAGCTCCGCAAAATCAAACAGGATTATTACATCAAGCAGGCCGACCTCTCCTTGGTCGCCCCCTCTTTCGATAAGGTCTTCCAACTCCTGGACGACAACTTCAATGAATTCGAGGGTTATGTCGAAAGCGCGCAGTACGAAGAGGCGCGCAACCTCCTCCCGCGCATCGGCGCGGTCATCGAAGAGCTCGCCAAGGCCATCAAGGTGATGCCGAACCTCTGCGTTTTGATCCAATCCGTGATCCCCGATAAGCTCGTTTCTTTGGAAAACCGCTTCGAGGAGATGACCAAAGCCGGGTTCCCCCTCCACCATCTCATCGTCTCCAACAACATCGACGAGATGCGCGAAGAAGTGGCGACCATCACCAAGAAATGCCAGGAATTCAAGCTCGCCGGCGTCCAAGAGGAACTCGACGGCATCCTCGACCGCATCAACGATTATTTCGCTTCCTTCGATAAGGAAAAGGAAGCCCGTTCCATCTTCGAAAGCGAATGCGACGGCATCTATGTCGACGAAGCGGCGGTGGAGCAGAAATACATCCGCCTCTCCAACGCCCTCCCCGATGTGAAGAAGATCTATGTCATCCCCGAGGATGAGCAGCAGAAGATCGACGAGATCAAAGCCCTCATCAACAAAGCCGGGGCGACGAAGCGTTCTCTGGATACCTTCATCCATTCGGGCGCCCGTCAGCCGTTCACTTTGCTCGTCGAGAAGATGCACGCTTTGCGTGACGAAGCCGTCTCCGCGGGGAACGCCATCGAGGATTTCGACCGTTATCTGCTCTCCCTTAAGACCGAATCGGAAGACGCCGCCGGCTGCCTCTCCGTCTATGACAAGAAGCTCCATTCCTGCGAAGGACTCCTCTCCGATATCGACATCGACTCGATCTCCGCGGAAATCGGCCCGCAGATCGATGAGCTCTATGGGATCATCGATCAGATCTATGGGTTGCTGAAGGCCCCCCCGATCGACGTGACCGCGATCCATGAATGCGTCGTGCGTCTAAAAAGCGAAGGCGATGCTCTCTATCGTCGTCTTCTAAAAGAGAAGGAGAACATGCTCCTCGCCGATGCCTCCCTGCTTTACGCCAACCGCGACCGTCAGCATCTCTCTGAGATCAAGATGCTCGTGAACCAAAGCGAAGTCCGTTATTTCAAAGGCGACTTCGCCACCGCTTACCGCGACACCACCGACGGGCTTAAGAGATTAAGAGGAGAATAAACCGGCCGTGATTTACTTCGACTGCGCGGCCTCCCACGCGCCTTTTCCCGAGGCGCTTTCCCTCCATAACGAAGCGGCCGCCTCTTTATTCGGAAACGCCAATTCCACCCACGGATTCGGCTTTTCGATGCGCAAGAAGCTAGAGGAAGCCAGGAAGGACATCCTCCGCGCCTTAGGCGTGGAGAAGACCCATGACCTCCTTTTCACCTCTGGCGCGACCGAAAGCAATAACCTCGCCATTCATGGGGTTGTTGAGTCTTACGCCAATCGCGGCAAGAAGATCCTTTATTCCTCCGTCGAGCATCCTAGCGTCTCCCGTCCCTTCGAAGCCCTCGCCAAGGAAGGCTTTGAAGTCATCAAACTCCCCGTCAACAAAGAAGGCTATGTGGAGCCTAAGACCTTAGAAGAAGCGGTGGACAAGGACGTCATCCTCGTCTCCATCATGGGGGTCAATAACGAGACCGGGACCATCTTCCCGATCGAAGAATACCAAAAGATCCTCTCCGCCTATCCCAAGGCCATCTTCCATAGCGACATGACCCAAGGGATCGGCAAGGTCGATTTCCCCTTTTCCAAGATTGATCTTATTTCCTTCTCCGGCCACAAAATCGGGGGTTTAAAGGGTACTGGGTCGCTTATTTTCAAGAAAACCCTGCGCCTATCCCCCCGTTTCCAAGGCGGGGATCAAGAAGGCGGGATCCGTCCTGGGACGGTCAATGTCCCCGGGGCTTTAAGCCTCGCCTACGCGGTGAAACGTTCTTGCGAAGAACGCCAGGAGAACTACAAGAAAGAATCCGCGCTTCGCGATTACCTCGCCCAGAAGCTTTCTTCTATTGAAGAAGTCTCCATCAATTCCCCCGAAGGCGCCTCCCCCTATGTCTTAAATTTCTCGCTCGCCCATCATAAGGCCTCCGTCATCGTCGAAGGCTTATCGGAAAAAGAAATATATGTCTCTTCTTTCTCCGCGTGCAATTCCAAAGGCGAACCGGTCTCCGATGTCCTTTTGGCGATGGGCCGCACCCCCAAAGAGGCGGGCAACGCGATCCGCGTCTCGATGCCCTTAAAGACGACGCACGAAGAGATCGACGCCTTCGTCGAAGAACTCCAAAACCTATTAAAGAAGCTCAAAACGATATGAAATACGATTCCTTGATGATCCATTATGGCGAATTGACCACCAAAGGGAACAATCGCCGCTCCTTCATCGACATGCTGACCCATAACGTCCGCGTGGCGTTAAAGGCTTTTCCTAATGTCGAAGTGAAATCTAGCCGCGACCACCTCTATGTCCTTTTAGGAGAAGAGGAACCCATGCCGATCATCTCCCGCCTCCAGGAAGTGCCCGGGATCCACGAGATCTCCTTAATCGCCAAGGTCGGCCGCGAGCCGGAGGAAATTCAAAAAGCCGCGCTCGACTTAATCCAAAAAGAGGCGGGGCATACATTCAAAATCGACGTCAGGCGCGTCGATAAGACCTACCCCTTAAGAAGTTACGACCTCACCGTGCAGGTCGCCGATTATATCCTGGATCACACTTCGTTTGCCGTTGATGTTCATACGCCTGACATCGAGATGCGGATCTTACTACGCGAAGACGGGGTGTTCCTCTCTTCGCATCGATATCCCGGCTTAGGCGGATATCCCTTGGGGATGAACGGGAAAGCCTTGATGCTCCTTTCCGGGGGCATCGATTCTCCCGTGGCCGCCTATTACCTGCTCCGCCGCGGCATCAAGATCGAATGCATCCATTTCGCCTCGCCCCCCTATACCCAGATGGCGGTGATCGATAAGCTCGTCGAACTCTTAGGCGAGCTTAACGAATATCAGCCGGCGATCCGCCTCCACATCGTCCGCTTCACGGAGATCCAGGAAGCGATCTACGAGAAGATCCCCGAGCCCTATTGCATCACCATCATGCGCCGAATGATGCTTCGCATCGCTTCGCGCCTTGCCAAGAAGGAAGGGTGCCTCTGCCTCGCCACCGGCGAAAGCATCGGGCAGGTCGCCTCGCAGACCTTAGAATCCCTCGTGGCGATCAATGACGTCACCAATACCCCGATCCTGCGCCCTCTTGCCACCGCGGATAAAGTCGCGATCATGGATAAGGCCAGGGAAATCGGGACCTATG
>ONGB01000079.1:0-4504 GCA_900317295.1 uncultured Erysipelotrichaceae bacterium
CCCCGGCTTCCCCAAGCAGCGGGGCATAGCCGCTTAAAAGCTGCTCCTTCTCGACGGAGAGGACGTGCTTTTGCCCGCGAAAGAGCTTCTGGAAGGCGAAATCGTATTCGTTATATTCCGGATGCTTCGCGAAGAAGGCTTTGACCTTATCTTCACCATAGGCGAGGAGTTCCGGCTCGAAGAAGGCGGTCTTCTGGATGAGCTCTTGCTCGGCGAGGGCCACTTTGCTTAGGTCGGCCGCGTTATCGACGTTCTTCTTATCGCGATCGGAGCGCATCGAGCAGAAATAGTAGAGGCGCACGATGGCGAGGGTGATCTTTTTGTCGAGGGTCAGATAGGCGGCGAGGTTTTCGTCGTTATTGATCTTCCCTTCGAACTCGTCGGTTTGGGGGATGAGGGCTTTGAATTCCTCTAAGGCTTTTAGGAACTCCTCTTCGCTTTTGAAGAAGGGGTCGAGGTTCCATTCATATGCATTAGGCATGGGGTTCTCCTTTTCTTTGCCCGGTTAGGATAATCCCAAAATCTTCTTTTTTGTAGGGATGCGCTCACGCGAACTCGCGGAATCTTTCTTTGCAAATCAAGCAAAAACGCATCCACGTCCCCCGTGAATGCGTTCTTTTAGGCATCTTTTATCACATTCCGTTATTGGAATCGTCATACCCTTCTACGAGATAGCCCTTCGCGTAGTCGGTGTACTTGCCGTCCTTGTAGAAGTATTGCTCGAAGATGGTCTTGGCAACGCTGGAGGAGATGTCGCCGCTGCCATTCATCGTGCTGGCTTTGCCATAGGTGTCATCCGACCAGGCGTCATGGTAGTCATAGCCATCCCCGTCTTCCCTCTCGGTGAGGTTAGCCATCGATAGCGAAAGGCTCGCGGTCAAAGAAAGCGAAGCAATGCCCAAGGTCAGATCGCCGGAGATGCCGCGCATCGTCTTTCCGGAAACATAGGCGGAATGATAGTTCGCCGTGGTGATCGTCGGGTTCATCGTCATCGTGAAGTTGAGGTTGAGGGCCGCGGCCAGGTTGAGCCCCAAGGTGAAGGCGGGAGCACCCCCGTCATTGGCGCACGAATAGGAGGTGATGACGTCTTCGCCATGGACCGCTCCTTCGGAAGAAGAGGCCGAATCGAGGTTATTTGCCACCAAGGAACCCGCGCAGATCATGTATTTGAGCAAGTAGTCGAGGATATTGTCCATAAAGACATCGCCCCGCATGAATTTCGCCCCGTTCTCGGTCCCGGTCTTATAGCCGAAGATCTTGGCGCTCCAGGCGTGGTGGCGGATCAAGACATAGCCCGTCTTATCGTTGCCGTCGGTGTGGTAGAAGATCTGATTCTGAGAGTTCTTGCTGACGGCGACCGAGCCGATGATGCCGGATTTGTCCGCGGTCATCCAGATAAGCGCGTCGACCTCGGCCCCGCGGAGGAAGATGTAGCCGTCGATGACGAGTTTGACGGAGCTTAAAAGGATCTTCGTCGAGGCGCTGCCGGAGATGTGGTAGGTGGTCACGTAATCGGTCTGCTTGCTCGCGCCCATCGTGATGGTGCCAAGCAAATAGGAGGTGAGGTCATGGATCGTGGAATAATCCTGGAAGGAGGATAGATTGGGATTCGCGCCGAAATTCGCATGCAAATCCGCATCCGCGCAGGTCAAGGAGTCGATGCCGAGCTCGATATGGAGCTCTTTGGCCTTGATGGAATTCTCGTCTTCCTTGATGCCGATGACCGTGTCGATCACAAGGCTTTCCAAAGGACGGAAAACTTCGGGGTTCCCTTGCTCGTCTTGGCGATGTTGCTCACCGAAACCGAGTTCGATGGTCATGTCTTTCTCTAACCCAAGCAACGCTTTGGGCAAGACGAGCGTGGCCTTTTCGGCGGTGATCGAAAGCGATTCGATGAGCGGGCTCGTCAGCACGTCGAAATAATAGCCTTCGGTCAATTTGGTGATCACCGAGGCGGAAAGCAGCGAGGTGATGAGGTTCACTAGCCTTGCGAACCGCGGGTCGGAGGAACCGGCCAAATCCATGACCATCTCGATGATGTCGTTAAGCGAGGTGATGGTGAAATATCCCTTCAAACCTCCATCGGTTTTCGGGTTGGTGCGGTTTTCCGCGTCAGGATAGCTATCGAGGCTATTCGCGTTTTTGGAGTCGTATTCGAATAGCATCTTGTTGTCCTGGATCCCCGTGGGGGAGAGGAGGCTATCGAATTCCCCGGAATCCGCGCCTTCGATCGCGGGGCCGGTCACGTCGATCCTGACGTTATGGTCATTGACGTATTTTTCTTTGATGTCGACGAAGGTGGCGGAGCCTGACCCCATCTTCTCCTTCAAATCGAAGGCGAATTGCCCATCGAGTTGGAAGCCGGAGGGGTTATAGGCGGTGGAATTGACGTGCCCCGGGATCGCATAGCCCGTGTCGGTTTTGCCGACCCACGCCTTTTCCTTCGCGTCATAATGCGGGACGTCGAGGATGTAGCCGGACAAGGAGATCTTCGCGCGTTTGGAATCCAAAACGGTCTCCAGCTGTTCCGAAACGGAGGGGAGGTGGAGCAATTCGTCATACTGTTCCTGCCCTTCAAGGTCGGACCAAGAGAAGTCCGCCAAAGAGGCGACCCCGTTGATCGTGAAATAGGAGAAGGAGGCGTCTTCGAATTCCACGCGGGCTAGTGGCTTCCCTTCTGCGGCGGATAAGATGAGCCTTAACTCCCCGGAGAAAGCGATTTTGGACAGATCGACATGGACGGAGATCACGTCTTTAGAAGCATCCGCGGGGTCTTCGCCGACTTCGATCGAGTCGATGCAGGCGGCGATGCCTTCGTAATGCTTGTTCTCTAGATTCTCCCCCAAGGGGCCGTCTTTGACCGCGAGGTAGGCGTCCTTGATGCCGCTGACGAAATTGAGGAGACCGCCAAGAAGCGCGTTATCCCCCGCCTCGATTTCTTCGTCGCCCAAAGAATCCTTAAATCCCGCGAAATCCCCGGTGAATTCATCAAGGACCGCTTTGTTCGTGCGGATTTTGGCGACGTCATTCCAATTGACGAACACCTGATGGGCGGGATCGGTTTCCGTCCCGTTATAGCGCAAGGCGATCTCGTTATATTGGCTCGCGGATTCGACGTATTGGCCATCTTGGTAACCGAGATAGGAGAACTTCCCGTCGACCCCGAGGGATTCGATGCCGTTGGATCCAAGGTGGACGTTGGCGCTTCCTACGATGTGAACGCCTTCATCGACGGCTTTGCGGTCGAAGGAATAGCCATCCTCGCTCTTTTGCTCTGCCTCGTTATGGTAGAGGTCCAAATCAGCGGATAGCCCGAATTTCTTCGTCCCGACGAGGGAGGCGATCTTATGGAAGATGGAGGCGGAATTCATCAAATCGCGGTAGGAGGAAGCATCCTCCGGGGCGTTCCATTCCTGCTCGGTGACCTTCCCTTCGACGTCCGCGGAGAAAGAAAGCGCGAGGGAAGAAGAAAGGGAGAAGGGGGCTTCCGAATGGGTCTTTGCGGGGAAATCGAGTCCGGAAAAGACATAGTTTTCGTTTCCGCGTAGCCCAATGGGGTAAACCGTTCCGCCTTCTTCGAGCTGGAGGTTCAACGTGAAATAGGGCCGCCCTTCATAGACGGATTGCTCGACCGAGTTAAGGCTATCCAAAAAGGTTTGCCAATCGATGCGTTTCTCCCCGGTGGAGTCTTCTTGGGCATCTTCCGCCTCATCGCCTTTGATGATTTGGAGGAGATCATCGACGATCCAATCCAAATCGCCGTATTCGTAACGGATCTGCCCGTCGGTGAGTTCATCGGGTTGCTGGTCATGATCGATATAGGGGGCGAGGGAGACCTTATAACGCAGGGTCTTATTCGCATAATCGTCTTCGATTGGGGAGGAGGGAAAGGCGACGGCGAAATACAGGATCTCATCCACCGTCTTCAAACCGATGGTCCTTTTGAGGGTGGAATTATAGGTGATGGGGGCATCCAAGGCGAGGTTGATTTTGGAAAGGCTTAGCTCAGGGATCGCGAATTTGACCGCGGCCCCGGAGAAATCGAAGACGTTGTTTTGACTTTCCCTGGCGAGGAGACGACCCTCGGTGACGGATAAAGCGACCCCGGAGGTCAGCGATTCCACGAAGGAAGAAAGCAAGGCGTCTTTCTGCGCGCCGGTCGCGGGGACATAGGTTTCGGGGGTTTCTTCATGATGGCCCAAGGCGATGACTTGCTTGCTCGGGGCGCAGGAAAAAAGCAGTGCGATGCCACATAGGAGCAACCCGCCGAGGCGGAGATGGCGTTTTTCCTTGCCGAAGATACCCATTTTCTCACGTGCCATAAAGACACGCGTGCATTATACGTGCGTGTCTTGTCAAAGCACTCTATTTCGCCTCTCCCGCGCGAAGAAAAAAGTTCTCCGATTTGGAGAACTCTCTTTTTATTCGGCCCCGTCGGGCTTTTCTTGGGTCGTTTCTAAAGAAACGGGGGTCTTCTTTTTCTTAGGAGAACGCCACACGGCGA
>ONGB01000079.1:4518-6170 GCA_900317295.1 uncultured Erysipelotrichaceae bacterium
ATCCGACGATCAGGATGAACCAAATATGTCGCCCGGGGTTGTTGAAAAAGGCGAACTGCACGCAGAAGGAGAGCAGTAGCGACCAGATGAAGCAGGACACCAAGACGACGTTCGCGGTGCGGTTATGCCAGAAGGAGCGCACCTCGAACCCCGCGAGGAGCAACCCAGCCGGGATCATCCAGATATAGAGGCTCCACATCGTCTCCCCGTTGAAATAGTAGGAGAAGAATACCGACATGAAGACCAAGGTGACGAAAAGCATCGTCAAGGCGAGGATGATGCCCTTATTGAGGTTTTGGCGTTGGTCTTCCCCCTTCTCCTCGACGGCGACTTTCTCGAGGTTCTCCGTGGTCTGCTCATGGAGGAGGTAATCCACGGTGACGCCGTAAAAGGAGGCGATGTCCATCAGGATATCGACGGAGGGGATGGTGTAGCCGAGCTCCCATTTGGAGACGGATTTGTCGCTATAGTGGACCTGTTCGGCGAATTGCTGCTGGGTCAAACCTTTCGCTTTGCGTAATGTCGCGAGGTTCTTCCCGACGATCTGGGGGAGGCTTTTTTCTTCCATGCCCCCGATTTTATACCCCTAGGCGCCTAAGGCAAAGGAATAAATTCCTTAGGGAAGGGGGAGGGAAAAGGAAAAGCACGCCTTGGAATGACGTGCTTTCTTGCCTTTCTTAGGCGTCGATGCCGACGCCGAGATAGTAGTTGCGTTTGCCCTGGTGGGCGGTGTCGTAGCTATGGTAATAACGCTTCTGCGCCGGATCATCGGGGTTCTCCTCAAAGGAGGTGAGCCCAAAGATGGAGCCCGGGACATAGGAGCCATCCTCCGCGAAGGTGAGGAAGACGCTTTGATAATCGTCATCGATCTCATCCCAGTTCTGGCGGTAGCCGGTCTCGTCGAGGTTGGTGATGGCGAAGTCGATGCTGGCCTTGACGATGGAGAGGCGGTCGCCCGTCTTCTCCAATTTGGAGGTCTGCTCATTGACCGTATTCCCGGCGAGGGAAACCCCCGCGGTCACCTTAAGCGCGTTAAGCGACTTGAAGACGTTGCCGTTATTCTCGAAGCTGCCCCCGCGGATCTCGAGGGTGATGTCGTCGAGGATATCGATGCCGAGGAGGGAGCTAAGGGAAACACCGACCTTCCAGGAAATGCCGCCATTGCCATCGGTGGTCTCCGCGAAGCTCTTGAGGAGGTCTTCGACGTGGAAGGGTTTGCTTTCTTTAGAGACTTCGCTGGAGTTCGTTTCGCTTTCAAAGAAGTTCTGATTGACGCCGAGGAAGTATTCGAGGAAGTAGTTGAGGGTGTCCGCTTTAATCTCGGAGAGATGGTCGAGGCGGAGGGAGTCGTTGACGTTGGCGAGGCGCCCATAATCCGTGTGGCGGGTGAAGAGCATCTTGCTGGTCAGGTTGTGACCGACGACTTCGTTATCCTTGTTGAGGATCGGGTCGGAAAGGTCTTTGAGGCCATCGCTATAGTAATAGAAGGACGCATCGCGCTGGCCACCGAGCTCGAGCTCGCGGAAATAACGCGGGTCATCGGGGGCGTTGATGCCGCGGATGACGTCCTTCATGTCATACGGTGCATTCGGGTTGTCCGGAATGACCGTGTTGAGATCCTCATCCTGACGGTCCGGATCGTCCGTCGGATC
>ONGB01000020.1 GCA_900317295.1 uncultured Erysipelotrichaceae bacterium
TGGGGAAGCCGGGGAACTCTATAGCGCCCTCTCCGTCGCCGACTACAAAGGGAAGAAAATCACCCTCTCCGATGGGAAGGAAGTCGAAGTCTCGCAGGCCAATTGGACCGCCCTATGCGGCGCCTGCAAGAAGCAAGAGGACCGCAAAGCGATCTTCGAGGCCCTCTATTCCTATTATGACGATCACAAGACCGCCTATGGCGAGATGTATAACCTCGCTTTGCAAAGCCAGCTCGCCATCATGCGCAGCCGCGGTTACAAGTCGATCCTCGATGAGCACCTCTATAACAACGCGATCCCCGAAGAGGTCTTCCATAACCTCGTCGAGGTCGCCTCGACCCATAGCGAGCCTTTGAAGAAGTATTACCGCCTCCGCGCGAAAGCCCTCGGGGTGGAGAAGCATCGTTCCTACGACCGCTTCGTGAAACTCGCCGAATCGGAGAAGAAATATACCTATGAGCAGGCTAAGGAACTCTTCTACGCCTCCATCAAGGATTTCCCCGCTGACTTCCAGGAAAAGGCCCACGAGGTCACCAAGGAAGGCTATGTCGACGTTTATCCCGGCCCCGGCAAGCGCAGCGGCGCCTATTCCAATGGCGGATATGGCCTGCACCCCTACATCCTTTTGAACTTCAACGGGGAGCTCGATGATGTCTTCACCCTCGCCCATGAATCCGGCCATTCCACCCATACCCTCTATAGCGAAGAGACCCAGCCGATCATGAAGCAGAACTACACGATCTTCGTCGCGGAGATCGCCTCGACCTTCAATGAGCATAACCTCTTGGACTACCTCCTCACCCATGAGGAGCTCTCCAAAGCCGACCGCATCTACCTCCTGCAGAAAGAGATCGACGAAATCGTCGCCACCTTCTACCGCCAGACGCTTTTCGGCCATTACGAATACCGCGCCGCCAAGCTCGCCGAAGAAGGCAAGCCGATCAACCATCAGGTTTTAAGCGACATCATGACCGATCTCTACAAGACCTACTATGGCATCGATATCCAAGAAGAGGTCTATAAGCCGCTGGTCTGGGCCTATATCCCCCACCTCTTCTACACGCCCTTCTACGTCTATCAATACGCGACCAGCTTCACCTCCTCGATGCTGATCTATGAACGCGTCAAAGAAGGCAAAGAAGGCGCCTTTGATAACTATCTCTCCCTGCTTCGCTCCGGCGGAAGCGACTTCCCCGTGGAGCAGGTGAAGAAAGCCGGGGTCGACCTCACCTCGAAAGAGCCCTACCTCGCCGTCGTCAAACGGATGGAAGAGCTCGTCGATCAGTTGGAGAAAGAACTCGCCTAAGCAAAAGAAAAACGGCCTTCGGAATCCCGAGGGCCGTTGTTTTTTTTATTCGCCTTCCTTTTCTTCTTTCTTGCCTTTTTCGTCGAGGTAGCGGAGCAAGGCTTCGTCTTCCCTGACCTTCCGCGCGGCGCGGTCTTCGGATTCGAAGATGGCCTTGGATCTCGCGAAGAGGCGGCGGATCTCTTCGATCTTGCCTTGCTTAAGGAGGGCTTCCATCTCTTCGTGGCGGACCTGGGTTTCCCATTCGCTCATCGTCTCGGCGATGAAGGCGGCGTCATCCGCGGTCATTTCTTTCTTCGAGCCGACGGAGAGGATATCGCCATAGAGCAAGGGAAGCAGCTCATCCCATTGGCCATCGCGGTAGGCGGCATAGAAGGCTTTCTTGTATTCCTTGACGGCTTTATCATCGCCCTTGGCCTTCAATTCGTCGAGGCGGTCGGCGCGCATGCGGTAAATCTCGCGGTAACGGAAGGGATAGGTGACCATGTAGAGGATGCCGAAGAACATCGATAGGACATTGATCGCCGCATAAGCGAGCAAGACATAGACGTAGATGTTGTTGATAAGCCCAGAGATGCCGATGTCATTGAAATATTGGGCGATCATCGGAAGGATCAGGAAGATCGAGGCGACGTCGATGAGGCCGCCGAGGATGAAATTGAAGACGTTGAAGACGACATAGCCACCGCGGTGGGCGGCCAAGACGATCGTATGGACGAAGGGGATGGCGAGCAGGATGAGCGATAGCGCCCAGAAGATCATCACCATGCCCGGCCCGACCATCAGGTCATAGAGGACATAGGTCCCCGCGGGGATCGAAAGGATATCGATCGCCAACGTGATTTGCACGCGGGAAAGGAAGGGGACGATCATCGGGGCGAAGAAGGTGCCGATGATGAGATAGAGGAACACCAAAGCCGGGATCAGACCGATCCAGGACCAGACCACCATTGACTTTAACGGGCGGCTTTTATACGAATCATCAAGAAAATCGCGATTTACCATACTGGCCTAATTATAAGGGATATTCAGGATTCCAATAGGGAATATAAACAAACTTTTTGTTTTCCTCATTCACCAGACGCCGGATTTCCCTTAGAATAAGCCGGCACCTAGGAGACACCTATGAACATTCTTATCGCATACTTCAGCCACGGCGGGGAGAACCTCATCGACGACCGCATCGTCGACCTCCACGGCAACGGCAACACCAAGCAGGCCGCCAAAGAGCTCGAAAGCCAACTGAGCGCCCTCGGGCACAAGGTCAACCTCTTTGAGATCGAGCCCTTGCTCCCCTACCCCCATTCCTATGACGAGTGCAACACCCGCAGCCGCCAAGAATACCAAGATGGTTCCATCCCCCTCATCAACGCGGGCCCGAATGGCTATGAAGCCTATGACATCATCTTCCTAGGCTATCCGAACTGGTATGGGACGATCCCCGGGCCGATCAAAGCCTTCCTCCGCGACCACGCGACGGAAGGGAAAACCCTGGTCCCCTTCGTCACCCACGGCGGGCAAATCTTCCTCTATAGCCTCGACGCGATCAAAGAGCTCGCCCCCAAGGCGAAGATGGTCGAAGGCTTCGCGATCGCCGCGCCTTATATCAACCAAGCCCCCTATGTCATCAAGGAGTGGCTGGAAGTCCACGCCGAGCTATTGAAATAGCCTAAAAAGAACGAAAGATCGACCACTGGGGTCGATCTTTTTGTTTTTTCCGTCTTCCTTTTAGGCAGCGTTTTGCTGTTGGACGACGATGTTATTCTCCTTATCCAAGGTGCATAGGTAAGTGGCTTTCGTCGATAAGGAACCGCGGACGATGAGGTCGGCGAGCGCGGTCTCCACGCGGTCTTGGATATACCGCTTGATCGGGCGGGCGCCGAACTCCGGCGAATAGGCCTCGTCGAGGATGAAGTCCTTCAAGACGTCGGAGAACTCGACGGAATAATAGTTCTCCGCCAGGCGGATGCTCAATTCGCGCAGCATCTTGTTGACGATGAGGCGTTGGACCTCGCGAGAAAGCGGGGAGAAGTAAACGATCTCGTCGATGCGGTTGAGGAATTCCGGCTTGAACGCCTTATGAAGCAAGGCTTCCGCGGAGGCGCGGTCTCCCTTCATCAAGAACTCGGAACCGAGGTTACTCGTCATGATGATGACGGTGTTGCGGAAATCGACGAGATGCCCTTGGCTATCGGTGAGCCTGCCTTCGTCTAGGACTTGCAAGAGCAAGTTGAAGACTTCGGGATCCGCCTTCTCGATCTCGTCGAAGAGGACGATTGAATAAGGGGCGCGGCGGACTTTCTCGGTCAGCTGGCCGCCTTCTTCGTATCCGACATAGCCCGGGGCGGCGCCGATGAGGCGGGAGACGCTATATTTCTCCATGTATTCCGACATGTCGATGCGGATGATGTCGTTCTCATTGTCGAATAGCGCCTCGGCGAGCGCCTTGGAGACTTCGGTCTTCCCAACGCCGGTCGGCCCAAGGAAGAGGAAGGATCCGATGGGACGGTTGGGGTTTTTGATGCCGGCGCGTTGGCGGAGGATGGCGTTGGAGACCAGACGGATCGGTTCTTCTTGCCCGATGACGCGCTTTCTGAGCGTGTCGGCGAGATCGAGGACCTTCTCCTTATCGCCCTTTTCGATGCGGGAAACGGGAATCCCCGTCGATTTCGCGACGATTTTGGCGATTTCCTGCTCGTCCACCACTTCGCTGACGAGGCGATGCTTCTTCTCGCCTTCCTCGGCGATTTCGGCGATGCGGCGTTCCATCTCGGGGATCGTTTGGTATTGCAGGCGGCTCGCGGTCTGATAATCCCCCGCGGAGAATTTTTGCTGCAAATCGAATTTCGCCTTCTCCAATTCCGTTTTCAGCTTCTTGGCTTCGGCGAGTTCTTTCTTCTCCTGTTCCCAATCCGCGGCGAGACGGTCGTATTTCTCCTTCTCCTCCGCGAGTTCGCCTTCGAGGGCGGAAAGGCGCTTCAAAGAAGATTCGTCGCTTTCATTTTTCAAGGCGACGCGCTCAATCTCCAATTGGCGGATTTTGCGGTTGCTTTCGTCTAGTTCCACAGGGCTCGATTCGATTTCCATCTTGATGCCCGCGCAGGCCTCATCCAATAAATCGATGGCCTTATCGGGCAGGAAGCGGTTGGTGATGTAGCGATTGGACAAAACCGCAGCGGAGACCAAAGCCCCGTCGGTGATGCGGACGCCATGGAAAGATTCGAAGCGCTCCTTCAAACCGCGGAGGATCGAAATCGTGTCTTCCACGCTCGGCTCGCCGACCATCACGGCTTGGAAGCGCCTTTCTAGGGCGCGGTCCTTTTCGATGTATTTGCGGTATTCGTTGAGCGTCGTGGCGCCGATACACTCGATATCGCCTCGGGCGAGCAAGGGCTTAAGCATGTTCGAAGCATCAAGGCTCCCTTCGGCGTTCCCCGCGCCGACGATCAAATGGATCTCGTCGATGAAAAGGATGATCTTCCCATGGGAGTCTTTGATTTTGTTGAGCACCGCCTTAAGGCGTTCTTCGAATTCGCCGCGGTATTTCGCCCCGGCGACGAGCGCGCCCATATCGAGCTCATAGATTTCTTTGTCCCTTAAGGTGTTGGGGACGTCGTTGGCGACGATGCGCTGGGCAAGGCCTTCGATGATCGCGGTTTTGCCAACGCCTGGCTCGCCCAAAAGGACGACGTTGTTCTTCGTCTTCCTGGCGAGGACTTGGATGACTTTGCGGATTTCCTCATCCCTTCCGATGACGGGATCGAGTTTTCCGGAAGAGGCGAGTTCGTTGACGTTGCGGCCGAATTTCTCCAGCACTTTCTCGTCGTTTTGATAATCGGGGACTTCATTGAATTGCATGATGTTACCTCCTTTAGCTGTCGCAGGGATCGTCCCTGGCAACCATATGATAACACCATTTTTAGCACTCGCAAGCGTTGAGTGCTAATCACTTCAATCGAAGTTTATGAGACACCGGATAGGGTACCTTCACCGCGTTGATGAGGTCGGGGTCATCGTGGCAATAACGATTCTCCACATAGGGGTTCTGCAAGATGATCGAAGCCACTTCCCTTCGGATGGCTTTCGCCACGGCGGATTTCTTCCCTTTGAGCAAATAACGAAGGTGGTCGGAGGAGAATAGTCCTTCTCCATTTAGGCAACCTTCCACATAGCGTTTGACCGGAGTGTCCTCCAAAGGCCATAGGTATTCCTCGAAAGTCATCAAGTCGCGGTCGAACATCGAACACGCATAGCCGCGGGAAGCGCAATACCGCTTCAAGGCCAAATACTTGGCGATGTTCTCTTCCTGGCACATCCCAAGGATCGACTTCATCTCAAAGATCACGATGTGCTTTTTCTTCGTATAAAGGATGAAATCCGGGTAATACGGGGAAGGCTTATTCGCCCAAGGTTTTTGATAGGGAATCAAGGTCTTTTGGCCGTGCATCGATAAAAAGAGGCCCGATTTGCATAGCTTTTCGGCGAAGGATAGTTCCGCGAAGTCGTTGAAGACCAGGTCATATTCGCGATCGGAAAGGCAATGGATATTCCCCGTGGGGACGATCCGCGGATCATCTAGCGAATCGAATTCTTCTAAGGAACATTCCCTCCCCACATCGGAGAAAAGATAGGAGAGCTCTTCTTTGATTTTGGGGCTCCCTTTGACGGCGAAGTTCAGGATGACCGGTCCTTTATTCCTCATTCGATAAATAAAGCGCGAGCTCGCGCCCATCGGTGATCGCTCTGGCGATGTTCGCGGTCCCATAACGGAAGTCGCCGCAGACATAGACTTTAGGCAAGGAAGTCCCCCATCCTTCTCCTAAGGTGAGACTCGGGAACAAGGCGAGGTCGGGCTTTTCTCCAATCGCGAAGATGAGGCGGTCGCAAGCGATGAAATGCTCGCTGCCCTCGATGACGTGGAAAGAGGCGCGGCCGGAGGCATCGGGTTCCCCTAGTTCCATATTCACCGCGTTCACCCCGACGAGATTCCCGTTCTCGTAAACCGGAGCAATGATGTTTTCTAGCAAGCGGAAAGCCACGCCTTCTTTTTCGGCTTCTTCGATTTCGCAGGGATTCGCGGGCATTTGTTCTCTCCCACGCCGATACAAGACAGTGACGTTCCCGTAGATTCTCTTCGCGGTCCGCGCGGCGTCCATCGCCACGTTGCCCCCGCCCCAAACGATGGCCTGATGGGTCTCTTCCTTTAGGCGACCTTCGTTATAGTCTTTTAGGAAATCCAGGGCACCCATGCATTCGTTTTCTGGGGTAATTCCCGCGAAATTTTCCTTTGATGCGCCTAAGGAGAGCACGACCGCGTCATAGGAAGAAACAAGCGGAGCGAGCTCTTTGATTTCCGAATTGAAATGGAAAACCGCGCCTAAGGCAATAAGGTCTTTATAAACTTTTTCTAACGGGGTCTTATCGAAACGGAACCCGGGGATCCCGGTGCGGATGGCTCCCCCGATGGAGGATTCCTTTTCATAGATATCGACCTTCCACCCTTTCTCCAAAAGGAAGAAGGCGCAGGAAAGATTAGCGATCCCCGCGCCGATCAAGGCGGCTTTCATGCCGTTAAGTTTCCCTGCCAGGTAGGGACGGGGATAGGCTTCGGAGATGGCCTTCTCAATCTGCGGGATGGAGACCGGTTCGCCCCTTAGCCCGCGGATGCAGGCGCCTTGGCATTGGCGGCCATGGTCGCATAAAAGGGAAGTGAATTCTGGGAAAGGATTGGCTTGGCAAAGCACTTTAGCCGCTTCCGCCATGTCCTGCTTTTTCACCGCGGCGATGAAGTCGCGGATATGGTTCTTCGTCGGACAGGCGGTCTCGCAGCGTGGCAAAGGGCAGCTAAGGCAATAGGAGGCTTTCTCGAGGGTTTCTTTTTCCATGCCCCCTCATTTTACTATCGGGAGGAAAAGGAAGGAGGGTAAACTTATCTCGCGATGCTCGACAAACAAAAAGAAGGACATCTCAAAGATCTCTTCCAAGAGGAAAGAAGGAAAAGGGTCCCCACCTATTCCGCTTTTCTGACGCTCGATGAGCAAGAGGAGGCAGAGAACCTCTTCCATGGGAAGGCCACCTATTCTTTTGAAGGGGGTTATGAAGACGCGGAGAGGAAGGTCATCCTCTTCTTTGAAGAAGGGGAAGAAAAGACCATTCCTTTATGCTTGGTCAAGATCGAGGCCAAAGGAAAGAAGTTCGCCGAGTCTTTGACCCATCGCGATTACCTCGGTTCCTTGATGGGCTTAGGCATCGAACGGGACGCCGTTGGGGATATCCTCCTAGGCGAAGGCGAGGCTTATGTCTACTGTTTGCCTTCCGTCGTTAGGGAGATCCTGTCCTTGACCCAAGTTCGGCACACCGCGGTGAAAACCAACCAGGTCGAACTGGGGGATTGCCCCTATCGTCCGAAGATCGAGGAAGTCCGCATCGTCGTTCCCTCACTGCGCCTAGATGCTATCCTGGGCGAGGTGTTCCATCTCTCCAGGCAAAAGGCGAAAGACCTTATCCTCACGGGCTTGGTCCGATACGGTTCCAAGGTCTTGATGAACGGGGATCGTCCCATAAGCGAAGGAACCGTCATATCGGTCCAACATCAAGGGAAATTTGTTTTCCTAAAAGACGAAGGGTTGAACAAGAAAGGAAAAAACGTCCTCCGCATCGGGTTTTTTAGGTAAAAATGCGCTTTTTTATTTTTTGGGGCGTAGCCCCTATATTTTTTTTCCAATGGAAATTAAAATACTTTTTCGAAAGGAGTTTTTCGGAAAAATGAAAAAACTACTCAAATTCTCCGGTATCTGCGCGGCCGTTATCGCGCTCGTCGGCTTCATCCTTCTGATGACGACCCCGATCATCGAGTACCACAATGGTGACAACTGGTCTACCATCACCGGTGGTGTCTTCGGTGGCGGCATCGCCAAGATCGGCAGTGGCAGCAGCGTCATCTCCGGCGACGCCGATTCCAAGCTCGCCTGGACTGGCCTCATCGCCTGGATTCTCATCCTCGTCGCGATGATCATCCTCATTGCTGGTTTCGTGCTCCCCTTGCTCAAGGTCAACGCTCTTGAGAAGTTCGCTGGCGTCCTCAACCTCGTCGCGGTCATCGCCTTGGTCGTCGCTGGCATCCTCGTCTTCGTCTCCCGCCCGGTCTTCTGGGCCGCTAACGAAATGGGCGACAGCACCGACCACTGGGGCCTCGGCATCGGCTGGATCTTCGCTGGCATCCTCGCGATCGTCGGTGGCGTCCTAGCCATCCTCCCCGCCGCCCTTGATTTCATCGGCAGCAAAAAGAAATAAGCTTCTCGCTTAACAAACATTCCGAAAATGCCGTCTCCCGTTGAGAAAAGGAGGCGGCTTTTCTTCTTTATGCGTATAATATCCATCAATATGGATCGGCTAATCCGGGCTTTGTCCCACAACGAAGAATGGCTCGCCACCGCGATCGATGCCACCGAAGCGGTAGAAGAGGCGAGGAAACTCCGCCACTATGGAAAGCAGAGTTCCACTTTCATCGGGCAGATCATGCTTCTCGCCGGGATGATGGCATCCCAGCTTAAGGAAGACCGCCACGAATTATCCGTCACCGCGCAATCGCTTGACGGGGAAGCCCACCTCATCGCCACCGCCAATCCCGAGATTGCTTTGAAGGCCTACGCCAAAAACCCCGAAGAAGAAAACTATGCCAGGGATGGCGTTTTAACCATCATCAAAGACCTGGGTTTAAAGACCCCTTATAACTCCACCGTCCAATGCCGTTTGGATGATTTGGCGGGGGGCGTGGCGTTATATTTCACCCAAAGTGAGCAGATTCCCACCTATGTCCGTCTCTGCGTTTCCTTTAATGATGACGGGTCCATCCACCGGGCTTTTGGCTTCATGGCGCAGGCGCTGCCCTTCGCCTCCGGGGCGACGAAGAAGATGGTGGAAGAAGCCTTCAACAACATGCCGGCCAACGAGGCTTTGCTCTTCCGCGATGCGAGCCTAGAAGACATCATCGCCAAGCTTTTCTCCACCCTTGGGGAAGCGAAAACCGCGGAGAAGAAAGTGTTCTGGCGCTGCGGCTGCTCCAAAGAAAAAGCCGAAGCGACCTTGGCCTCCCTTGGCGAAGAAGAACTAAATGGCATGATCGCCGAAGGAAAAACCGTCTCCATCGAATGCGGATTCTGCGGAAAGACCTATTATTTCCGGGTCGATGAATTAGAAAGGATCCGCGATAGCTTAGCAAAAAAGGCAAGCCTCGCTTAGGCCTGCCCGATTTGTTTTAGATAACGTTCTAGAATAACGGAAGCGGCGACGCTATCGATGTGGCGGCGCTGCTTTTTCATATTTTCCCCGCTTTCGTGGAGGTAGCTCGCGGCTTCGACGGTGGAATTGCGCTCGTCGACTTTGACGATTTCCACGCCAGGGAAGAGGCTTTGGACTTTGGGGATGAAGCGTTCCACGATCGGGGTCATCTCGCAGGGGTCGCCGCTGGGGAAGAGCGGCCAGCCGATGGCGATATGGTCCACCACTTCCTTCTCAACGGCCTTTTGCAGGAGGCGGAGGGCTTCATCGTAATCCCCAGCTTTGAAGCGGAGGTTCGGAAGCGGCGTGACGAGGATCCCCGAGCGGGAAATCGCTAGGCCCAAGGACCCCTTCCCTAGATCAAGGGAGAGGATGTTCTTCTGCATCTTCTTTTTCCTCCTTTCCTTCGTTTTCTATATCATTTTGCGGTTCTTTTTCATTTTCTTCCACCGCTTCTTGCGCTTTCTTCGCGCGGCTATAGGCAATGAGATTGGCCATCGACCACCATAACAAAACGAAGAAGGGCAATAGCATCGGGATGAACATATATAAGGTCCCAAGGAATAGATAAGTGGTCGCGCCGACGGAGACGGTGATTTCGTGGGCGGCCCGATAAGCGATATCCGCGGTTTGGATTTGGTAGACAACGATGACCGGGAGCAGGAATGCTAGGATCGCGGAAACCGCCAAGGCGGGGGTGAACAAAGCATTGAAGCGTTTATATTCGCGAAACTTCTTCTTAAAAGAGGCAAGGACCAAAGGGACGCATAGAGCCACCAACGCCACGCAAAGCAAGACGAAAAGGACGGTCGAGAGGGTCGAAGCGAAACAAAGGTCATAGAAATTCTTCTTCCCGACCTGTTCCCCCGCCGCATTCATATAAAGCGGCTGGCCATGGTCCATCGCCGGGAAAGCATAGGAAAGAAAAACGATGATGGGGAGCAAAATCCCTAACAAAGGAATCCAATAAAACCCCTCGATATCCTGAGGGAATTGGTTATAGGGTTTATCAACGAACTCTTCCTTATTGGGAGAGATTTGCTTTTCCTCTTTATCCATCGAACCGCTCCAAAAGGTAAAGAAGGATCATGCGGACCAATAAGGGGATGAAATACGCTTTGTCGTTCATCATCGCTTTGATCTCTTCCAGGGTGTAAAGGCGGGCCGAGATATCTTCCGAAGCTTCGAGATGGGTTTCCCCGAAACCGACGATGCGGCCCAAGACGACCGCGTCTAACTCATCGGATAAGCCGGAAGAAGTTGGGCTCGCGGGAGCAAGGAGCTCCAAATCGGTGATTTCCGCCCCGCTTTCTTCTTTGGCCTCCCGCTTGGCGGCGATGAACAAATCCTCGTCTTCCGCATCTAGCAGCCCCGCGGGCATACTGGTGAGGTAAGCCCCGATCGCCGGGCGGAATTGTTTCGTCATCAAGACGCGGATCCCGTCTTCTTTTTGCTCATAAAGGGCCATGATGACCCCGTCGGGGCGTTGATATAGATGGGTTTTCGCGATGAGTTCGTCTTTGTCGTGGCGCGAAGCCAGATAATATTCATAAGGACGGGTTTGCCCGTCTTTTTCGATCGAATAATGCAGGACGTAGCTATTCAGAAAAGGATGATTCGTTTCCTTCGTTATCGCTTTCAAAATCCATTTCATATTCTAGGTATCCTAAAAACTTCCTTAACTTAGGCGGAATAAGGACTGGCAAGGGTCGTTAGGGAAGTATAGCTCCCGAATTCGTCGGTGATGTTCTTCCCGTCAAAGTTCTTCCCCCAGCCATCCAGAATGTTGGAGAATTCGCGGAAATGATCATAATGGTCATAAGTCTTGACGATGAAAGGCGTGGCGACGCTATATTGCTTCACCCCGTCGGGGAAGATGATGAGGCGGCCGGCTCCGCGGCCTCTCCTCCCATTGCCATACCCGTAATCGCTGGTGATGGCGAGGTCCACTTCGTAATAGAAAGTCTTCCAAAGGGCGGGCATGACGGTCACGTAGCCGCCGCTTCTGGAATAATCGGTATAAAGGCGCGCATCGTCGCCATAGAGGGAACGCTGACGGTAATAAACATTCGTCGCGCTGTCGTCATCGGGATCCAAATCCGGATTCTGGGTATCTTCGGTGTAATAGTAGCCGTAATTGGGGGGGAGTTCGCGATAGGCGCAGTAATACAAAGCCACCTCATCGGGGACGGTATAGACTTCGCCATAGGTGATGTATTCTCCTAGCTTCAGCCCTTTATCAAAGTAATAACAGGCCAGGGATTCGCTTTTGGCGATCTGCGGAACGTCGATGCGTAGACCCGTCGATGTATAGGTATCGATGTAATTCCCCGAAGTGCCGGTTCCGCTCCACCAAGCGGAAGTGTCTTTGAACGTGTAAGGGCCAACCGGTCCCTCTGAGGTGCTGCTTTCCTCGCCGGAAGAAGAGGACAATTCTTCGCTAGAAGATTCTTCGCTGGAGGAGGATTCTTCGCTGGAGGTGGTGGAAGAGGAACTGCTGGATTCCGAAGAATCTTCAGATGAAACATAAGAGGAATCTTCGCTGGAGGCATCCGAAGAAGAAACTTCCGAATCGGAAAGGACGGGCTCTTCCGAACTGTCAGGAATGATAGAAAAGGAGACGAAAGAGCAGCCAGAAGCGGCCGAGGCGGCCAAGGCCAACGAAAGGACGAGCAAAGGCTTACGCATCTTTCTTGCCCTCCTCATCGTGCTGCCTAAGGAATTGGTGATAGGTATCCGAGAGGGAAAGGAGCTGTTTTTGTAGCATCTCCGGCCCTTTTTCTGGGTGGGTCAGGCGCGAATAAAGGCGTTCAAGGTAGTTTTCCGAGACTTTTTGAATCTCGGGGTCGGTCAAATGATATCCGCGGGATACGCCTTCCATGACGGCGCCTGCACAGGTGAAAAGGGGACCGAGGAAATCTTCCGGGGGTAAAGTCTCATCCGACACCGCGCGGTTCCAAGCATAAAGATTGATGAAGGCGTCGGCGATGGAACGGCAATCAGCATGTTCCACATCTTCGGGATCCCATTCTGGGAAGCGGATTTCTTTCGCCGTATGGGCCGCCAAAGCGCGATGGGCGAGCACGTCCATCGTCGAAATCAACGCGGCGTTCCAAGTTTGTCCATCCATCTTGGGGGATAAAAAGAAGACCACCGAATAAAGGACGCAGGCTTCTTTGGCGAGGAAATGCTCATCGACGATGCGTTCGCATTCTTTTTCCAAAGAACGGACCAAAAGCCCAAAAGCCGTGGATTGATCCACGAGTTCCTGTTGATCTAAGGTGACGGAGGGCTTTTCCATAGGAAAGGATTATACGGATGTTTTCCTTTTGTGCCTAGTCCGGAGGGTTTTCTTCCGCGTCAAAGGCGGATAGAAAGGCCCGAGCACCTCCGTCAGTTGATCCCCGTGATAGAAAAGCGACAAGGTGAAGGGAGACCAATCTTTCATTACTAGAGGCAGGAAAATGCGGTCGCCCTCCCACATGGGCAATTCGTCAAGGCGCTCAATTGGAATCCAGGCGAGTTCTCCCTCATCGCAATCCCGGAGTTCGCCTTCGAAAGAATCGACACGGTAAAGATACATTCTTTCGGGATGATAGAGGTCGTTAATGAAATCAATCTTTCCGATATAGCGATATCGTTTTACCGTCAGCCCCGTTTCTTCTTTGACCTCGCGCTTCATGCATTGAACGGGCGTTTCTCCCTTTTCCACATGCCCGCCGACGCCAATCCATTTTCCTTCATTCACGTCCTGGGATTTCTTGGCGCGATGAAGCATTAGGAAACAGTCGTCTTTTGCGATGTAAACTAAGGTGGTAAATTCGTCAATCTTAAGGCGTTTTTCCATTAAGGATTTTCTCTTTTCGATCGCTTGGGTGATCTCGGCGAAGACGCGGTCGAAATCCTTCTCGATCTCCTTGCCCCAATATCGCAGGACCAGGTAGCCTTGTCGGGTTAATTCCTCGTTAACCTCTTTATCGCGTTCCATGTTCCTTTCGATCTTGGGGATCCAGTATCCGCGATGGGTCTCTAGCTTGTCTTTGTTTTCCTCAAATTGGTAACCGTGCCAGAATTCCGAATCAGCGAAGATGGCGATCTTGTATTTGGCGATGACGATGTCGGGATGCCCATAGACTTTATTGGAGCAAACGCGAAAGCGATAACCGGCTTCGAAAAGCGCTTTTCTAAGCTTCATCTCGATGCCCGTGTCGCGGCCTTTGATGTGGGACATCGTGAACGATACGACGGCTGGGTCCCGTTTCATTTTCGACGCAATTCTCCCCTAATCCTTATTTTTTGCGCGGTTTTTGCTTCAAATTGAGTTTCGCGGCGGTCAGATGCTTTCCGTTCTTCTTTTCTTCTGAAGTCGCCAAGGTGATGCGCTCCAAATCCTTATGGGTGGCATCGGAGGCGGATTCGATGGATTCGGCCAGGTGATCGAGGTCGAGTTTCTCATACCGATCCAGCAATCTTTCCAGGCTCTGCTGCAACTGACTCGCCTTCTTCAAGGTGTCCTGAAGCTTATCCAAAGCAGCGCCCATTCTCTGAATTTGCTGGTCTAGGTTCTTCTGGACGTCGAAAGCGTCTTGGATCCTTTCATCAAAGGATTCTAGCTTCTCGTCGAACCCATTCTCAATCAACTGCGCGAACTGAAGCCTACCGTTATCACCGTCGCCATCGACTATGAGGGCTTGGGTCCTGGAACGCACTATAAGGTGATGCAAAGCATTGCTGAGGCCGTCAGACTTTGGGGCGAGGAAGCCAACCTCATGGATTTGAAGGTTTTCGGCTACCGCAACGTGTGGTCCACGTTCCATCCCACCGAAGCCAACGTCTATGTCCCTGTGTCGCTCAACGCCTTCGCCGTGTTTGAGAAAGCCTTCATAGACAGCTATTTGACGCAGGTCAAAGCCGAATTTCCCAACCCCGACTTCGACGGGCCGTTCAGCGAGTTGGCCGAGAAGATTTGGGTGAAGCAATACAAGGACATCCAATTCGTGCTTGGCAAGAATTACTTCTACGAGCACAAACACCCGCTCATCCGCGCCACCCACGGACTGCTCTTCCTGAAACAAATGACGGCAGCGGTCTTACTTTTATACAGTATCCGCCTAAGACAGAATTTAATGAAGATCTTAATATTCAGCCCGATTTAAGCTTTAAGCTTTCAGGGGAAGAGGAGCAGGCGTGAGCGAATTAAGACTTGACACCAAAGACATAAAAAATATGGCTTCTTCGCTCAGGGCAGGCGATACGGTTTATCTTTCGGGAACTGTATACACCTCGAGAGATGCCGCACACAAGAGAATATTTGAACTTTTAAAGAATGGCAAGGACCTGCCATATGACATTGACGGTGCAGTAATCTATTATGCAGGTCCTACACCCACACCTGACGGCTTGGCAATAGGCTCCTGCGGTCCGACTACCTCTTCAAGAATGGATGTTTATGCGCCCAAAATGCTTGATATGGGGCTTGCCGCTATGGTCGGCAAAGGTCCCCGTTCAAAAGAAGTCTGTGATGCTATTGTAAGAAACGGAGCAGTTTATTTCTGCGCAATAGGCGGCGCAGGCGCACTTGCGAGCAAATGCATTACTAAATGTGAAATAATAGCATTTGAGGATTTAGGCTGTGAGTCTGTGAAAAAGCTTGAATTTAGAGATTTTCCGCTGACTGTTGCCATTGACTGCAACGGCGGCAACCTTTTTGATAAATAATATTGGAGATTTTAATGAACAACAGCGAAGTATTGACCTTAAGAAAACAGATAATTGAAAACGAATTTAAAAGAATGAACGATATGCAGTTGAAAGCGGTCTTTAAAACAAAAGGACCGCTTTTAATTCTTGCAGGCGCAGGTTCGGGCAAAACAACCGTCGTAGTAAACAGAATTGCAAACCTGGTAAAATACGGCGATGCATATAATTCGGAATGGCTTGAACGCACGCCCGATGAAAATGATATTGAAAATATGAAACGCTACCTTGCAGGCGATACAACTGTATATGACAGCATTTCTGATTTACTCAGTGTTAATGCCGTAAAGCCCTGGCAGATACTTGCCATTACATTTACAAACAAAGCGGCAAATGAGCTAAAAGAGCGCCTGTCTTTAATGCTCGGCGACGATGCAAACGATATATGGGCAAGCACATTCCATTCCTGCTGTGTGAGAATTTTACGGCGTGACGGCGAAAAAATTGGCTTTTCAAAGCATTTTACAATTTACGATACAGATGACAGCAAAAGGGTAATTAAAGAATGTCAGAAGCTTCTTGACATTGAGGACAAATTTCTTTCTCATAAGACAATTCTTAATGAAATAAGCAGGGCGAAGGACTCTTTGATTACTCCCGAAGAATACTGCAATGTAAATCAGGGAGATATAAGGCTTGCTAAGGTGGGCGAGTGCTATAAAAAATATGAAAATATGTTAGCCTCAGCCGATGCAATGGATTTTGACGATATTATTGTAAACACTATTAAGCTTTTCAATGAAAACCCTGATGTGCTTGAATACTACCAGCACCGATTTAAGCATATTATGGTTGACGAATATCAGGACACTAACTACGCACAGTACAAGCTTACTGCAATGCTTGCAGACGGGTACAGAAATATATGCGTTGTCGGTGATGATGACCAGAGTATTTATAAATTCAGGGGTGCAACCATTGAAAATATTTTGCAGTTTGAAGACAGGTATGAAAACGCTGAGGTTATAAGACTTGAGCAGAATTACCGTTCAACACAGAATATACTTGATGCGGCAAACAGCGTAATCGAAAACAATTCCGCAAGAAAGGGCAAAAAGCTCTGGACTGCAAACGGCGACGGCAAAAGAATATTCTGGTACACAGCAAATGACGAGGTTTCAGAGAGTAAGTTTATAGTAAAGCAAATTGAAAAATGTGTTCAGAACGGTTATAAACTCAGCGACATAGCTGTTTTATACCGTATGAATGCGCTTTCAAGCTCCATTGAACGCTCTCTTGTACGCAGCGGTATTCCTTATAAGCTTATAGGCGGACATAAATTCTATGACCGAATGGAAATCAAGGACGCTATGGCATATCTGAGCGTTATTAACAACCCTGCCGACAAGGTAAGATTGCAGCGTATTATAAACACTCCCAAAAGAAGCATTGGCGCCGCAACAGTTGCAAATGCTTCACAGATTGCAGACACGCTCGGCGTATCTCTTTTTGAGGTGCTTAAAACTGCAGACCAATATGACCTGTTAAAACGAAGCGCACAGAAGCTTATTGCTTTTTGCGATATGATTGAGGACTTTCAGCAGAAGCTTGAAGAATTGGAGCTTCATGAGCTTTTAAGCTATGTGCTTGAAAAGACGGCTTATATTGAAAGCCTTGACAATGAGCCTGACAAAAAAGAGGACAGGGTGCAGAACCTTAACGAGTTAGGCGCAACGCTTGTAAGATATAAGGAAGAAAACCCAGAGGGAACGCTCGGTGATTTTCTCGAAGAAGTTGCGCTTATGACTGATATTGATAATTATAATGATGAGGATGATAAGGCCGTTCTTATGACGCTTCATTCGGCAAAGGGATTGGAATTCCCAGTAGTATTTATATGCGGTATGGAGGAAGGTGTTTTCCCCGGAGTACAGAGTATGTATCTTGAGGAAGAAACAGAGGAGGAGAGAAGGCTTTGCTATGTAGGCATTACAAGGGCAAAAAAAGAGCTTTACCTTACAAATGCGAAGTCAAGAATGGTGTTCGGCTCGACTAATTATTACAGACCGTCACGCTTTTTGGAGGAAATCCCCGAAGAACTGTTTGAGCATAAGAGTGAGGGCGTTTTAAATTCACAGCACAGCTTTTCGGGCGGCTCATACAGCAGAACCGGTGCTGAAACGAGAACAAGAACATACAGCTTTAATTCCGACTCTGATTTTGCCGATAGTAATTCAGAGCGCAAAGTAAACCGTGGCTTTTCCGGTGCGCCGAAATCGGCTACTTCTTCAGCTGATCTCAATTATAAAGCAGGGGACACCGTTGTTCATAAGGTGTTCGGTGAGGGCATAATTTCAAGCGTTCAGCCTATGGGTAACGATATGCTGCTTGAAATTGTTTTCACCGAGCGTGGCACAAAAAAGCTTATGGCAAAAATGGCAAATCTTAAGAAAATATAATCCTACAAACTCAAATTTGTTGCTTATACAAAAAGAAAAAATAAAGCCGCAGGTATTGTGGATATCTCAAATGTAATGGTGTTTTTATAATTTGGCTTCCAAAAAGCTTTAAAGTATTTTGGTGTTACGTTAAACTATTTATTTAAGATATCTTGGTGTTAATCCAAAAATAAAAAACTTGTCGAAAGATTTTCGACAGGTTTTTTGCTTTTTTATAAAAATTGGATTTAGTTATATAGTAAAAGGATAATATAATTATTTTTTTATTGAAAACGAAAACCCAATGTTGTTATAATTAAATTGTTAAAATAACACATTCAAAATAATGATTTTATAGTGAGGTAATGAACATGTCTGTAAATCAATATCAAAAAGTTGTTAATGACTTGGATAAAGAAATCATTAAGCTTGAAGAAAAAAGAGTTGTGATTGAAAGTGACATTGCAAAAAAGAGAGAAAGAATTACTTCAATTCAAAACAGTATTAACAAGAACACTTCTCAATCAATTCTGAACACTAAATTACGGCAAATCAAATCGCTTGAAGCTGACATAACAAAAAAGACAAAAGAAAGTGTGGAATTAAGTTCAAAGATGGCTAACAAACGAAAAAGACTAGTTGAAGCCAACAAAAAACTACAAAAAGAACAGCAATTAGAACAGAAACATCTTGAAACTGAAAACAAGAAAGTAATTGATGAATATCAAGGTCAAATTAGGGAACTTCAACAGATGGTTTCAGATGCTTTATCACACTCAAGAGTTAGTAGCAACAATAATAATGAAGAATATGATGTGTTTGTTTCACATGCTTGGGAAGATAAAACTGATTTTGTTGATGAATTTGTAATTGAACTTAAAAATCAAGGATTAAAAGTTTGGTATGATAAAGACAGAATGAAAATCGGTGACTCCATGAGAGAAAGAATAGATAATGGATTAAGTAAATCTCGCTATGGAATTGTTGTATTGTCACCTGATTATATTGCAGAAAGCAAATACTGGACAAAAGAAGAACTTAACGGATTGTTTCAAATGGAAACGATAAACGGTAAAATGATACTTCCCATATGGCACAAGTTAACAAAGAAGCAAGTTGTTGAATATAGTCCGATTATAGCAGATAGACTAGCAATGACTACTGCAGATTACACACCTGCGGAAATTGCAATTAAAATAAAGGAATTATTTACTAACAAATAAATCTAATAAGGAGTTTTATGATGACAGATTCTCAAATTATTACAGAAATTGAAAGATACTTGGATGACCAAACATATAATTATGCTGTTTTAATCGAAGGCGAATGGGGTTGTGGAAAAACATATTTTGCAAATACGAAATTAAAAGAAGCTATAGAAGCAAAGGAAACCAAGAAAGATAACCCTCGTAGTATTCGATATATCTCTCTGTATGGATGCAAAAACATGCAGGAGATTTATGAGAGTATTGCTATGTCATTTGTAAAAGAAGCGTTTAACAAAAAAGACAAAAAGTTTCCTGAAAAGGGTTCAACGATAGCAAAAACAATATTATATGGCTTAAAAGAGAAGTTTTTACCGGAGTTTAGCATTGTTGAAATGATTGGAGAGTTTGCCTCCTCGGAGAAAAACATTTTTATCATTGATGATTTAGAAAGATGTGATTGTCCAATTAATGAAGTTTTTGGTTATATAAATGGCATGGTCGAGCACGATGGTGCTAAAATAATTATTATTGCAAATGAAGATGAAATTCATGCCAAGAAAGGTGATAACTCAAAAGAAATTCAACTCATGGTAGCCTCTAACTCAGCCATTAAGATAACAAACGCACACGATTCAACTTTAACACCATCAATAAAACCAGACACAAATTCTAAAACGGAATACACGATACCAGAACTTGAACAAAGGAGAAAAAAACTCTTCTCTGAGAACAGTGATGACAATGATTACCGTAGGATTAAAGAAAAACTAATTGGTGTAACTCTTCATTATCAACCGGAAATAAAGAACGCATGTCAAGTTATAATAGATAGAGCAAAATTAGATGATTATCTAAAAAAAGCTTTACTTGATAATGTTGATAGCTTTTGCAATGTAATGAATAGGTATAATCACCATAATTTAAGAACATTTCAGTTCTTTATATCAAAAGTTTCCTTCATATACAAACATTTTTTAAGCATTAAGCCTACAGACAAAGAAAAAGATTATATGATGAGCGTTTTTCAAGATATTATATATGACTGCTTTATATATACAGTTCAATATAAATCAGATTATAGGCCGTATACTGGAAATGAATTAGATGTATCAGAGAGAGACTTTCCAAGTGTCGACAAATACATAAAAACTGGAAACTTTATGTTAGATGATTTCAAAAATGAAATAGTTCAGTATATTGAGATAAACTATGTGTCAAAGATTTCATCTGAAGACCCCGCTAAGCAATTGTATAACGGCTATTATGCAAATACAGAAAAATGGTGTCGAGATAAATTAGGAGAAATAAAGGACAACCTTATAAATAATAAATATCCTATCTCCTTCTACAGTGATATTGTTTTAACGATTCAGATATTAATACACTGGGGATTTGAGGATTCTATTATGAATGATTTCAAAGAGCTTATGCTCGAAAACATATCCTCATCAACTGTTTCTACTTACATAGATGATGATATATTTTATATTTCTGATGTGAAAATAAAAACTAATACGGAAATGATTATTCATGAATTAAATGAAGCTATTCGAAATCGCATATCAGACACAAGAATCAAAACCGTAGCCGAAATCCTGACTTCAGATGATTGGGCAATAGAATTAGAGGAATATGTAAATGAAAACTACAAATCAAATTCATCTTGGTCATTATTTTCATTATCCACATATGACAATTGGATAAAGTTGATTTTTGACTCATCCGTTGAAAATTTATGCACATTTAGACGTGTGTTTAATCGAACCTATCAGCGTGACACTTTACATACTTGCATCAGTCAAAATGATATTGATTTTATGAAAGAACTTGTAAAAAAATGTGATGACCAAGAGATAGATGATTTAATGATGAAGAACAATGTTGAATGGTTAAAAAAGCAGTTAGAGGAAGTAATTGAGAAATATAATAGCTAATGTTTAAAGCTAATATATCGTTCCTCTGTAGCCAATAGCTTTTCAGGAATCATAGGGAGTACCATTTGAAAACCTGTTATCGGCTCCATTCGAGTTCTGAAAACTGCATAAAATCAAGGTTTTTGAGAAAATGAGCAAAAGATTGACTAATTGATATAATAAACATACAAGCTTATCGCTTGAAACAGAGAAGATGGTAAAGACTACGCAAAACGAGCTCGGCATATTGTCGGGCTCGTTTTGTTGTTAATTGTATTTTGCTTATATTTCAATGGTTATTCTAAAGTTAAAAATTCCTGCTTAAATGCATCGGGGAAGACAAACGTCTTTTCCTGCTTGCCAAATCTGACTTTGATATACTTCTTCAGTTTATCAATATTCGCAATCTCGCCTTCACCGAAGGTCTTGTGAATAACCTTAGTGCCTTTAGCGACATCTTTGAGAACCTCGTCCCAATTAATCTTCGGCTTTTCGGGTTCTGCGGGTCTAACGGGAGCGACTGCAGGTGCGGTCGGTTGGTACTTATCAACGATAGAAGTGCGTTTTACCGGTGTTGCATGAGCCGCAGGCTTAACCGGCTGAACAATCGGTTTGTCCTCTTCTTCAGGCATCATTACCTCAACAAAGTTTGTCATCGTTGCCTGCTGTTTAGCGTAGAGAGCATCATATTCTTTCTTCTTAAGAACAGTGTCCCAACCACCGATATCTTCACCTTCATGCATATCAATTCCGGCATACGAAAGACTCGATCTCTCATACCTTCTGAATCCGAATATGCCCTGATTCATCTTCTCGGGGTCAAACAGACCGATGGAACAGAGAACATCAAAATCCTTGACATTAAGTCCTGTAACCTTCTTGAATAGGTCGGGCTCAATCTGAGTAATGACATCTTTAATTGTCTGCTCACGGTAATCGGTAAGATACATAAACGCAGGAATACGGGCAGCGAGCTTAAGCAGATTCTCCTGCACCTGCTTACGAAGCGACTTTGCTTCTTTTTCAGCTTCGGTCAATTCTTTCTTTTCTTTTGCTGTGTGTTCCTTATCTTCTTTTTTAGCCTTCTTAACCTTTTCGGAACGGTTGATGATTGTTTCGATTTCAGTATTCAACGCCCTGAAGCCCTCGATATTCATAAGAGCAGTCATAGCGTCTGGGCTGTCCTTAAGGCGTTTGAGGGTATCATTATCAACATGAACAAGAAGTGCCGTCTGCCAGCGTTTTGCAAGAAGAGTTGCAGATGTGCCGGCATAAGTAATATCAAGTACATCCTGTGCGGAGATGGCATTCATTGCCGCACCGTCAAATGCGAGAATCGGTAAAAAGTTGATAAAGTCAGCAACTTTCTTTTCGGGGCTAGTATCATCGACCTGAAGTCGGCAGCTGTAATCCGAAACCTGTCTTAACGCTCTTTCGAGTGCGAAATCGAAGATATAGCACTCCTGCTTCATAACTTCTCTGTCGCCGTTTTCTTTGGTGATTTCCCAGGG
>ONGB01000039.1 GCA_900317295.1 uncultured Erysipelotrichaceae bacterium
GAGAAGGACCACGACAACATTCGTCTCTTTGCTCATCTTTCCTATTTTACCATAGGGAAAAGCGTGTGGATGTCTAACCTTCCGCGCCATGCTATAATCCTCCTTGCTATGCAAGACGCCTTTGAGGTACTGGAATTCGCCAAGATTCAAGAAGCGGTCGCTTCTTCTTGCCGCACGGAGATCGGGAAAACCATCGCCCGGTCCCTTTCCCCGTTAGGAGAAGAGAAGCTCCGTTTTGAAATCACCTGCCTTAAAGAAGCCTGCCGTTGCCTCGATCTCCATGGCCGCATCCCCATCGATGCTTCGCTCGATCTTCGCCACCATATCGAACTGGCCGAAAAGGGGGCGACCCTTTTGGCGGAAGAGCTCGACCAAGTCGCCCATGACATCAAAACCTCCCAAGCGATTAAGAGGTATTTCTCTTCGATTCCCGATGCGCCTTCTTTAAAAGAGAAAATCCAGTATTGGCCGGATCTTTCCCCATTAGAAGAAGCGATCCATAAAGTCATCGCTCCGGATTTGTCCATCTATGACAAAGCCTCGCCCGAACTTCGTCGCATCCGCGCTTCGATCAACAGGCTAGAGAAAAAGATGGTTTCCGAGCTTGGGTTCATCCTTGAAGAGAATCGCCTTTACTTAAGCGACGCCACTTTGACTTTGAAAAACGGGCATTACGTCCTCCCGGTCGCCAACGCCCACAAAAACAAAGTGCGCGGCATCGTCCAAGACATTTCCAATTCTGGCGAAACCACCTTCATCGAGCCTGAGCGTTTGGTGCAGATGAACAACCAGATGGTCGTGCTCAAAAACGATGAAAGGGAGGAGATTCGCCGCCTATTGACGGAACTCTCCCATCAAGTCGGCGCCAAAGGCGAGGATTGCCGAGGGCTAAACGAAGGCATTGGGGAAATGGACTTTATCCAAGCCAAAGCCCTTTACCGCGACGCCATCCGCGGCCATTTGGCGGAACTCTCCGAAGAAAACCGCCTCTATCTCCCCGAAGCGCGCCACCCCCTGATCGACCCGCAGAAAGTGGTCGCGAACGATTTCCAAATCGAAAATTCCCGCAAAGTGATCATCATCTCCGGCCCCAATGCCGGCGGGAAGACGGTCGCCTTGAAAACCATCGGGCTTTTGGTTTTGATGTTTGAATGCGGCTTGCCTTTGCCCACGAGGGAAGGCGCGGAGCTCCCTTACTACAAACGCATCCTTCTCGACATCGGGGATTCTCAGTCCTTAAGCGATAACCTCTCCACCTTCTCTGGGCATATCGCCAACATCGCCTCGATCTGCTCCTTGGTGGGCGGGAAAGACTTGGTTCTTTTGGATGAAGTCGGCACCGGCACCTCCCCCAAAGAAGGGGAAGCGCTCGCCGAGGCCATCCTCGTTTATTTGATCAAAAAGCACTGCACCGCCTTGATCAGCAGCCACTTCGAAGGGCTTAAGGCCTTTGCCTTCGAACACGAGGAAGTCGAAAACGCCTCGATGCTTTTCGATCAGGAGAAGCTCGCCCCGACTTACAAACTGAAAATCGGGCTCCCGGGCGAATCTTATGGTCTCACCGTCGCTCGGCGCTTTGGGATCGACGAAAGCATCGTCTCCTACGCGGAATCCTCCCTTGAAGAAGGCGGATCGAGCTCCGTGAAGATGGCGATCGAACGCCTCTCCGCTTTGGCGAAAGAAAACGAAGACCTCAAAGAAGCTTTGCAGAAAAAGCAATATCAGCTCGACAAAAAGGAAAAAGAATTGACCTCCAAAGAAGCAGTTCTCTCTACCCGCGAAGAGAAGCTTCTAGAAAAAGCCAAGGAAGACAAAGAAAAGATGCTCCGGGAAGCCGAGGAGAAGATCGACGAACTCATCTCTTCGCTCAATAGCCCCGAGGTCAAATTGCACCAGGCCATCGCCGCGAAGAAGAAACTCGAAGAGCTCGAAGAAAAGCAAAAAATCGAGGAATTCGATGGCGAGGTCGCAGTAGGGGATTATGTGAAAGTCCCCGCTTTCAACATCGTCGGGAAAGTGGAGCGCATCCAAGGCAACAAAGTCTATCTTTCCACCCGGGATGGCAAATCTTTGCAAACCAGCAAGCAAAGCGTCACGAAAGCCTCCGCCCCCCAGGAAGAGCGCGTGGCGATGAAAGGCGCGGTCGCCGATCGTTTGGGCTTCGATGGCGTCGGCCTTGAGCTCAATATCATCGGTTACCATGTCGATGAGGCCCTAGAAGCGGTGGCTTCTTATTTGGATAAATGCCGCCTCCGCGGCCTTCATCGCGTCCGCATCATCCACGGCTATGGCTCCGGGGCTTTGCGCCAAGCCGTCCATTCGTATTTGAAAGCCCATGCCTCATTCGTCAAAAAGTATTCCCTCGGCGGGGAATATGAAGGCGGATCCGGGGCGACGGTGGTGGAGCTCAAGTGATGCTAAGCGAGAAACTGAAGCGCCTCATCGCCTTGCTCCCCGAGAAACCGGGCGTCTACCAAATGAAAGACGCCGCGGACAAGATCATCTATATCGGCAAGGCCAAAAACCTTAAGAAACGGGTCTCTCAGTATTTCCTGCGCCCCCAATCGGGGAAGGTCGCCGCGATGGTCAGCCACGTCGACCATTTCGATTTCATCATCGTCGGAAGCGACCGCGAAGCCTTCATCTTGGAGATGAACCTCATCCAGACCCATTATCCGCGTTACAACATCATGCTGATGGACGATAGCCATTACCCCTATATCGCCCTAAAGCGGCATAACGATCCCTTCTTGAAGATCGCAAGGAGCAGCAAGGACCACAAATACTTCTATTTCGGGCCGTTCCCTTCCTCCTCCTCCGCCAATGACACGCTGCGCCTCTTGAATAAGATCTACCCCACGAGGAAGTGCCGCAGCATCCCCAAAAAGCCCTGCCTTTATTATTCGATGGGCCAATGCCTCGCCCCGTGCATCCATGATTTGGATCCTGAGGAGACCAATCGCCTTTATTTCGAGATCAAGAAATTCCTCGGCGGGGATAATTCCGAAGTCAAAGCCGATCTGAAGCGCCGCATGGCGGAAGCCTCCGAGCGCTTGGATTTCGAAACCGCGGCCGAATATAAGAAAACGCTCGATGCCCTGGAATACACCTCTTCCAAACAGACCGTCGAACTGACCGCGGATTCCACCCCCAGGGATGTCTTCGCCTTCGCGGAGAGGGAGGGGTATCGAAGCCTCGCGATCCTCACCTATCGCCGAGGGATGCTATTAGGCAAAACCAGCCACGTCGTCGCATCTTTTGGCGAAATCGAGGAACAGATGGCGGAATTGATCCTTCAGTATTACCAAAACCACGACCTCCCCAAAGAAGTCGTCGCCCGCCTCGAGGGATTGAAAGAGGAATTGCAGAGCGTCTATGACGTCGAAGTGCTTTCCCCGAAAGAAGGGCGCCTACTAGAGATGATCCATATCGCCGAGCTTAACGCCCGGCAATCGTTGGACGCCCATTTCATGACGGCGCGCTTAGAGGACGACAATCTCGCTTTGCTAGAAGAACTTGGGAAACTGCTATCGATCCCCACGCCATACCGCATCGAGCTCTTCGATAACTCCCACCTTCAGGGTTCCTCCCCCGTCGGGGCGATGGTCTGCTTCATCAACGGCTCCCCGGCGAAGAAGATGTATCGGAAATTCCATCTTTCCGAAGAAGATGCGGGGGATGATTACCATTCGATGGTCGAAATCACTTCGCGGCGTTATGGAAGGCTCATAGAAGAACAGCTCGATCTCCCCGACCTCATCCTCACCGATGGCGGATTGCCGCAGGTCCACGCGACTTTGGAAGGTTTGGGGAAAGCGGGGGCGGATATCCCCGTTTACGGCCTATTCAAAAACGATAAGCACCAAACCGAAGGCCTCATCGATAGGGAGGGGAACAAATATCCCATCGATCAGAAGTCGCCTTTATTCTTCCTATTAATGCGCATGCAAGACGAAGTCCATCGTTTCGCGATCACCTTCCACCACCAGCAAAGGTCCAAGGCGATGGCGGCCTCGATCTTCGACGGCGTCCCCGGTCTTGGGGAAAAACGGCGGGAGATGCTGCGCAAGCATTACCCGACCTTGGAGGCGCTCCTAAACGCCCCCTTATCCGAATTCCTGCAGATCTTACCCGCGGAATCCGCGAACGCGCTTTACGAAAAACTACACAACGGCGAGCGAAACGATTAAAATCCTCTCGCTGCGCCCGTAGCTCAGCTGGATAGAGCAACAGCCTTCTAAGCTGTGGGTCGACCGTTCGAGTCGGTCCGGGCGCGCCATCGGGAAGTGTGGCATCCTGCAAAAGCGGGGTGCCTTTTCTTTTCTGGCTCGGCCCCGTCAAGGGATTAGGCAATTAAAAAGAAAAACTAAATGGTTACTTTTGTGTGACGCTTTTGTGAATGACCCTCTCTAAAATAGGTTCCAACAGGAGGATTCTTTATGAAGAAGGATTTGCTAAAAGGGCTGACTGAAGAACAAATCGCCAAAGCCAAAGGCTGCAAGAACCAAGAGGAATTGCTCGCATTGGCGAAAGCGGAAGGAGTGGAGCTCACCGACGAGCAACTATCCATCGTCAGCGGTGGTGGATTGTTCTGCTCCGACCCGACCTTCACTTGCCCCGAATGCGGTTCAAACGACATCAATTCCACCGAACAAGTGGGATCGCTTAACCATTATTGGAGCTGCGAGTGCAAGAAATGCGGCCATCGTTGGACGACCTGATAAGCGAAAATCGCATAACGAAAAAGTGAGGCGGCGCCTCACTTTTCTTCTTTGGTTTCCTCTTTCTTTTCCTTCTTCGGCTTGAGGTGGTAGAAGCGGGCTTCCTTTTCCTCGAAACGCTTTAGGATGAGCGAGCGGGATTTCTCGGCGAGCTCATTGGTGGTGAGCTTGGCGACGTCCTCTTCATCGATGACGCCGACGACGTCGAGATAGACATGGGTCATATGGACGGGCCAGCGCTGCATGGTAGCATTGGTGTTTTGAATGGCGCACACGACGATGGGGCATCCTGCCTCCTTCGCCATGTTGAAGGTGCCGGGATGGAAAGGGGCGATAAGCGGATCCGGGAAGCTCTTGTTGCGGGTGCCTTCCGGGGCGACCGTGATGGAATACTTGCCTTGCTTGATGTAGTCCGCGGCCTGCGAGATGACCTGCTTCCCTTGGACCAAATCGCCCTGCTTAATCGCCAAGTGGCCGGCCTTTTTGATCCAGCCGCCGACGATGGGGATATCGAAGTTCTCTTCCTTGGAGATGAAGAGCATGTCGTAGTTGCGGAACGCCCAGATCAGCGCGAATTCGTCGAAGGAGGAGAGGTGGTTATGGACGACCATGAAGCGGCGCTTATGCTCGGGGAGCTTGCCCATGCCGCGGATTGTCACGTGGATGCGGAGATAAAGCATGATGACGTAGGCGGTCTGATGGACAATCAGCATCGCGAAGAGGCTCGGTTTCTTCACCGTCTGCCTCTTATAGAAATAGGAGGCGATCGCGAGGTAGAGGAGGAAAAGGAAGAATAAGGCGCAGAAGAAGGCAAAGGGAAGCGGGATCCAGATCCAGAACATCCACCAGACCTTCCACCAGTTATTGAAATAATAGAAGAGCCCCGTTAGGCCAAGGCTCAATATAGCCAAAACAATAGTAAGGAACATAGCCAAGATTATAGAAAAGCCCTCATGCAAGGGCAAGCGCTTCCGCTTCCGGGGGCGCCTCCCTTTAAAAAGGCGCGCCCGAATGTTAACATTCCCGGCATGATAGATTTCCGCAAAGCATTTGACGAAGGCGATTACCAAGCCATCGTCGACCACCAAGGCGAGGCCAAGGACCCCGAGAGCCAATACGTGGTCTACGCCGCCTTCCTTTCCTTAGGAAAAGGGAAAGAGGCGATGGCCTATTTCCTCCCACTCAGGTCCGCCTTCTGGGAATGGAATCCGCGCCTTTGCCTCAAGGCCAATTTCGAACTGCGCTTCCTTTTGAACCAATTCGACGAGGCCTATGAGGATTTTGAGTATTTCAATAACCTCCCTTACGTCTCCCAAGAAGTGGAGGAGCAGCTCCGCGCCCTGCCTCACCGCATTCGCGTGACCGAGATGTCCTCCCGCCCCGATAAGCCGATTGAGGAAGAAGAAGGGCTACGCATCCTAACCGAAGAGCGCCGTCCCGAAGTGCTTTTGGCTTTCTTAAATCGGCTCAGGGATGCGGATCTCACCCCCTATTTAGAAGCGCTCCACGGCCTATTGACCAAACCCGTCAACGATGATGTGAAAAACTTCGCCCTCATCTTGCTTTCCGTGAAGAAAGACGAGAACGAAATCACCCTCAAGAAACACGGCAAATCGTATCGGATCATCCCTTCGAAAACCCCGATCCCCTTCGCGACCACCGGATATAAGCTCCTCCGCGCCGAATTGATGGCCAGCAAGGAGCCGAGCCTCACCGAAATCGCCGGGGATTTGCTTGACCAATACGCGATGACCCTCTATCCCGAGGATTTCGATTATCCCCTTGCTCCGAAGAAAGAAGCCTTGGCCTTCTTCGCCCTCGCGGGCCGTTACCTAAGCCAACCGAAACCCTTCGATGAAGGGATGATCGCCGAGGAGGCCGATCGCCTCGCCAAAACCCTCGCCTAGGGTGAAAACGGCGATTAAGTCGCTCAATTGAGCAAAAAGTTTTGCACCTATCTTTAGATAAGGTATATTATTGCTTGCGTTTTAGCCGAGAAGGAAAAAATCAACATGAAACACACTGTCAAAGAACTTGGCGATTGCCAGGTCGAACTGCTCGTCGACGTCGACAAAGACGTCTGGCAAGCCGCGCAGCAGCGCGAATTCAAAAAGGCCTTGGCCAATGTCCAAATCAAAGGGTTCCGCAAGGGCAAAGCCCCGGAAGCCATGGCCCGCGCCTATGTCAACCAAAACCGCGTGATGGATGAGGCGATCAATGACGTTCTCACCCCCGTCTACGCCCAGGCCCTAACCGAAGAGAAACTCAGCCCCTTCACCCGTCCCAGCGTCGAAATCACCAAAGTGAGCGACGTCGAGCTCCAAGTGAAGTTCGTCGTCACCCTCGCCCCGAAGGTCGAACTTGGCCAATATACCGGCCTCAAAGCCGAGAAGAAGGGCGTCTCCGTGACCGATAAAGAAGTCACCGAATCCATCAATAAGCGCCTCGAGCAGGCCGCTGAGCTTGAAGTGGTGGAACGCGCCGCCAAACTCGGCGACACCGTCGTCCTCGACTTCAAGGGCTTCATCGATGGCAAGGCCTTCGAAGGCGGCGAAGCCTCCAACTATAGCCTCGCCCTCGGTTCGAATTCCTTCGTCCCGGGCTTTGAGGATGCCCTCGTCGGCGTCAAAGCCGGCGATGAGAAGGTCGTCAACATCACCTTCCCCGAGCAGTATGTCAAAGAACTCGCCGGCAAACCCGCGAGCTTCGAATGCAAGATCCACGAAGTCAAAGAGAAGAAGATCCCCGCCCTCTCCGATGAGGCCGTTGAGGATCTCGCCCTCAAGGACGTCCACACCGTCGATGAGCTCAAAGAATTCGAGAAGAAGTCGCTCCTCCAGAGCAAAGCCAACGAAGCCAACCGCGTCTTCTATGAAGCCATCGTCGAGCAGATCGTCGCTTCTTCCAAAGTGACCATCGCCCCCTCGATCCTCGATCAGGAAGCCGCCACCCAGGAAGAGCAGACCAAGAAGCAGATCACCGATAACGGCTTGACCTTTGAGCAATACCTCGAGATCACCGGCCAGACCGAAGAGGCCCTCCGCGCCTCCCTCCGCGCCGGCGCCGAAACCAACCTCAAGCGCTACCTCGTCCTCCAGGCAATCGCCGCCAAGGAGCACATGATCGTCGACGACAAAGAGCTCGAGGTCGAGCTTTCCCGCCTCGCCGATCAATACAAGATGAAGCTTGAGGACATCAAGAAAGCCCTCGGCCCGCAGATGGACGGTTTCCGCGAGAACCTCCAGAACCGCAAGATCCAGGAGTTCCTCCTCGCCAATAACGGCTCTGCCGCCAAGAACGAAGCCCCGGCCGAAGCGGAAGAGAAACCCGCCGAAAAGCCGGCCAAGAAACCCGCCGCGAAGAAAAAAGCCGCGAAACCCGCGGACAAAGAATAATCGCCCCACGATCCTCTAGATCCCCAGGGGCAGAAAGGAAGTAATGTCTATGCCAGATTCCTCGAATACCCTGCATCTTCCTCTTTTGATCGCGCGTGCCCTCGTCGTTTTCCCCGGCATCTCCGAGGAAATCGAGGCTGGTCGCGCCTTCTCCCTCGCCGCCGTCGACGCGGCCAGGACCACCTCCAACAACATCCTCTTCCTCGTTTCGCAGAAAAACGGCGATAGCGATGAGATCGAAGGTAACCTCTATGCCTATGGCTCCCTCGTCCGCATCGTCAACTGCACCAACGTCGGCGGGGGATACCGCATCCGCGTCGTCGGCAGCAAGCGCGTCGCCCTCTCCAACATCCAAATGGAGAATGGCTCGTATTACGCCGACGGGACGGTGCTCGTCTCCGAAAACGGCGACCCCGACCAAGAACGGGCGCTCGTCGCCCAACTCGTCGAGGCGGTCAGCCAGTCTCGCGATTTAGGCGCCCGCCTTTCCCGCGGGGCTTTGAACCAGATCGCCAAAGCGGCGGAAGGAAGCGATGAACTTCCCGACACCATCGCCGCCTATCTCCCGATCGCTTTGGAGCAAAAAGAAGCGGTGCTGGAGGAAATCAATATCCCCAAGCGCCTCCTCCTTCTCCTTAGCTACGTCAACGAGGCCAAACAGGCCGCGGAGATCGACGCGAAGATCGAAGATAAGGTCCGCGAATCCGCGGATAAAGCCCAAAAGGACTACATCCTCCGCGAGAGGATGAAAGCCATCAAACAGGAGCTCGGCGAAGATCCTAACGACGAGCATTCCGAAGACGCGATCCGGGAAAAGCTCAAGAAGAATCCCTATCCCGAGAACGTCAAAGCCAAGATTGAGAAAGAGCTCAAGCGTTACGAGATGATGCCGGAATCCTCTTTGGAGGCCTCCCTCATCATGAGCTACATCGAGACGCTGCTCGCGGTCCCTTGGTTTGAGAAGACCGAGGACAACGAAGACCTCGAGAACGTCCGCCGCGTCCTTGACGAAGACCATTTCGGCCTCGAGAAAGTCAAGGAGCGCATCGTCGAATACCTCGCCGTCAAGAAGATGACGGGCAACCTCAAAGCCCCGATCCTTTGCTTCTATGGCCCGCCCGGCTGCGGCAAGACCTCCTTGGCGAAGTCCATCGCCCGCGCTCTAGGCCGCAAATTCTTTAAGTCTGCCCTAGGCGGCATCTCGGACGAAGCCGAAATCCGCGGCCATCGCCGCACCTACGTCGGCTCGATGCCGGGCCGCATCATCCAAGGCATGACCAAGGCGGGGACCGTCAATCCGGTCTTCCTGCTCGACGAAATCGATAAGTTAGGCGGCCAATCCTTCCATGGCGACCCCTCGTCGGCCTTGCTTGAGGTTTTGGACCCCGAGCAAAACGTCGCCTTCAACGATAACTACCTCGAAGAACCCTACGATCTGAGCAACGTGCTCTTCCTTTGCACCGCGAACTACCTAGGGAACGTCCCGGCGCCGTTACGCGACCGACTTGAGCTGATCGAGGTTCCTTCCTATACCGAACCCGAGAAGATCAAGATCGCCAAAGGCTTCCTTATCCCCAAGCAAGTCAAGGCCAACGGGCTTAAGCCCGAGGACATCGAATTCTCCGAGGATTCCATCAAGGAGATGATCGAGCATTACTCGATGGAAGCCGGCGTTCGTCAGCTCGAGCGCCTCATCGCCTCGATCTGCCGCAAAGTCGTCGTCGACCTCCTCTCCAAACCCGACCTCGCCAAACCGGTAAAAATCGATCCGGAACAGGTGATCAAATACCTCGGGGTCGAGCAATTCGAAGGCTCGAAGAAGGAGAAGGAGAACCAAGTCGGCGTCGTCACCGGCCTCGCCTACACCGAATTCGGCGGCGATATCCTGCCGATCGAAGTCACCTACTTCGCCGGGAAGGGCGGCCTTGTCCTCACCGGGAAGCTCGGCGACGTGATGAAAGAAAGCGCCACGATCGCGCTAGACTACGTCAGGGCCAACGCCGAGAAATACGGCATCCCCAACGAGATTTTCCAGAATAACGACATCCACATCCACGTCCCCGAAGGGGCGGTTCCCAAGGACGGGCCTAGCGCCGGCGTCGCGATGACGACCGCGCTGATCTCTTGCCTGAGCCACACCCCCGTGGACGCCAACGTCGCGATGACCGGCGAAGTCACCCTCCGCGGCAAAGCCCTCCCGATCGGCGGGCTCCGCGAGAAGAGCCTCGCCGCCCTCCGCAGCGGCATCAAACGCATCATCGTCCCCGTGGACAATAAAAAAGACGTGGGAGAACTCCCCCAGGAAGTGAAGGACAACCTGCAAATCGACTTCATGACCTGCGTGGACGACGCCCTCGCCATCGCTCTTGTCCACTCCGAGGCATGAGTGCTTTCGCCAAGGCGCGCTTCATCATGAGCGCGCCTTCTCTTTCTTCTTTCAAAGGCGACGCCAAGCCGATGGTTTTGATGGTGGGGCGCTCCAACGTGGGGAAAAGCACGCTCATCAATGCCCTTTTAGGGCAAAAGATCGCCTTCCCCTCCAAGAAGGCCGGCAGAACCAAAGCGTTGAATTTCTTCTTCGTCGACGAATCCTTCTACCTCATCGATGCCCCGGGCTACGGCACGACCGATTTCGCGACGATGTCGACGGTGCAGTTCTCCACCCTGATGGAGGAGACGCTCCCCGATCCGCGGCTGAAGGTTATCTGCCTGCTCATTGACATGCGGGTGAAGCCCAATCCCGAGGACGAGAAGTTCTACCATTACCTGCAGCGCTTCAAAAAGCCGATCGTGTGCGTCCTCACCAAGATGGACAAGATGAACCAAAGCGAGCGCTTCGCCGCGACCAAAAGGGCGGAGGAGCTTGGATTCACCCGCGCTTTGCCTAGCGACCTCAAGCCCGCTAGCGTCGCTAAGATCGCCAAGGCCATCGAAGCCAACATTTAGCCCTTCCCAAACCCTCTTAAGAGGGGCATAATCTCCTCGTTCCAATGAATTCGGAGGGAACGGAAACCAACTTCATAGAGAGTCCCGGACGGTGGAAGTGGGGCAAGGAGGTCCCGCGAGTCGCCGAAGGAGGAAATCGTCCCCCGCGTTAAGGGATAAAGAGCCCGCTTCTTATATATAAATAAGATAAGGGAAATTGGGTGGTACCGCGCGCCGCGTCCCAAGTTGAGGCGGCGCTTTTATTTTCCTAGGAGGAAAGCCTATGCTCGATAAGCATTACGATCCCAAACTCGTCGAAGAAGGGAAATACGACACTTGGAAGAACAAGGGGTATTTCACCGCCGGCGATACGTCCAAACAGCCCTTTTCGCTTGTGATCCCCCCGCCTAACGTCACCGGCAAGCTCCATCTTGGACACGTCATGGACACGATCCCCGACGACATCATCGTCCGCTACAAGAAGATGCAGGGCTTTGACGTTCTTTGGGTACCCGGCATGGACCACGCCGGCATCGCCACGCAGGCCAAAGTCGAGGAAAAGCTCCGCGAACAGGGCATTTCCCGTTATGACCTCGGACGCGAGGGCTTCTTAGAAAAAGCGTGGGAATGGAAGGGCGAATACAGCGACACCATCCATAAACAATGGGCGAAGATCGGCCTATCCGTCGACTATACCCGCGAACGCTTCACCTTGGACGAAGGGCTCTCCAAAGCCGTCCGCCACGTGTTCGTGACCCTATATAAAGAAGGGCTCATTTACCAAGGCGAGCGCATCATCAACTGGGACCCCGTCCTCCGCACCGCCTTATCGAACATCGAAGTCCTCCACCAGGACGACGAAGGCGAATTCTTCTATTTCATCTATGATGTCGTCGGTAGCGATAGGAAGATCATCGTCGCGACCACCCGTCCGGAGACGATGTGGGGCGACACCGCCGTCTTCGTCAACCCGAAAGACCCGCGCTATGCGGATTTGATCGGGAAGAAAGTCATCAATCCCTGCGACCACAAGGAGTTGCCTTTGATGGGCGATCCCTATGTCGACATGACCTTCGGCACCGGGGCGATGAAATGCACCCCGGCCCATGACCCCAACGACTTTAACCTCGCGAAGAAATACGGCTTCCCCTTCATCCGCGTCTTGGATGAGACGGCCCACCTCCTCCCGATCGCCGGCGAGTTCGCCGGGATGGACCGCTACGAGGCGAGGAAGGCCCTCGTCGAACGCATCAAGAAAGAGGGACACCTCGACCACATCGAGAAATTCGTCCACTCCGTCGGCCATTCCGAACGCTCCGGCGTCGTCGTCGAGCCGATGCTTTCCAAGCAATGGTTCGTCAAGATGAAGCCGCTGGCGGAGCGCGTCTTGGCCCAGCAAAAGAGCAAGGACAAAGTCGAATTCCTCCCCAAGCGCTTCGAGAACGTCTTGATCCGCTGGATGAGCGAAGTCGAGGATTGGTGCATCTCCCGCCAGCTGTGGTGGGGGCATCGCATCCCTGCCTATTACGATAAGGAGACCGGCGAAGTCCTCGTCTCCGAAGAGGCTCCGGACATGAACCGCTACGTCCAAGACGAAGACGTCCTGGATACCTGGTTCAGCAGCGCCCTTTGGCCTTTTGCCACGCTCGGCTGGCCCGAGAAGACAGCGGACTTCGACCGCTATTTCCCCACCAGTGTCCTCAACACGGGCTATGACATCATCTTCTTCTGGGTCTCGCGCATGGTCTTCCAAAGCGAGCACTTCACCGATAAGGCGCCTTTTAAGACCGTCGTCATCCACGGATTGATCCGCGATGAGCAAGGCCGAAAGATGTCCAAATCGCTAGGCAACGGCATCGACCCGATCGACGTCATCGACAAATACGGCGTCGACGCGCTCCGCTATTTCATCACCACCAATAGCACCCCGGGGCAGGACATGCGCTATAGCGATGAAAAGCTCCAGGCGGCGGAGAACTACCTCAACAAAATCTGGAATGCCACCCGCTACGTCGAGATGACCCTCGGGGAGGACTATGTCCCCGCCCCGATCGACCCGGCATCCTTGGGCGTGCTGGAGAAATTCATCCTCACCCGCCTCAACAAGACCATCAAAAAGGTCGAAGCGAAGATGGACGCCTACCAATTCGGCGCCGCCTCCTCGATCCTCTACGATTTCGTTTATGACGATTTCTGCTCGTATTACCTTGAGATGAGCAAAGTCGGTCTCTTGGACGAAAAGAAGCAAGAAGCGGTGAAGGCCACGCTTTATCACGTCGTCAAATCGATCATCCTGCTCATCTATCCGTATTGCCCCTTCGTCGGCGAAGAGCTCTACCTTTCTTTGCCCGGGCATAAGGAATCCATCATGTTGGAGACCTATCCGAAGGCCGACCCGCGTTTCTCCTCGCCCTCCGCGGAGCGGAACGGCGCGCTCCTTTCGGAGATGATCAAAGACGTGCGCGGATACAAGTCCGCGCAGAAGATGGCCCCGAACGAGCCGATCAAACT
>ONGB01000006.1 GCA_900317295.1 uncultured Erysipelotrichaceae bacterium
GCTTCGGCGCTTGCCTCGCGCGATTTTCAGGCCGGCTTTCACAAAGAGAAGCCGCAAGAAGAGAAATTTCTCTATTGATTTCTAATAGTTAGCCTCCTTCAGTGGACGGTCGGTCTCGTTTTCTTCTTTCACCCATTCGGGCAGGCGTTCCGCTAAGGCGCTGAAGTCGATCTCGGATGGATCGATGCGCTCATGGCGGAATGGTTTCTTTTTGTCGCTCCCCTGCATGCGTTTGAGGGAAACGCGGACGTTTTGGCGCTTCTCGTCGACTTCGATCACCTTGACGGAGTAGAGGCTCCCGATGGTGACGAAGGACTCGAAGCTGCGGATGTAATTATTGGACAGTTCGCTTATATGAAGCAAGCCGGTCCAGCCCCCTTCGAATAGCAATATCGCGTAGCTGGGGTAGACGCGGACGACCGTTCCGGTCGCCACTTGGCCTAAGACGGGTGCGTTCATTTCTTCATTCCTTTGATGGCGAGATAGAGTTCCTCGTCCCCTTTCTCCGTGATTTTGATGTTCCATTTGTCGCCGGGGACGATGGCGACGGGCTTCTTTAGCACCTCGGAAACGAGGGCCCCGTCATCGGTATAATCCCCTAACACATGCTTTTTCTTGGCGAGGTTATGCGCGGCGACGATGATCCCAAAGCGGAAGGTCTGCGGGGTTTGGGCCAGATAGATCTGCTTCCTAGGGCGATATCCCCCGACGGTCAATCCGTTCGGGGAGAAGATGACGGAGTCGCTACTGACCACCGCGGTCACCGCGGCCCCGACTTTCTCCGCCGCCTTAAAATTCTCCTCGACGATCTCCGGATCGATATAGGGACGGTCCCCGTCTTGGATCAGGAGGAGATCCTCCGCCTCCAAGGAGAGCTTGGTTAAGTAGGATAGCCCGAGTCCCACCGATTCCGCCCTTGTTTTGCCCCCGGGGATGATCGCGCGGATTTTCGGCAGCCTTTTCAAACGGATGACTTCCTCGGTCCGCTTCATCCAAGCGGGCGAAGAGACCACATAGATATCCTCGATCGAAGCGATTTTGGCGAGGTTTTGCAGGGTTTCCGCCATCATGGGCTGGTCGCCGAGATAAGAAAACTGCTTCGGTTCGTCGCCGCCGAAACGCTCGCCGACGCCACCGAAGAGCACCAACGCGATCCTCTTTCTAGCCATGGGGAAATTATAGCCTAGGCCGATAAGAAAAGAACTCCCTTTTTAGGGAAGTTCTTGGTGTCAGTCTTGGATCGGGGCCTGCGATTCGTGGACGCGAAGGGATTCGTTGATCTCGATGCCCTGGAGGATCAGTTTCATGATCTTCTCTAACGGGGAGTCCTTGGAATAGTCCGCCAAGCAGGCGTAATTGACGCGGCCATCATCGTAAAGCGAGCTGACTTTGTCTTCCTTCCCCTTTGGGTAGACGGCGATCGATTTGCCGCCATTGGATTTGACGATGATCATCGAGGGGACGTCGGTGAGCCCGTCGCCGATGTAGATCATGTTGGAGTAGGGGATGCGGCGGTCGTGGACCTTCTCGTTGACGGAGTCGTCGTCGCGCTGATCCTTGACGCCTTTGGAGATGCGGAAGAAGTATTGGGTCTTTTGGGTGTAGTTGATCGCGAATTTCGGCCAGAGGACGTTGCCGTCTTTGTCAAAGATGTATTCGCAGCCGTAGATCGCCTTGAATTCCTTGGCGATCGGGCACCCTTCGACGATTTCCTTGTTCCCGGAGGAGACGAGGTAATGCTCGACTTTGATGCCGTGCTGCTCGCCATATTCATTGATGCGGGAGAACCAGGTGGACACGCCGGGGAAGAATTTGATGTTCGCCCCGCATTTATTGAGGTAGCTGCGGTCCATCTTGATGCCTTTTTCCTTGGCGACCTCGACCATGGTGTAGAGATAGGTAAGGATCTTCTCACAGCCGGTGCGCTTGGAGAATTCGTCGGTGCGGTGCCAGAACTCCGCCGGGGTCATCCCCATATCCGGGATGAAGCCGAAGGCCTGCATGTCGGTGGTCGCCAAAGTGCTATCGAAGTCATAGAGGATCGCGCAGATCGGTTTTCTTGGCATGATGAAGTCCCTCCTTTTGCTGGGCAAATATTATAGGCGTGGACGCATAATGGGGTCAAATCGTCTTCTTTTTTGGGCCTTTTGCTCCTACAATGGGTCGCATGAAGCCCTGGCAGATCCTTCTCCTCGCCCTCCTGCTCGTCTTCTTTTTGTATTCGATCATCCTTTTGGTGACCCTAAGCAACTCCATGGAGCTGCGCCGGAAGCTTAACCGCATCCTGGAGGCGCTTTCGCTTCTTTTTAGCGAGAAGGCGCGGCTGCTTTTGGAAATCGACGCCCTCTTCACTTCGCGCGGGGTCAAATATAGCGAGGCCGACCGCGCCTCGGTGGAGGCGATCAAAGCCTTGAAGCTAGATAAGGTGAAGCCCGGGGAAGCCAACAAGGCCCTCGCCGCGTTGAAATCGGCGGGTGCCCATCTCTCTTACCTCGCCCAGTCCAACCACTGGGCCAGCAAAGACGGGGATTACCTTTCTTTGGCGGAGGGGCTGGAAGCCAATGAGAAAAGCATCCGCCAATGCATCAGCGCTTATAACTTGTCCGCCACCGGGCTTAATTATTGGGTCGCCATCCCCTTGGTGGGGTGGATCGATTACCTCTTCGGCATCCGGAAGAGGGACTTGCTTTCCTAAAACCTAAGTTCGTAATCGACGAGCCCGTCATAGAAGTCTTTTTCGTGGCTCACTAAGATGACGGCGCCCGGGAAATCATGGATCGCCGCGAATAAAGCGTCCTTGGCTTTTTGGTCCAAATGGTTGGTCGGCTCATCTAGGATGAGGAAATTGCTTTTCTTCAAAGACATCAAGGCGAATCTGGCTTTGGTCACTTCCCCGCCGGAAAGCTCCTTCATTTTCCGCATCGCGAGCTCTTTTCGTAATCCCACCGCGCCTAGGCAGGTGCGGATTTGGGTGTTATCGAGCATCGGGTAGTTTTGGTGGATGAGCTCAAAAGGCGACAAGGATAGATCGATCTGCTCATCCTGCCCGTAATAGTTGACCACGGTGCCTTCTAAGAAGCGATAACCCCCCGAAATCGCGGGTATTTCATCCAAAATCGTACGGATGAAGGTGGTCTTGCCCACCCCGTTTTGCCCGAGAATCGCGATCTTCTCCCCTTTCTTCAAAAGGAAGCTGATGCCTTCTAGCAGGGGTTCCCCGTCATGGCCGATCGATAGCTCTTCCACGCGTAATGGTTTCTCGCCCACATCGTGGGTGAAGGGGAAGCGGAAGGTCACTTTGCTCTCCGCCTTTCCGGGCGACTCCATCCGTTGGAGATGGGCGAGGCGCGCCCGGCGGCTTTTCGCCGCTTTGGCGCTGGTGGCGCGGACGATATGCGCGGCGATGAAGTCCTCTTCCTTTTTGATGTAGCGTTGCTGGGCGGCGTAGTTCTTCGCATATTGCTCTTTGTCAATCTCGTGTTGGAGGAGGAATTGCCCGTAATCCATCTTGTAACGGGTGACGGTTTGGTTCTCCAAGCAGAAGATCACCCCGGCGATTTGCTTCAAGAAGGCCTCGTCGTGGCTGACGACCAAGAAGGCCTTAGGGTAATTCTTCAAGAAAGCGGCGAGATTATTGACCTGGATCGGGTCGAGGAAGTTCGTCGGCTCGTCCATGATGAGGACGTCTTTCTCCTCCAAAAGCATCTTCGCGAGGTAGGCTTTCTCGCGTTGGCCGGAGGAAAGCAAGGCCAATGGCTTTTCCAAATCGGCTTTATCGAAGCCTAGCCCATCGGTCAATCGCCCGACTTTCTCTTGAAGGGAATAGAAATCGGAATGGGCGAGCTCATCGCCTAGCCGCATTGCCTTGTCCAATAGCTTCTCGTAGCCTTCTTCCCCCAAGGCGGCTTTCTCATAAAGTTCCTGCATCCGCCTCTCTTTGGCGAATAAGGGTTCGTAGGCCCCATAGAGGTATTCGTATACCGGCATATCCTGCGCGACCTTCAATTGTTGGTCCAAATAGGCGTAGGAGCAGTGGGGTTCCCATTTGACGGAGCCCTTGTCGGGGCGGAGTTCCCCAACGATCATCTCTAGTAACGTCGTCTTCCCCGCCCCATTGGGGCCGACGAGCACGCAATGCTCCCCGACGTTCACGCGGAAAGAGATCCCGCGGTAGAGTTCCTTATCGGAATAATTGAATTCGACGTCGTTGATTTCTAGCAGCGCCATGGCGACATATTACCATATTATTATTTGTGCACGCGCGCGAAAAGATTCGTGATGAAAATCAATGAAAATCAATGAAAAAGTTTTCATATCAAAAAAGAAAGCGGTTTCGAAACGAAAAGAAAAGCAAGTATCGGCCGAATATTTTTTGGTAACTCAATTTGGAAACGCTTACGGAAAACGCTTTCAGGTTCAAAGGCCTTGCAAACCCCAAAATCGGTTCTATAGTGATGGCGCTTCCCAAAGAGGAGGCACCGTTCCGAAAGGAGTGAAAAAGTTATGGACAACATCACCGAAAGACTGGAGCGACTCGCGGAGAGCGGATTCAAGTTTTCTACCGGGGATTATGAATATGAAGACCCGCGGAAAGAAGACGCCCGCGAAGCAGAAGAGCGTTATTACGCCCCTTCTAAGCCCCTGTTAGACTAAATAGAGCCTAACACGTAAAAAAGAGGACCGATGCATTTCGGTCCTTTTTTCTTATTTTGATTGGCTCTGCCTGATGATTTTGACGAAGCCCGTGTCGATCTCGTATAGCCCAGGGACGACTTCTAGGCGGGGGAAGCGGTCTTGGATATAGGTCGCCCAATGCTGGGCGTTGGCCTTGGAGGCTTCCCGTTCATCGGAAATGCCCGCGATCGCGGTTTTCACCTTATCGAGGATCGCGGGGACATAACGGCCGGATTCGCCGCTGATCGCGGAATGGATCGCCCCGCAATGGGTGTGGCCTAGCACCATCGCGAAAGAGACGCCTAGATGCTCCTCCGCGTATTCGATCGAGGCGAGCTCCGCATCGGAGATGATGTTCCCGGCGACGCGGATGACGAAGAGATCGCCGATCGTCGCATCAAAGATGACCTCGGGGCAAACCCGCGCGTCGCTGCAGCAGACGATGATCGCGTAGGGATGTTGGCCTAGCTCGGTCTTCGCTTTCCGTTGATCGGGAGAAAAATCGAGGCGCGGCTTCTCCTCTAGAAATCGTTCGTTGCCTTCCAAAAGGCGGTTCAGTTGATCACCCATAATCCTGCCCTAGTTATAGTCGGATTTGCTTTCTTTTACAATCTTGGGAGGATTTTTATTGTTTCAATAAAGCGTCCAATTGAGCGTGGTTAAACCATAAGGAACGGTCGATCGCTAGGTCAACGGGGACCCCATAATCGTTATGGGAATAACCCCCTTGCCCGTCTTTTAGCATCGCTGTGTTCTCGCTGGAGGAGCAATAGATGAACCCCGTGGCGTTGGAGATCTGCGAAATCGAGGAGCTGCCCCCGCCGCTTTGCTGCCCGATGATGCGCGCATATCCCCCGTCTTTGCAGATGGTGGGGAAGTGGGTGCCGCAAGAGAAGCTCGCGCCGCTAGTGAGGACGAAGAAATTGTATTTGCCCTTGAAGGTGTCGGTCGCGGAGCCGTAGACGCCGTCTTGGTCGAGGTCGGTCCGGTAATGATAATCAACGATTGACCCGTTGAGGCCTTTTTTCACGACGATGGAGGGATCGTCGGTCATATAGGAAATCAAATAGGCCATGGTCGCCGTCTTCCCACCGGTATTGCAGACGAGGTCGAAGACGACGTTCTTCACCGCGGCGTTCTCCGCGATCTTATTGAAGGAGGAGGCGAAGAATTCCATCGTGTTGTTCTGGACGTAGCTTTTGGGGTCGGTGCCCTTATAGTCCTTGAAGCCCTTGAGGGAGAGGACTCCGTTTGCAGCCCGGTCGAAGGCGAATTTGTCGAAGGTGAGGAAGGCGGTCTCCCCGACGATGTCTAGGCCTTCGCTTACCCCGGCGTCCGCCCGCTCCCCGCGTAGTTTGGAGGCCAAAGAGGTCATCGCATCGTAACGCGGGCCTTCCAAAGTGGAGGAATAGGCGTTCCCGTTGGCCATCGTCGGAAGGTCATAGATCGAGGTGGTCCCGATGGTGGTATGGCAATCGTCGATCCCCTGGAGGAGGAATTTCGCCATCGCCTCGTCATAGGTTTTGCAATCTAGCGACAATAGGTCCGCTTTATAGGGCTTATCTTGGATGAACGCATCGAAATCCCGCACCGCCTCATTGCGGGTCTCCCCGTAAAGCTCATACATCGCGAAGCGGAGCTCCTGATAGGAGAAATCCGCGACGATTTGGCTCCTTTGTTTCTTGAGGAAGTTCGTCTCATCCATATGGATGGTGAGGGTATGGATGTCGGAGATGGCCTTATCCTCGTCATCGTTTTCGTCCAGCACGGAGAAATAGCGAAGGATCATCAGGTTATCCTTCACTTCATATTTGACCTTCGTGAAGGTGCCTTCCTCGATCAGCCTCCCCTCGGAATCGTAGGAACGGAGGAAGCCTTTTCCCGCTGCGAGCTCGAAGACGAATCTCTGCCCCGAGGCCTCGATGGTCGCCTCGAAGCGGTATTCCTGGCCCTCTAGGGGCGTTTTGTTCTCGAACAACAAGGCGCCTAGTTTGCCCTCGCTTTGGTCGAGGAGGAAATTCCCTTTGGAGGAATAGCAATACTGGATGGTGGGGTATCCCCCGGTCAGCCCATCGACGTCGAAATAGTCGCTGCCGTTATAGATGCAGGTCTCGTTGCCGTATTCGAAGAACAGCGAATTGAGCAAGGAAAAAGGCGCGTAATAGGCATCGTTTTCGTAGACGATGTCAAAGTTGTATTTCTTGCAGTCGTAGACGCGTTCCTGCCCTTTTTTGACATAATGGGTCTTGGGGCTCCCTTTGGAAAAGCGCTCGAAATCCCGCGGGACGTAGATGTCTAGGGGGATCAAGTCATTGAGCACCTTATTGTCTTTGAAGAAATAAAGCACGTCGGGGGCCGTGGTGACGGTGTCTTCCTCCGCATCAAAGACGAAGGCGCCTAGGCCGTCATTGGAGACGATGCATTTCCCCTCTGCTATCGCGACATTCCTGGCGCCCCGAAGCGAGGAAATGGGGAAGATCCCCGCGTATTCCGCGATGCTGACATAGGGGATTTCCCCGAAGTCTTTATGGCGATAGGTCTTCAAAGGGCAGGATTCCTCTTCCTTAAGCGATTCGAAATAGAGACGGGACTTATCCGAGAAAAGGGAGATGAATTGCTCCTCGCTTTTGGAAGATTCCTCTGAAGAAGAAATCGTTTCTTGGGAAGACGCGTCTTCGGAAGATTCCTCGGAGGAAGATGCAGGCGCGATGGGCTTGCCCCCGCAGCTAGAAAGGGAGAGCAATAGGAATAAAGGAAGGGCGTGGGTTTTCTTCATATCGCCTTCCATTATACATGCCTACGCGCGTAGATTAAGGAAAGAAAAAAAGCACCGACTCAAATCGGTGCCTTCTTTTCTACTGGTGCGGGGGATGAGATTTGAACTCACACGGGTTGCCCCGTACGCCCCTCAAACGTACGCGTCTACCTATTCCGCCACCTCCGCAGCGAGATGAATTATAGGAAAGCGACGGAAACCTTGCAAGGGCGAAGTTAGGCGGCGGAGACGTGCATCGAGCCGCTGAAGCGGAATAAGGCGGAAGGATCGCTCATCGATTCGCCCTCCACCCCAAGGGTGAAGGAGGCGGAATCATAGGCTTCGCGGACCCGGTCTTGATAGGCCGGAAGGGTCGAAGAGAGCGCCTCGTCGCGCATCTCGTCGATCGAAGGATCGAGGTCGAGGATGAGGTAACGGGTAGAATCGCGCTCATCGAGGGCGAAGTATTTGCCCATCGCCGCGTTGTTGCTGACCGCGGTCTTGACGCGTTCATAAAGCACTTTGCCGAGCTTTCCCCCGGCGGTCGTGCCGCCGAAGTGGAAGGAATCCTCGTCCAAGCGGAAGAGGAAGCTGCGCCCATCCGCGGGCTGCTTCGCGGCCTCTTCGACACCCGCCTTTATGAAGAGGGCGGTTTCGAAGCCATTGATGGAGATCCCGATGTTCATGACGAGCTGATCGGAGAAGAAGTTGCAATAGAAGTCATCGACGTAGAACGCGTTGACTTTCCAAACATTCTCCTCGATCTTCCGCGGGAAGGCGAAGGATTGGCCGAGGAATTGCGTGCAGTGGAGGCGGCGGGTCAAGGTGACATCATCTAGGGTCGCCTCGAGGTCGAAGTTGGCTTCTTGCCCTAAGGCCAAAGCGGTGGCCAAGGCGACTTGGTCGACCTCTTCGGTCCAAGTGAAGGGCTGAATGGAGGGATCATCGGCATCTTTCCCGGCCTCCGTGCCATAGAGGTTTTCATACCAAGCGGGCTCGTAACCGGTGATGCTGGCGATGCCAGAGGCGAAGGAACCGGTCCCGTGGGCGGAAGCGAGGAAGGTGTCCCCGCCATGGCGCGAGGCGATCTGGTCGACCGCTTCGTTGGCGGCTTGGTCGCAGGGGGTGCTCCCGTCGCGGCGCATATAGCCTTTCGCGAGGTAGGTGATGAAGCCTTTGATGTCGTCTTCCGCGGTGAGGAAGCCGCCGTCTAGCAACGTTTTGGTGTAGGCGATGCAGGATTTGAAGTCGATCGCCGCCATATCCGGGTCATAAGAAGCGGTGGGGACGCAATAATCCGGGGCGAGGTCCGGGGAGAAGTTGGAAAGATCGAAATCCACGGCCAGGGCTTCCTCGTCATGCGGATTGGCGGAGAAGTGGCCATCGTCATAGACGCGGCGGAGGATGTTATAAAACAAGGTGAAGTTCTCCGGCATCGCCGCGGGGTCGTCGATGGAGGTGAGCACTTTGCCGACCATCTTCTCGAGGTCATCGAGCAGGTCCGCCGTCTTATAGACGATGCGGAGATTCTTCACGTCGATGGTCATATGAAGACCTGCGGCGGCGAGCCCATCTTCGATGATCGAGGGATCAAGCTCGTTAGGCAGCCAGGAGATGATGGTCTTCGCCATGGAGGCGAGGCCGCTCATATGGCCGATCTTCGCGTCTTTGATCGTGAAGACGAAGGCGTCTTCCCCGTCGACTTTGACGTCGGTGGTCAAAGTGGTGACCAATTTCACGCAGGTGGAGACGATGTTCTTGAAGTGTCCGGAGACGGCAAAGACGTAATTCTTTTCGGTGATGTCGGCGTAGTAGCCGCTGATATATTGCGAGGCGCCGGAACTATCCAAAGTGTTGTTGAGCGAATAGTAAAGCACGTCGTTGAGGTCTTGCTCGGTAAGACGGAAATGCACTTTGCCGTGGTTGGGGGATTCGGGGTTCCCCGTGTCGTCGATGCCGCCGATGAAGGCCTCTTTCATGACGGTCGGGACGTCGGTGTCCGGGGTGTGCTCGTATTTGGCGATCGTGGAGTCATTGATGAGCAGATACAGGGTGACCCCGGCGATGATCGGGGACAAAAGGATGGTCGCGCCGAGGATGATGAGCAAAACGCCCCACCAGCGGATCCCTTTCTTTTTCTTTTCTTTGTTAGCCATAGGAGAACCTCCCTAACGACTTTTTATCATAAAAGAAAACCCCTCGCTTGACGAGGGGCTAGGCTTTACGATGCGAATTGGGGGAAGAAGGCCATCGCCACCGCCCAATAGATCATCAGGGTGGTGACGTCCATCACCGTGGTGAGCAAGGGCTGGGAGAGGAGAGCCGGGTCTTTCTTGATCGCCGCCGCGCCGATCGGGAGCAAGGTGCCGACGAGTTTGGCGACGGTCACCGCGGCGAACATCGTTACGCCGATTAAGCCGGCGTTGATGAGCGCGTGGTAGCCGAATTCCCAGTTCCAGCAGTTGCCTTTCCAGATGTTCATGCCGGAGAGATCGACTCTGCTCCCCGTGCCTTCTCCAAGCACGCCGAGCTCGACGATGCCGGTATATTGCTCTATGAGCAGCCAGAAGAAGCTGAAGGAGGCGATGGCCGCCGCGACCACGAGGGCCGAGCGGAATTCGCGCCATAGAACACGGTGGATGTCCTTCGGGGAGAATTCCTTCAAGGCGAGCGAGCGGATCATCAAGCCCGTGGTCTGGCCGCCGGCATTACCGCCGGTATCCATCAGCATCGGCACGAAGGCGATGAGGATGGGGAGGTTCGTGAAGATCGCTTTGCTCTCCAAACGGTTGAGGACCATCGTGGTGAAGGTGCCAAGCACCAATAGAGCCATGATCCAGGGGATGCACTTCATCGCGTTTTCCCATGGGGAAAGCTCGAGGTAGGGCTTCTCCGTCGGCTCCATGTTGGACATACGGGCCATATCCTCGCTGGACTCTTCGGTCATGACGTCGACCGCGTCATCGATGGTGATGACGCCGACGAGGCGGTCGTCGTCATTCAAGACGGCGAGAGCGTTGAGGTCGTAGCGGCGGAAGATTTGGCCGACTTCTTCCTGGTCGGTGGTCGCTTGGACGGAGACGACGTCGCTATTCATGATGTCGTCGAGTTTGTCTTGCGGGTCGGCGAAGATGAGGTCATCGAGGTCGACGGTGCCGACGAATTCGCGTTGGCGGTTGCGGACGAAGATCGTGTAGATGGTCTCCGCGTCTTTCCCGCGTTCGCGGATGGCCTTCATCGCCGCTTCGACGGAGAGGGAGCCGATCAATTCGATGTAGTCGGTGGTCATCAAGGCCCCGGCGGTCCCATCCTTATACTTCAATAAGGCGTTGATGTCGGCGCGCATTTCCTTATCCGCGGCTTTCAAAACGCGGGAGGCGAGGTTCGCGGGCATGTCGCCGACGGTGTCGACGATGTCGTCGGTCGCCTGGGAGTTGATGAGCTTGACGAGGTCTTTGTCCGTCATTGCTTGGACGAGGCGTTCCTTGGTGTCCTGGGTAAGGTCATCGAAGAAATCCGCGGTCCAGGAGCTTTCGACGTTGCGGAAGATATAAATCAGTTCGGTGGGTTCCAGATCATCGGCCGCTTCGGCGATATCGATGGTCGGGACGCGTTCGAAAATGGAGAGCAAGCCCTGCCGGTCTTTCTTCGCGATGACTTCGCGGAGCTCTTCGAGGCTCGTCTTCTCGACGTCGATGCCGGATTCGTCTTTGGTCTCTTCTTCGAGTTCTGCTTCCTCTTCGGGGAGAGGTTCCTTTTCTTCCTCGGGCATGGGCTAACCTCCTTTCCTAGGAAAGAATAGGCCTTTTTTGACTTTCGGGATAGCCCCAATCGCTCTTTACAATCGATTTTCAAAGTCTCAAACTTGCCGTATGAAAATCGCCCTGTTGATACCGATCTACCAACCTGGGGAGAAGGTGCTGCCTTTCCTTAAGCAATTCAAAGGCGATGAGTTCGCCGCTTTCTTAATCGTCAATGATGGGTCGGAGGAATCCTTCGATCCCGTTTTCGATTCGATTGCCAAAGAAACCCCCTTCGAGGTGATCGGCTACCGCGGGAACAAAGGGAAGGGGAACGCCCTCAAAGAAGGGATGAAGCACCTGCTTGCCGCCCATCCGGACCTCGACTTCATCCTCACCGCCGATAGCGATGGCCAGCACGCTTATGAGGATATCCTCAGGGTCGAAAACGAATGCATGTCCCACCCGGATGCGCTGATCCTCGGGGTGCGCGATTTCTCGCAGATGCCCAAGAAATCCAAAAGCGGCAACACGTGGATGCGCCGGTATTTCCGCTTCGCCACCGGGGTGGATTGCTTGGATACGCAGACGGGCCTACGCGCCATTCCTAAGAATCTATACCCCCTGTCCTTGGACACCTATGGAAGCCGCTTCGAATACGAAAGCAATTTCCTGATGGCCGCCGTCAAAGAAACCTCTTTGCATCAGATCACGATCCAAACGATCTACGAGGACAACAACAAAGGGACGCATTTCCGCCCCTTCATCGATTCTTGCCGCATCATGCACGCGCCAATTTCCTATGTCATCACGGGGTTGCTTTCCTATTTCTTGGACATCGGGTTATTCGCTTTATTGATCTATACCGTCTATACCAACGCCGCCTCCGATCCCTTGGCCAACCTTTACGCCCAGGCGATCGCCCGTTCGGCCTCGATGGTGTTCAATTTCCTCTTACTCTTCTTCTGGGTGTTCCATCGGAAGCGCGATATCCTCCGCTCCGCCTGGAAATACTTGATCCTCGCCTTGATCACTTTGGGGATTTCCTATGGCTTGACGGAGCTATTCGACCACCTATGGCCGGAGTTGCTGATCTTAAAGATCCTCATTGATGGATTCCTAGGCGTTTTGCGCTTCTTCCTGAACCAAAGCATCGTCTTTTTCTCCAAGCGGCACGGGAAAGAAGTAATTCTTTAGTCGAACCTTCGCGTGGGTGGTATAATCCCAGCGAATCGATAGCAAAAGGAGTTATCTATGCCCAAACCCATCTTAGTCGAAACCAGCGCCCGCCACGTCCACGTCACCCAAGAGACGCTGGAGATCCTTTTCGGCAAAGGCCATGAGCTCGAAGTGCGCAAAATGCTCTCCCAGCCCGGCCAATTCGCCTCTACCGACAAAGTCGAAGTCGTCGGTTACAACAAAAAAGACCCCAACGGTCCCCGTCCTTCCGCCGCGCTTTCCATCCTCGGACCGGTCCGCTCGGCCAACCAAGTCGAAGTGAGCTTCACCGACGCCCGCACCCTCGGCCTCACCGCCCCGGTACGCGAATCCGGTGACATCGCCGGCTCCGGCGCCTGCACCCTCCGTGGCCCGGCGGGCGAAGTCGAGCTCAAAGAAGGCGTCATCATCGCCAAGCGCCACATCCACATGACCCCGGAAGACGCGAAGGAATACGGCGTCGAAAACGGCGAGATCGTCAATGTCCTCGTCAAGGGCAAAGGCGGCCGCTGCACCGTCTTCGGCGACACCGTCATCCGCGTTTCCCCCAAATTTGCCTTGGCCATGCACATCGATACCGATGAATGCAACGCTTCCGCCGCGTTCGGCGAAGTCTACGGCGAGATCGTCAAGCTTTAATCCCATGGAAAAGACCTTTGTCTACAAACCCCAAAACGTCTGCTCGCGAGAGATGGAGATCGTCTACGATCCGGAGACGATGACCATCCTTTCCTATAAGACCGTGGGCGGCTGCCCCGGCAACATCTATGGCATCGGGCAACTCGTCAAAGGGATGAAGATCGATGAGGTCATCGCTAGACTCGAGGGGATTCCCTGCCGCGGGAGCCGGACGGGAAATACGTCTTGCCCCGACCAACTGAGCAAAGCCCTGCACGCCTTGAAGGCGCAGGAAGCCTAAAACGAAAATGCCTGCGGAATCGTGGGCATTTTTCTTTAAAGGAAACAACTCTGGTTTTCTTGACGATTGTCCTATTCAAAAAAAAGGAAATCGGCCAATTTGTCCGATTTGCTTTCTTGCGATAGGCCAATTTGTCCGGTTTGATCCAAAGTCAGGCAATGCTTTTCTTCTTTAAGAAAGATCGTTCAATTCCAAATGATGTGAGACAAAATCCCTGAAGCGAAAAAGGCATCCGGTCTCACAATGTTTCCGTCCAAGAAACACATATAAGGAGAATGCCACGGATAGTCTGGCACAAACGCGGGGGAGGGGATATGATTTTAGAATAAAAAGAAAGGCTTTCCCAATGCAGAAAAAATATCGTTTCCCTGGCTTTCTCGCGGTCTCGCTTATTCACGCGATCCTTGGCTTAGCGCTTGTTGGGTTCGGGATCGTCTCCTTCCTGGACTATCAATACCATTGGAGGGTCCTTGGCTATTTCACCACCAGTTATGTCAATCCGGATGGAACGCCGGGTTACGTAGGCGGCTTCGGTTTCCCCATTGTCGATTATTCTGGCGAAGACCCCACCCTGATCTCTTTTGTCAACGTCGGTGGGTATGTCTTTATCGGCGTGGGGGCCTTGCTCTTCCTCCTTTGCCTCATTTCCTTCTTGCTCGTTTCCGTCTCCGCGCGAAACGGAAAGACCAAGAAAGGGCATTTCGTCCCGGCCATCGTCGCGGGCGGATTGCTTTCTATCTCCCTTTTGGGCCTGCCTTTATTGCTTGTTTCCATCTTCTCGATGGCAGGCTTGACGCGTCAGCAGGAACAAGACGAAAACCAAAAAGCCCGCCCAGCGACCCCAAAAAGCCCCATCGTCTTGCTCATCTTCTCCACCATCGCCGCCATCGGCGCACCAGTCGTCGCCCGTTTTAGCGGCGGGTCTTTCTGGATAAATGCTATATTCCAGATCATCGTGTTTGGGCTAAACCTATATGCGGTGATCCTCGTTGCTAGCAGATCAAAAAAGGACGATTTGCGCAAGACGGATATGATCCCCTCTATCGTCGCAAGCGCCCTCGGCATCCTCTCCGCGCCGCTATATCTGCTAGTAGGTAGCCTCATCTATGGCGGCTTCCTCTCTACTCTCGGCTTCGTCGCGGAGATGGGCTCGTTCGCGGCTATCCTGACCCTCGTTTCCATCCCGTGCTTGATTTTGGCGATAAGGAAGATGGTCACGCTTCCCAAAAGGGAAAGAAAAGCGACGCCTCAGGCTTCTATGCCTCTTCCTCAATCCGCTAACGAAGAAACGGTCAATCCCGCGCTCAAAGAGGCGGCGCAGGGGTCTGCTGATTCCTATGAAAGCGATGAGCGCTTCGCTTCCTCCGCCCCCGTCCAATTGAAAGTGCGCGATTTCTTCGTTTCGCGCCGCGATTTCGCCGACTTCAAGAAGGGAGCAAGCGAAGAGGAACTATTGACCGTCGTCCTTTCGCTTAAATACCAGATGACGGGGAAAAAGGCTCTCATCCGCGCGCTTATCGCGATGCTTGGGGCGCCTTTGTCCATCGTTTTGGGCGTCGTCATGCTCGTCTCGTTTGGCTGGTTTGGCATCATCGCCATCGTCGCGGGGTATCTGTTCTTCTCCGTATTGGGGCTCAAGCAGGCGGGCTACCAATCCTCTTACGACGCGCTTTTCAAAAGGCTCGCTCCCGAGGATAAAGAATTCGTTAAGAGCTATTTCCGCGAAAAACCCGCTTTAGCGGCGTTCAATTACATCCTCCGCTTGGTTTTGTTCTTCGAAAGCATTCCTTATCAGGCCATCATCATGTTCTTGACCACGATGATTCCCCAGACGCGGAATTGGGGGATCGCCAAAGGCTCGATCGATTCTGCGGTCGTCGCCATCCCCGAAGGGTATGATGTGGCGGGCCTTTCGGCCTTAGATGGCTATTACCGTTCTTTCCGCTTCCATGACGGCTATATGGATTATCTGGATGAAGCCGAAAGGGAGAGGATTGCGCGGTATCAGCGTTATGAAGCCGATGGCAAGACTTATTATTCCGAAGACGGGAAGAATTTCTATGAATATCCCGGCGATACCGGAACGCCCATTGCCGTTAGCGAAGACGGAGGGCAGACGATCCGTAAAAACAAATAAGGGCGTTTGTCCTAAAGGAATTTTGCCGCGGGTTCCAGCCCGCGGTTTTTCCTAAAATAGCAGGGTTTCTTCCTTATTGGTTATAAACGGAACTTAGGTATTCGCCGACGAGGGAGGGATCGAAGAAGTGGGAGAAATCCCCCAAGAAGTCGAAGGAGGCCATATCGGGATAGGTGTGCGCGATTGGAAAATCGACGGGGACGCCGGAATCGAGGTTATCGCCTTCCCTATTGGGTAGGCACAAATAGGAAGACCGGACATAAGGAAGGCCGTCCGCCCCCATTCCTAATAAGAAACGGGCGTTCGGAGGATTTTGGTGGCGAGCAGCCTTTTTCTCCCCGATTCCGCAATTCTTTCAGAGCCCTATTTGTTTGCCTAGGAAAATCACAACGCTTTTGTCCGGTTTTCCCCGATAATCGAGGCCATTTTCTTTAATAAGAAAGATCGTCTTGAAATCATGGCCCATAGCCCCTAAGATATCACCGCCGAACGAAAAGCCGGACATCAAGAAGCGCCTCCGATAGCGTAACCAGGGCGCTAGCAACTCCGTGAACACGGTAAGTGCTCGCTATAGCCTCTCCCCACAAAGAGGAACGATGCCTTGCGGAAGTCTCCTATCGAAAGATGACCTTCCACCTTGTGGGAGGTTTTTCTTACCTCGGCAGGAGGAATCAATATGAAAGAGAAAAGACTTTTCACCAGCGAATCCGTCTCCGAAGGGCATCCCGATAAGGTCTGCGATCAGATCTCGGACGCCATTTTGGACGAATGTCTGCGTCTAGATAAGAACGCCCACGTGGCCTGCGAAGTCTTCGCCACCACCGAAAAGATCGTCATCGGCGGGGAGATCACCTGCGAAGGCGCCGTCGATTTCGAAGGCATCGCCAGGAAGGTACTCCGTGAGATCGGCTACACCTCCCCTGAAAAAGGCATCGGCGCGGATACCTGTCAGATCGAAGTGCTCGTCAAGAAGCAATCCCCCGACATCGCGATGGGGGTCGACCGCGGCGATCCTTTGGCTCAAGGTGCTGGGGACCAGGGCATCATGTTCGGCTTTGCCACCGACGAAACCGAAGGCTATATGCCTTTGGCCTTATCGATCGCCCATAAGCTCGTCCGCACGGCGACGATCCTTAGGAAATCGGGCGAATTCAAAGACGCGCGGCCGGACATGAAGAGCCAAGTCACCATCGATTACACCGATCCCGAATCCCCAAAAATCGATACCCTATTGATGTCGATCCAGCATGACCCGGATGTCGATTTATCCGCGTTCAAAAAATATGTGGAAGAGCAAATCATGGACCCCGTGGCCGCTTCTTTCGGCTTTGCCAAGGGGTACCGGGTCTTTATCAACCCGACCGGTAGATTCGTCATCGGCGGCCCCGCGGGGGATACCGGGCTCACGGGAAGGAAGATCATCGTCGACACCTATGGGGGCTATGGCCATCACGGGGGTGGCTCCTTCTCCGGGAAGGATCCCTCCAAAGTGGACCGTTCCGCCTCTATGTACGCCCGCTATATCGCGAAGAACCTCGTCGCCGCCGGGGCGGCCTCCAAGTTGGAGGTCGAACTCTCCTATGCGATCGGGGTGGCGGAACCCTTATCCATCTCCGTCGAGACCTTCGGCACCGCGAAGATCGATGAGGACATCATCTTGCGCGCCATCAAGACCTTCTTCGACGCGAGGCCGGGGGCGATCAACGCCGCCTTCCACCTCAATGAACCGACTTGGAAGTATTCCGATATCTGCAATTACGGCTGCTTCGGGCGCCCGGATCTCGATCTCCCTTGGGAGAAATTAGACAAGGTCGCTTCGCTTAAAGAATTCTTCGCCAAGCAAGCATAAACGAAAAGGGCCCCGCGCCCTTTTTTCTTTGAAAACCCCATCAAATCCCCCGCGGATTTAAGTTTTTGCCCTGTTGGCCTTTTCTTAGAAAAGAAATGCGTTAAAATAGAATTACCAAAACCCTTAGGAGGGGTAACAATGAAATACCAAATCACCGGAAAGAACATCCACGTGACCGATGCCATTCGCTTTGACATCGAGAAGAAGCTCTCCCGCATGGACAAGTACTTCGTCATTAATGACGATGTGCTCTGCCGCGCGGTCGTCAGATCCTATACGGTCGGGGCCAAGGTCGAGATCACGATCTTCACGAAAGAGATGGATTTCCGTTGCGAGGTCAAGAACGATGACCTCTATGCCGCGGTCGATCTCGCCGTTGACAAACTCGAAGGCCAGATGCGGAAGCTCAAAACCCGCATGGACCGCAAGAAAGAGAAAGAATCCCTTGGCAAAGCCATCGCCTACGAAAACTTCGAAGCCGAAGCCGCCGAAGAAGAAGCCGAGGAAGTCGTCCGCTCCAAATCGATCCTCCTCAAGCCGATGAGCATCGATGAGGCGATCACCCGCATGGAAGCCCTCGACCACGATTTCTTCCTCTACCTCGATGAGGAAGATGATCGCATCGGCGTCGTCTATCGCCGCGTCGACGGCGGCTATGGCGTCCTCGAGGCCGAGAACAAGCTTAAATAAGGAATCTCTTCCCTCCATATACCCCCGGTGGCCAAAACCGCCGGGGTTTTACTTTGTTAGGCGCTCTTCTTCGTCGCGTTAGGCTTTCTTTTCCTCGCGTCTACGCCTATAATCGGCGCGTATGGCAGGAAAAGTATTGGTAACCGACCTCGACGGAACCCTGTTCTATCCCCGTCGGCGTTTCACCATGGTCTGCAAGAAGACCAAGCGCTTCCTGAAGAAGTGGACCGACGATGGCAACCGCCTGGTCCTATGCTCTTCCCGCGGCACCTGCTTCGCTTCCCAAGCCAGGAAATACCTCGAAGTCCCCTTCGACATGATCGGGGGGTCCGGCACGATCATGGAGGTCGACGGCAAAACGCAGATCATCCAAGCCTTCGAGCCCGAGGAATTCCGCGCTTTGGCCTATGAGCTGATCGATTCCGGGGATTTCCTTTTCACGATCCTCACCACCGCGGATTACAACATGGTCATCCCCAAGAGGAATCTGAAGAACTTCGCCCGTTTCATGTTCTGGGCTTATCAATCCACCCAGTTCGTCTATCGCGAGCCCCAGGTCCTAAGCGATGAGATCTTCGAGCGGATGATCGATGAGCGGAAAGCCCTCAAACTGATGATGATGGTCGGCCTCACCGAGAAGAAGCAAAAAGCCGCCTCCGAGCTCTCCCGTCACCTGCAGGAGAAGTACCCGGACTTCCATATCAATTGGTTCGACCAATTCATAGAAATCACCCCTAAGGGGTGCTCAAAAGCCTCCGGCCTTGCCTTTTATCTTGATTCGCAAGGTATTTCGCCCGATAATGTTTCGGTTGTCGGCGATTCAGGCAACGACGTGCCGATGTTCCGCGCCCATCCGAACAGCTCCTTCTGCATGGAGCATGCCTTCGGCAGGGTGAAGCGGGAGGCCACCCACGTCATCAAAGAATTCGCTGATCTTGAGAAATGGCTATACCCTTCGGCGGATAGCCCATCCCCCGAGAAAACAAAAGGAGATTCCGATGAATAACAACACTCTAGTCATCGCTACCATCGCGCACTACGCGGTTGAGATCCGCAGCAGCCTCGAATACGCGCTGCCCAACCGTGAGTTCCCGATCGCGAACTACAACCACCGCAAGGCCGCCGTCCTCGCGGAGGTCGATCAAGACACTTGGCTCAAGAAAGTCTTCATTCCCAACAACGGCGAAAACGGCGCGAACCTCGAGAAGATGATCCGCGACTTCGCCGAATCCGTTTACGGCGAAAAATCCACCATCCTCCGCGTCAACGGCGACAAAGTCGAAGTCGACTCCGCCCAATTGCTTTCGCTCATCAAACCGGTCATCCAGATCCATGAGAACCTGACCGCCATGATGCGCGGCGCCCTCCAAGATGGCCTCAACCGCCTCCGCGCGGCCAAGACCGACGAAGAACGCGCCCAGCTCGACATGACCGATGGCCAGAAGCTCTTCGAGATGGAAGACCACGCCTACCGCGGCCTCGCCTACATGGTTTTGACCATGCTCCTCGAGAAGCTCTTCGCCGACTACAACGTCGCCCGCAACGAAGCCCACGGCGCCGAATCCCCGGCCTCCAACTTCATCGGCCAGGATATCCAAACCGTCATCCAGCAGATCGGCACGATCCGCGCCAACGCCATCGAGCATGACCTCGTCTACAAAGAGATGGAAGACAAGATCCACGCCATCGTCGAGAACTGCACCGGCCGCCGCGATTTGCCCGCCGGCAAACGTTTCCCGGATGTCTTCCGCGAGACCCGCGAGCTCATCGGCGTCTATCTCCGCGATGCTGAGATCGTCCTCTTCGGCGATCCTTCCACCGCCAAGCCCGGCGAAGCCCCCCGTGGTTTCTACCAGGATCAGATGGATGCCCTCGTCGCCCAGGTGAACGCCAACAACGCCGCCGCCGCGGCCCGCGAAGAAGCCGCCAAGAAAGCCTAATCCGCCATGCCGACCAAAAAGACCTTTTTGCCGAGGAAAGAACTCGTCTGGTATGCCATCGCCGCCACCTTGGCGACGCTGGGCCTCGTCTTTTTGGTGTTTGGCATCATCGGTTCCCACTTGCCCGTCAAGGCCAGCGATAACTGGGTGAAGAACTCCGAGAACGCTTGGCTCGTCCCGTGGTCGAAGATGGGATACCGTTGGTGGGGACTCATCATCCTCGGCGTCGGACTCGCCATCGGGATCATCGCCCTCTGCGTCTTCGCTAGAAGCGGCGACCGCGATTCCGAGCGCGCCCAGCGCCGCGCCCAGCGCCTCGCCCTCGAAGATGAGGAAGAGGAAGTGGTCGAGGTGGAAGCCGAAGAAAAGGTCGAAGCCGAGCCCGCTCCGGAAAAGGAAGATCCCGCACCCGCCGAAGAGCCTGCAAAGGAAGAGGCGGCCGAACCCGAAGCGCCCGCCGAAGAAAAAGCCGAATAACGAAAAGGATCTCCTCGCGAGATCCTTTTTCTATAAGAAAAACGGGCCGATGCCCGTTTTTGCTTAGCGATGTTTCGCGTGGAAGGCGACGCCGACCCCGTCGGGTCCGCTGTGGCTGCCGGCGGTGGGGTTGCAGTAGCAGCGCACGATCTTGAGGTCATCGCCGAATTTCTCGCGGAGCATCCTCTCGACGATGTTGGCGAGCTCCGGGGCATCGGTGTCCCCGAGGACGAAGGGATGGTTCTTGATGTCGTCGCCGAGGTCTTCGACGTATTTGACTAAGGCTTTCAAGGCGTTCTTCCTGCCGGTGACTTTGCCGATGGAATCCATCTTGCCCTCATCGTTGATCTGGATGATCGGCTTGATGCCGATGAGGTTGCCCATGAAGCCGGAGAAATGCGAGACGCGTCCGGAATGGGCGAAGAAACGGAGGTCATCGACGAAGAAGTAGCAGGCGAAGTGGTCGATCTCCTCTTTCGCCCAAGCGAGGATCTCATCGATGCTCTTGCCGTCTTTGGCCATCTGAAGGATCTCTAGGAGGGAGACGTAGGCCCCGATCGTGATGGCTTTGAGGTCGATCTCCTCGAAACGGACGCCCGGGTATTTGGCCTTCAGCTCATCGATGGCCTGATGCATCGCGTTGAAGGTGACGGTCATCGCCGCGGAGAAGTGGGGGTAGAGGATCTCCCCGCCTTTTTTAAAGGCCGGTTCAAAGATCTCGATGTATTTGGCCGCGGATAACCCGGCGGTGGTGGGCAAGGTGCCCTTGCGGAGGGAATCATAGAAGGCATGGCCATCGAATTCCTCCCAATCTTCATAAGGCACGACTTCCTGCTCGCCGATGTAATAGGGCATCGGGATGAAGGTGGCGCCATAGCTTTCCGCTTCTTTGCGGGAGATGTCGCAATCGCTGTCGACGAATAATTGCATAATAGATAAAATCCTTATCTGCCAATAGGCCCTGCCATTATAGACTATTTTCCTTAAATAATCGCGCGCGCAAAGAAAAAGGGGATAATTCCGCTTCCTGAGCGTATGATATGAGGCATGACCTTCCTGATTCTATTGCAGATCTTCTTGCTCGGGATCGGATTATCCGCGGATGCCTTTTCCGTCGCCTTGACCGATGGGCTCACTTACCGCGACATCAATAAAAAGCGTTCTTTCTTCATCGCCGGGGTCTTCGGCTTCATGCAGGCCTTGATGCCGCTGATCGGATTCTGGCTTGTTGAGTTGGTGGAAGTGCTCGCCGGGGCCGCTTCGGGGACCGAGGCGGGAAACATCGCCTCTTTGACGGTGGCTTGGATCGCTTTCGCCTTATTGCTATTCATCGGCGGGAAGATGCTCATCGAATCGATTTCGGAATTGCGGAAACCCGAGGAGAATCGGAAAGAACGCCTCTTCTCCGTCAAGGAAGTGCTTTTCTATGGCTTTGCCACGGCGGTGGATGCCTTGGCGGCCGGGGTGGCGATGCACGCGGGGTTATCGAATACCGCGACCGTGTGGCTGCACGTCTCGATCATCTTGGTTTTGACTTTCTCTTTGTCCCTGGTGGGCCTATTCCTTGGCAAGCAGATCATGAAATGGCTTAAGGGGAAATACGAAATCGCCGGGATCGTCGGCGGCATCATCCTCATCCTCCTCGCGGCCTATGTGATCCTAAGCCATTATTTCCCGGCGCTAGGTTTTTAAATCACGTAAGAAACCGCGTACTGTTCCCGTTGCTTCTCGATCAAATCCGATAGGGAAATCGCGGCGAAATAGTCCGCGGTTTTCTTTTCGAATTCCTTTAAGGCTTCTTCGATGGGCGGGTATTTCACATCCCCTGGCTGAAAGAAACTTTCGGATGGGTAAATGATGTCTTTGAGGCTGATGTCCTTCGGGGGTTTGGCAAGGCGGTACCCCCCTTGATTCCCGCGGGTGCATAGGAGCAATCCGCGCGATTTGTACATCGGGACGATCTGCTCTAGGAATTTCTTCGAAAGATCCTTCCGTTCAGCCACGTCTAATAGGGAGATGAAACCCTCATCATAATGCTCGCCTAAATCGACGAAGAGTTTGATTGCGGCGATGGTCTTGGAAGATAGTTTCATTTCCTTGCCCCCTGGATGAAATCGACGAGTAACGGCTCGAACTTGACCCCATAGGGATGGGATTCATCCCCGACGGTGTTCTTGATCGCCTCCACGACGAAGGAAGCGGCGAGCTTAGAAGCCTCAAAGCCGTCTTTTCCACTAAGCAAGGCCCCAAGGAAGGTCGAGGAATAGATATCCCCCGTCCCGTGGTAGGAGCGGTCAATCCGTTCATGCTCGAAGTAGCGGTATCCTTTTTCATCAAAATAAGCGACCCCCGTCATCCCTTTTCGATAGGAGACGCCGGTGAGGACGATGGTCTTCGCCCCTAAGAAACGCAGCCCATCAATCACTTTGTGGATATAGGCTTCGTCATAGGCTTCTTGGTAGGGGAGGCCGGTAAGTAGGCAGGCTTCGGTCAAATTGGGGAGGAGGTAATCCGCTTCTTTGACCAAACCCTTCATCCCTTCGACATAGGCTTGGTCGAAGGCGGGATAGAGCTTCCCCGCGTCCCCCATGACGGGGTCGAGGACGAAGGGCGCGCCTTCGCTTAATAGTTTCCTTTTGATTTCTTTAGCCTGTTCGAAGTGCCTTAGTTCCCCAAGATACCCCGCGTATAAGGCGTCATATTGGATGTGTTCCCTTTCCCAATGGGCGAGGATGTGGGGGATCTCATCGCTTAGATCATGGACGACGAAATCCTTGAACCCCGCGGTATGGGTGGAGAGGATGGCGCTAGGCAGGATCGCGGTCTCGATGCCCCAGGCGCTTAATACGGGGAGCGCCACCGTGATGGAGCACTGCCCGTAGCAGGAGATATCTTGGAACGTTAGGATTTTTTTACTTTTCATATGGGTTATCTTCGTTGACCTTAGAAAAACAGGATGCTAGAATATTGTAAGCCTAGTAAACAGATAGGTAAAGGGTAAAAAGTTATGAAAGTCTACGAAAGCATCATCGACACCGTGGGGAAGACCCCGCTTGTCGAACTGAAGAACATCGAGAAGGAACTCGGCCTAAAAGCGCGCATCATCGCCAAGGTCGAATCCTTCAATCCCGCTGGCAGCGTCAAGGATCGCATCGCCAAAGCGATGATCGAGAAAGCGGAAAAGCAAGGGCTTATCCATCCAGACACCGTCTTGGTGGAACCGACTTCTGGGAACACCGGGATCGGTTTGGCGATGGTCGCCGCCTCCAAAGGTCTTCGCATCATCCTCACGATGCCGGAGACGATGTCCATCGAACGACGGAATCTCCTAAAGGCCTATGGGGCGGAGCTCGTCCTCACCGAAGGGGCGAAAGGGATGAAGGGGGCGATCGAGAAAGCCGATGAATTATTGAAGACGATCCCCCACGCCTTCATGCCCTCGCAGTTCACCAATCCGGCGAACCCCGAGATCCATTATCTGACCACTGGCCCGGAAATCTACGCGGATTTGGATGGGGAAATCGATTATTTCGTCGCCGGGGTCGGCACCGGGGGAACAATCTCCGGCACCGGGAAATACCTCAAAGAGAAGAAGCCCTCCATCAAAGTGGTAGCGGTGGAGCCCGCGACCTCGCCCGTCCTTTCCAAAGGCGAAGCCGGCCCGCATAAGATCCAAGGGATCGGCGCGGGTTTCGTCCCGAAGACGCTAGACACCTCCATCTATGATGAAATCCTTCCCATCACCAACGAGGACGCTTTCCAAACCGGAAGATTATCCGCGCATAAGGAAGGCTTATTGGTCGGCATCTCCTCTGGTGCGGCCTTGTTCGCGGCGATTACCCTGGCTAAACGCAAGGAAAACGAAGGCAAAACCATCGTCGTCTTGCTGCCCGACACCGGGGAACGTTACCTATCGACCCCGATGTTCGAATAACCCTAGATAAACGGAAAACACGCACCTTCCCGTGCGTGTTTTTTGTTCAAGTTATTCTTGATTGCTGGCAGGGATATAATCCGCGTGGGAAGATAAAACAACGGAACCCATTGAAGAAAAGGTGATAGAAAAACAAAAAGCTCCTAAGTTCGCACCTAGGAGCCTTTTTTCTTTGTTGTCTCCAATTGTCGATGAATGAATACATTTCAAAGTCCAATTGTCGATTAATGAATTGATTGTTATAAAAAAAGAAGTTGTTGTCAACTTAGTTAAATAGGATTGATACAATGTGTCAGTCCTTTTTATTTTTTTACTTAGCTATAAACTTATAACGATTTGTAATAATTTCCAAATTCTGCCATTGAATCAACTACTGGCATCATTTTTAATCCTAATTCAGTTAATGAATACTCTACTTTAGGTGGATTGGTTTTATAGTCTTTTCTAGTAACTAAGCCATCATTAATCATTTCTTTTAAGGAAATGGTTAGCACTTTTTGAGAAACCCCTTCTAAAGATCTTTGGAGTTCATTGAATCTCCATGGTCTAGTCCTTAAATTTCTAATGATTAATAATTTCCATTTACTCCCAATGAGTGACACGGTAGTGGCAACTGGACATGCTGGTAATTCACTTTTCTTTTTCATTTTATTGACCTCAAGTAACTTTATTATACATCACGCATAACAAAATGAATACGTAGTTACAAAAAGGTGCGTACTTTTTTCTTTTAAAATAAATTGATTAAATATAGACACAAGGAGAAAAAAGAAAATGAAAAATTACACAAAAGTTAATGTTGGTAATGAACCAAGAACAGAATTACATGACCTATTAGGTCTTACCGGAGCGGAAGTATCTTTTAATAATCTTCCAGCTGGCGCAGGTGTCCCTTTTGTCCACTCTCATAAAAACAATGAAGAAATCTATATTGTCTTAGAAGGCAAAGGAACCGCTACTTTAGATGAAGAAGTAGTGACTTTAAATAAAGGTGATGTTATTAAAGTTGCACCAACCACTAAAAGACAGTTTAAAGCCAGTGACAAAGAAGGTATTTCTTATATTTGCATTCAAGTTAAGGCTGATTCTTTAAAAGAATATACCGCTAACGATGCAGTAATTTATTAAAATATTGCGTTGTATCAAAACACTGTAACCCCAAGACGATAAAGCGTTCATGAAAGAACTTGAACGTCTTAAGCCATAGAATATAAATAGTTTAAACCTCGTGTCCGTCCAGATTTTTCACGGGGTTTTTATGTGTCCAGTTACAAATTGGTTAAAGTTATATTCACAAGGTCAAATATAGTGAAAAATGCCCAAAAATAAGAAAAAACACGCACTTTTATGTACGTGTCTCGACAATCGATGATGGCGGAGGAACAGGGATTCGAACCCTGGCGCCCTGTTACAAGCCTACGAGCTTTCCAAGCCCGCCCCTTCGACCACTTGGGTATTCCTCCGCGTTACCCGAAAACGGGCAAGCAAGATTATAGGCAAGACCCCTAGTAAACTCAACACGCAATTTCGCGTTTTCTTTCCTCCCAATGGAGGAAGGTTGTATGATTTTCCCGATGAAGGAAGTCGTCATCACCAAATCCAACGCCGGGCAGAAGGCCGAGAAGTTCGTCCGGAAGTATCTGCCCGAGGCCCCACTAGGCTTCATTTTCAAGGCGTTCCGCAAAAAAGACATCAAGGTCAACGGCCATTGGGTGAAGAAGGATTTCATCCTCTCCGAAGGGGATGTCGTCCGCGTCTACGTCACCGACGCCCAACTCGCCGACTTCGCCAAGCCCCGCCCCGTCGAGAAAAAAGAATTCCCCTATCCGATTGCCTATGAAGATGACAAAGTCCTCATCGTCGATAAGCCCAAGGGCATCTTGGTCTATGGGGATAAAACCGGGGTCAGGGAGACCTTAGGGAACGCCGTCTTGGATTACCTATACCTCAAAGGCGAATATGATCCGGAAGGCTCTAGCTTCACCCCCTCCCCCGCCCATCGCTTGGACCGCAATACTTCGGGGCTAGTTTGCTATGGCAAAACCGATGCCGCCTTAAAGGCGCTGACTGATCTATTTAAGGAACGCGAAGAGATCGAAAAGACCTATCTCGCCCTCGTCGTGGGGGATGTCGAAGGGAATGGGCGCATCGATAAACCCCTCAAAAAGGATTCCTTTTCCGGGCGCGTCAGCATCTGCCCCGTCAAAGACGGTGGCAAAACGGCGATCACCGAATACCGTTCCGTGAAGCGTTATGGGGACTATACCTTGCTGGAGCTTCATCTCCTCACGGGCCGCACCCATCAGCTCCGCGTCCACCTCGCTTCCATCGGCCACCCGATCGTCGGCGATGAGAAATACGGGGACTTCGCCGATTGCCGGAAAGTCAAAAAGCTCTGCGGTTTGGAATCGCAGTTCCTCCACGCGGCGAAACTCCGCTTCGGCAAAGTAAACGGGCCCTTATTGGGCCTAAGAGGCAAAGAAATCGCTTCCACGCTGCCCAAAGACCTCGTAGAGGTCATTGAAACGCTGACGGGCAAATAACATAATCAAGGAGAGGTAACGATATGAGTGTGATCGAGAACATGCAACGTTGGCTAAATAGCCCCCGCGTAAGCGAAGAAGATAAGAAGACCATCCGCTCGATGGATGAGGAAACCCGCAACGACGCTTTCTATAAGAACGTGGAATTCGGCACCGCCGGCATGCGCGGGATTTTGGGCCCCGGCACCAATCGCATCAATTACCAAACCATCGGCAGGGCCAACGTCGCCTATGCCAAATACATCCTCTCCCTCTCCCCCGAGGCGAAGAAGCGCGGCATCGTCATCAGCCACGACAACCGTTTCTTTAGCCGCGAATTCACGCTTTTCTGCGCGAAGCAATTCAATGATATGGGCATCGACGCCTATATCTTCGATGGATTGCGCCCGACCCCGGAACTCTCCTTTGCGGTGAGGCAATCCCACGCGATCGGCGGGGTGATGATCACCGCCTCCCATAACCCCAAGGAGCATAACGGCTACAAGGTCTACGATGAGACCGGTTGCCAATTGACCCCGGATAAGATCAAGCCGATGTTCGCGATTTTAGACGCGATGGGCGATGAGCTTTCCTATGAGCTCCCCGAAGCCAAAGAGAAGGGAAAAACCATCGTTTTCGGCCCGGAGATGGACAATATCTATTGCGAAAAAGTCGAAGGTTGCCAACTCAATCCTCAGTTGGATAAGAAGGACTTCAAGGTCATATATACCCCGCAGCATGGCGCCTCTTACGAATGCGCGATGAAGGTATTCCAAGACTGCGGATACGAGATCATCCCCGTCAAAGAGCAATGCGTCCATGACCCTGCTTTCGGGGCGACCAAATCCCCGAACCCCGAGGTGGCCTCCTCTTGGGAACTCGCCCTCGAATACGCGAAGAAATACCAAGCGAACCTCGTGGTGATGACCGATCCTGACGGTGACCGCTGCGGCCTTGCTTATCTTTCTAGCAAGGGCACCTATGAACGGCTGACCGGCAACCAATCCGGCGCTTTACTAATCGATTACCTGCTTTCCGAGCGGAAAAAGAAGGGGATTTTGCCGGAAGATTCCGTCATGTATGACACGATCGTCACCTCTTCCCTAGGCCGCGACATCTGCGCCCATTATGGGGTGAAGGTCGAATCCTTCCTCACCGGTTTCAAGTTCATCGGCTCCCGCATCGCCCATTACGAAGAAGTGGGGCACGGTCCCGAATTCGCCTTCGGGTATGAGGAATCCTATGGCTGCTTGATCAAACCCTTCGTCCGCGATAAAGACGGGGTGCAGGCCATCCTCATGTACACCGAAATGGCGCTTTATTACCATCGCCTTGGCAAAACGCTTGATGTCGCTTTCGACGAACTGCAGAAGCGTTTCGCCTACCACGTCACCGAGATGAAGGACGCCTACTTCGAGGGGATGGAAGGCGCCGGAAAGATGAAGGCGATGATGGATCATCTCCACGCCTCTTTATTTAAAGAGATCGCCGGGATTCCCGTCGTCCAAACCGGGGATTACCTCCGCCGCGTGATGATCTACGCGGACGGGAAAGAAGAACCCATCAACCTCCCGCCTAGCGATGTGATGAAATACATCCTGAAGGATGGCTCCACCCTCTGCGTCCGTCCTTCCGGCACCGAGCCGAAGGTCAAGTTCTACATCGAAGCCGTCGGCAAAGAAGAAAAAGGCCTCCGCGAAAAAGTGGAAGCCATCGACGCCTTCATCCGCAAGGAAGCGGGGCTATAAGGAGAAGATCTTTCTAAGCTCATAAGCGACGCCGTCCTCGGCGTTGCTTTTTTCGCTTAAGGGAAAGAGGGATTTAAGATGGGGCGATTTGGCGTTTTTCATCGCATAGGGGTGACCGGCGGAAGAAAGCATCCCCGCGTCATTATCGGAATCCCCAAACGCGTAGATATCCGTGAATTCGATATGATTTCGCGCCCGGATTTCCTTTAAGCGGTCCCCTTTGCCCCCGGCAAGGAAATAAAACTCGCCATAGGGAACGCCGTGCCAGGAACGATAACCGACGCCAGGATAAGCGGAAGCGATTTCTTTAAGGATGCCCCCCTTCCCTTCTTTGACGCCGAAGAGGAGGGTATGGCAGCTCTCCTCTACTTTCGCGCCCTCTTCTAGGCTTTTTATTTCCATTCCCTTGAAAGGGAAATATTTGGCCAAAACGGGGTCGGGCTTATCTAAGTAGATGGTCTTATCGCCTTCCGCCATGAAGGAGAAGATGGCCTCCTGGGCTTTATGGAAGACCTCCTCCACCATTTCGGGGGGATAACGGTATTCCTCGCTTTCTAGGAAATAGAGGCTCGCCCCGTTATCAGCGATGATCGGGCCGTGGAGATCGGCTTGATTGTAGTAGGGGAGGATGCTCCTTAAGGGCCTCCCGGAGCAAAGCACCACGAGATGCCCTTTCTTTTCTAGTAGACGAAGCGTTTCTTCGGCATAGGAAGAAAGGCTGCCATCCGGCAAAAGCAAAGAGCCATCCAGGTCCGTGCAGATGAGGCAGCGTTTCGTTTCCATAGGGGAAATTATAAGGCCAAGCGAAAAATAATACTCGTTTTTAACGTGCGCGCCCGTATAATATCCGCGCAATGATCAAAGTCTACGTTTCCCCAAGCTGCTCCAGCTGCCGCAAAGTCAAAAAATGGTTCGATGACCAGAAAATCCCCTATGAGTCGAAGAATATCTTCGGCCCTGATTTCACCGCGAACGACATCTTGGAGATCATCGCCAAAAGCGAGAACGGGACCGATGACATCATCTCCACCCGTTCGAAGATCGTGCAGGAACAAAACATCGATTTCGATTCGATGAAGGTCTCCGAGCTCATCCAATTCATCCGTGAGAACCCCTCGATCCTCAAGCGCCCGATCATCGTCGATGACCATCGCGTCCAGGTCGGCTATAACGAAGAGGAAATCCGCACCTTCATCCCCAGGGCCAGGCGATACGCCGAAAGCCTATGCGAAGCCTGCCCCCACCGCGATAACTGCGGGGAAGGCGCCCCGGATCATCTGGATCTTCCCTATCGTCCTTAAATAAAAGAAATGCGGAGCCACGTCGCTCCGCATTTTCTATATGATTTCCCGGCTTATTTTCCAATCGCCGCCATCGCGCGGTGGGTCTTCGTCTCGTGGGTGAAGACGCAGGGGATGTCGTAAGAGGAGAGCAATTCCTTCATGATCTTCTCCGCCCCCGAGAGGGAATTGTATTCGAATTCTATTTCGAAATCGGTTTGGCCCGAATAGCTATTCCGGTCGATGGAGAGCAAACCGCCTTTATACTCGACGTCGATGCGGTCGGTGGACAAAGAGGTGAGGATCTTCAATGCCTTCGTGTCGATATCGAGCTGACGGAGGAAACGTTCGATGTCGGTTTTGGGGAACTTGCCATAGTCGCGAAGATCAGCGAAATCCTCCATCTCGATCGCGACGTTTTTCTCCAATAAGCCTTCGCTTAAAGGGGTTTTGAGGGTCAATTCGTATTTGCCTTGCTTCTCGCGGATGCGAAGGGCGATCCCGGCCTTCGCGAGGGCGCGGTCTTCGGAATCGATATAATAGTTGGTCTGCATATAACGCGTATTGCCGCGGAAAGCCTCGGCCAATTTCTTATGGTCTTCTTTGGAAACTAGGACCTTCGCTTCGATTTCTATGGCATTGGACATAGGTATTACCTCTTATTAAGTATTATACTTATTCCACGATGATTATGTTTCCCTTTTCTTATCGAACCTTGGAGATGACCTTCAATGACTTCCTCCGCGACAACGCGTGGTGGATCGCCCTCGCTTTCGCGGGACTAGTGCTCCTTTCCGTCGCTTTGATCCTCCTAATCAATACGAAAGCCAAACCCAAGGCCCGCGTCATTGAGAAATCCGCCTATCTAGAAGCCCTAGGTGGGGAAGACAATGTCCTCTCCCACGAACGGAAGGGCTCGCGCATCATGCTGAAGATGCAGGACTATGAGAAACTCGACCGCGAGAAGCTCAAAGAAGCCGGGGTTGATGGCTTCATCCTCATGTCCGACCGCCTCACCCTCGTCATCAAAGGCGATGCCGAAGCGGTGGAGAAAACCTTGTTCGGGGAATAAAAAAGATAAGAAAAGGAGAGCCGCGGCCCTCCTTTTTGTTTGCGGTTTACCTTCGCGTTCGCGAAGCAAAAACAAAAAACATTCGCGTTCACGAATGTAATTTGAAGAGTTTTCCTTTAGGAAACCTATTTCAGGTGTCTCGCCATGTCTTCGGTGGGTAGGCCCATGACGTTGTCGAAGCTCCCGTCGATTTCCCTAATCAACGGGAAGCCGTCCTGGATGCCGTAGGCCCCGGCTTTGTCCAAGGGGGATTTGGTCCTGACGTATTCCTCGATCAGTTCCTCGGATAGCTCGTTGAACAGCACTCGCGTGGCGACGGTGCGGGTGATCTCCTTCTTCTTGGACAGATAGGTATAGCCCGACAAGACGGTCTGCCATCTGCCGCTTTCCTTTCGGAGCATCGCCTTGGCCTCCTCCTCGTCCTTGGGCTTGCCCAGCACCTTCTCGTCTAGGACGACGATCGTATCGCAGGCGATGATCTCATCTTCGGGATAGGAGGCGAAAACCGCATAGGCCTTAAGCCGGCTTTCTTCCGCGGCCAAATCTTTTGGGGTCAAAACCGTATCCAAAAGCCTTTCGTCGACCTCGGGGACGACGATTTTGAATTCGGGATAGATTTTCTTTAATAGCTCTTTCCGCCTAGGGGAGGCGGAGGCGAGGATGACCATCAGCGCGTCTCCATGATGACCGGGATGATCATCGGCTTCCTGCCGGTGCGACGTTCAATGTATTTGGAAAGGCGGGCCTTTAGCTCGTTTTTGATTTCGGCGTAGCTCGCCTTCATTCCCATCAGTTCGGCGACGGCGTCTTGCGCGCGGATTTGGCTATGGCGGACGACATGGGAATCCTCCGCGGAATTGAAGCCGCGGGTATAGACTAGCGGCGGAACGATGACCTTGCGCGAACGGGAGTCGATGGTCATAAGCACGGTGACCATCCCGTCGTTTTTGAGCACTTCGCGGTCGGACATCGTCACATCGGAGACCCCGGTGAGGTCATTCCCGTCGATATAGACATCGGAGGCGGGGACTTTCCCTCCGCGGGTGACTTTGTGGTCATAAAGGGTGATCTGATCGCCATTATCGCAGACGAAAATCTTGCTAGGATCTAGCCCTAATTGGGCGGCGAGCTCGCCATGGAGCTTGAGCATGCGGTATTCGCCATGGACCGGCATGAAGTGGCGTGGATTGACGAGACGCTGCATCAAACGGAGCTCCTGGCGGCTCGGGTGGCCGGAGGAATGAAGAGAGAAGGCGAGGGAGTTTTGCTTCACGTCCGCGCCCATTTTGACGAGCTTGTTGACCAAACGGTCGACTAACGCCCCGTTGCCCGGGATCGGGTTAGAGGAGAAGACGACGGTATCGCCGGGGTAGATGTGCGTATAACGGTTATCCCCATCGACGATGCGGGAAAGCGCGGCCATCTTCTCGCCTTGGCTGCCGGTGCAGAGGATGCAGACTTCAGGGTTCCTGTAGTTCTTTAGCATCGTCTCCTGGATGAGCGAGGAATCGGGGATCTTGATATAGCCGAGTTCCCTGGCGATGCCGATGACGTTTTTCATCGAACGGCCTAAGACGCAGATTTTCCTGCCGTGGGCAATCGCCACTTCGACGACCTGCTGGATACGGTTGATGTTGCTGGAGAAGGTGGAGACGATGATGCGGCCCGGGGCCTTGTCGAAGGTCTCTTCTACGCCGGCGCGGACATTGGTTTCCGAAGGGGTGTAGCCCTCAATTTCGGCGTTGGTGGAGTCCGCCATCAAAAGATCGACGCCCTCATTGCCCAAACGGGCGAGTTTATCGATCTCGAATTTAGGGCCGACGGGGGTCAAATCGATCTTGAAGTCGCCGCTTTCGATGATGCGGCCCTGCGGGGTATCGATGCAGACGCCATAGGAATCGGGGATCGAGTGGGTGACGCGGAAGAAGGAGACGCGGAATTCCTCGCCGATGGTGACGATGGAATCCTGATCGAATTCCTCGATGCGGACGGGATCGCGGAAACGGGCGTCTTCTAGCTTATGGCGGATCAATGCCGCGGCGAGGCGCGGGGCGTAGATCACGGGGATATAGACCGAGCGGAGCAAGAAGGGGATGCCGCCGATATGGTCCTCGTGGCCGTGGGTGATGAAAAGCGCTTTGATCTTCGAACGGTTGTTCTTTAGATAGGTGTAGTCGGGGATGACGTAATCGACGCCGGGGAGGTTCGCTTCGGGGAAGCGTACGCCGGCATCGACCATGATCAAAGAACGGTCGGATTCAAAACAGTAGGTGTTTTTGCCAACCTCTCCTAATCCGCCTAAGGCGAAGATGTTGATCGGGGAATCTTTCATACTCAAAAAAGGGTTATCCGTTCACGAAATGAAATATTGCCTTCGCTTATGTTTCTTTCGTTGGTCTCACTATACGCGAAGAAAAAAAGAAAAGGAAGGGGGTTTGCAAGAGTTTTGGCAGTAAGCGGTTTCTTAAACCGCGACGGCGCCGGGGATGTCTTTATCCGGGTCTTTCGGATCGATGTGGTCGTAGAAAAGAACGCCGTCGAGATGGTCCATTTCGTGCTGGAGGACGATGGCGTCATAGCCGCGGGCGGTGATGACGATCTCTTCCTTGAGCTTGGCCTCATAGGCCTTCACCTTGATTTTGAAGTCGCGATAGACGCGTCCTGGGTGCGGGTCATCGACGGAAAGGCAGCCTTCCCCGCCTTGGAGGTAGGCTTTGCGGATGGAGTTGACGATGATCTTGGGGTTGACGAGCTGATACTCGACGAGGGGGTTCTTCTCGTCGCCGGTGGGATAGGAAATGACCAGCATCCTAATGGAATGGCCGACCTGCGGGGCGGCGAGCCCGACGCCTTCGCGGACGGAGGGATGCTTCTTGCGGTATTCCTCGTCTTGGGAAAGTTTCAATTCCTTGAGCATTTCGTCGATGAGGGCTTGGTTTTCTTCGGATAAGGGAAGCGGGACCTCCTTGCAGCGGAGGCGGAGCTTCGGATCGGTGTCTTTGACAATCTTCAACATAACGCGGCCATTGTAGCACAAAGGCGCGTGCGGGGTGTAAAATCATGCCTAGATGAAGAATGCCACCACCCGCGCCTTATCCGCTTTGCGGCAGGGGCTAAAAGAAGATCCGCGCATCGTCGAGCTCGACCGCCTCGACGCGGAGCTTTCCTCTTATCCCGAAATTCTTTCGCTTTCCGCGAAGATGAAGGAAGCGGGGGAGCGGTATTATGAATTGACCAAGACCAAGGGGAACGAGGATGAGGAGACCCGCCTCGCCCAGCATGAGCTCTACCTCGCCAAGAAGGCGCTAGACGAAGCTCCGGAGGCGATGGAATATCGCAACCAATACGCGGTGGTCCGCCGCCTATATGCCGAGATTGATGGAATTTTGTTCGGGCCGTTCCGCCCGGGAAGGGGGGATTGCCACGCTTAAGATCATCGCCGGGAAATACCGTTCCCGCCTAATCGAAGTCCCCCCGACGGACACCATCCCCACGAAGAACCGCGTGAGGGAGGCGATCCTTTCTTCGCTTTGCATGGATATCGAAGGGGCGAGGGTATTGGACCTTTTCGCCGGTTCGGGGGCCTTAGGCATCGAGACGCTTAGCCGCGGGGCGAAGTATTGCCTATTCTGCGACGTCGAATACGAGGCCTGCCAAGTCATCAAGAAGAATCTGGTCTCCTTGCAGGAATTCAACGCGAAGGTATTCCATGGGGATTACCTATCCTGCCTTTCCAAGGAGAAAGAGCCCTTTGACATCGTCTTCCTCGACCCGCCTTACGCGAAAAAGGAATTCTATGGAAAAGCGGTGGAGGTTTTATTCAAATATGACCTGCTTTCCCCATCGGCCCGCCTCGTTCTAGAATATGAGGGCGAAACGCCGGAAATCATAGGCGAATTCGCGTCGAGAAAAGAGAAAAACTACGGCAAAACCCGCGTGCTTTGGCTCAATAGAGAGGGAAGATAGATGAAGAAAATCGGCGTTTATCCTGGGTCGTTCGACCCGATCACCAATGGGCATATGGACGTGCTCCTACGCTCAACGAAGGTCTTCGATGAGGTAATCCTCCTCCTCGCGGTCAATCCCAATAAGAAAAGCATCTTCTCCGTGGAAGAGCGTTTGGAGATGATGAAAGAGGCCGTGAAGGACCTCCCCAACGTAAGGGTGGACTTCACGCCGGGCCTCGTCGTCGATTATTGCCGCGAGCATGATACGAAACATATTATTCGCGGATTACGCGCGGTCACGGACTTCGAATACGAGTTCCAGCTCGCCGCGGCCAACCGTTACGTCAATCCCGAGGTCGACATGGTGTTCTTCATGTCGGGGTCCGGCACATCCTTCATCTCCTCCTCCGCGATCCACCAGATGCATGAAGGCGGGGTCGATATTTCCGCATTGGTGCCGTCCGTCGTGATGAAGGCCTACGAAAAGAAAGGCCATTGACCTTATATCTATATATAAAAAGGGACCGCTTCGGAGGCGGTCCCTATTTTATCGGAGGATGGCTTCGACGAGGTTTTTTTCCTCTTCCCCGCGTAGGCGGGAGAAGAAGAGGGATTCGTTTTCGAAGGTATCGTATTCGCTGATGAGGATGTTCTCGGGAAGCAGCCCTAGCTCACGGAGCCTAGCGAATAGGAGGACGGGGACATCGAGGTAGTCGACGCCGGAGGTGCGCTTCCCCGCGGCGCGATAGCCCTTTTCCAAAAGATGGAGGATGACGGGGCGTTCGACGGGGCAATGAGAGAAGGTAAGGGCCGGCCCGATTTCCGCGTGGAGGGAGGCGGGGTCGATGCCTTGTTCCTTTAAAACCTTTTTCAACGGATCGAGGAAACCTTCTTGGGTGGCGGTAAGATGATCGGCTTTGAAGCCCAAAAGGAATTTGCCCGGAACGGCGAGGAACACCGCGGTTTCATCATTGATGAGGAGGCGGAAGGCTTCCCCGGGTTTGGTGAGGAAAGAGAAGTCGGGGTTGGCCTTGATGTTTAAAGGCGCTTTCTTCTCGCCGAAGCGGAGGTCGAAGGCTTGCTGCTTTTGCTCAATCATCGTCTTGCTCCTTAAAAGAAAGCCCGCAAGGCGCGGGCATTCTCAAATTGTTATTTCTGGTAGTTCTCCGTGAACTTGTTTGCGGTGTCGGTGATCTCGGTGTGGTTCCACATATCGAGGAGGAAGTCCGCCTTGTCATAGGCGGCGGTCCCATCGATGGAGAACGCGGCTTCGGAGACGCCGGGGCGGCCGAGGTCATAGGCGGCTTCGGTGAAGTCGACGAGGAAGATGGTCGGCTTGTCGATGTTGGCGGCCTCGGTGATGTGCTGATAGTAGGAAGCGGAGATGCTGGCGTTGAGCTTATAGGGGGTATCCTCAAGGCGTCCGCCGGCCTGGGAGAAGAAGTCGGCTCCGCCGGGGAGGGCGCCGCTCCACTTTTCGAGGTAGCGGTTGAAGGCGACCTTATCCTCTTCGAGCTCGAAATCATCGTCGTTAGAGGAAGTCTCATCGGTGAAGATGGTCTTCAGACGGAAGGGGAGTTCGTCTTCGCCGTTCTTCTTTTCGATGGTCTCGAAACGGGTGTTCCAGTTCTCTTGGAGGGTCTTGAAGCCTTCGGTGATGGTGTCGGCGGTGGAGCTATCGAGATAGACGAGGAAATACTTCTCGCCGAACCCGAGCGGGTTGGTCTCGCCGATGCTGCCTTCGCTGCGGTTGGTAAGCGCCGCGCGGTATGCTTCATAGGTGGGGTAGTCGGTCTTCGAAACGAAGGAGGTATCGAAGAGGGAACGGGTGAGGCGGTCGGCTTCGGTGTCGATCGTCACGCCGCCTTCGAGGGCGCCTTCGCCTTCGAGGGTGATCTTATAGCTGGAGAAGTAGGTGGAAGAGCTCCCCGCGCCGCCCATGGCCGAGAACCAGGTGGTGAATTTGGGGATGGAGAAGATGACGGCGAAGATGGAGCCGACGATGAGCAAGGGCTGGACCCAAGCGGTTTCCCTGATCCAGCGCCAGAGCTTCGTCAAGCGCGCGCCGATGGCTTTCAGAATGTTCATTGATATCCTCCGCGGAAAGTGGCCTGTATAAAAACAGCGGGTAAATAATAGCACCCTCCCTGCGCGTGGGCAACATGCTTTCACACCCCCGCCTAAGCGCAATAGGA
>ONGB01000071.1 GCA_900317295.1 uncultured Erysipelotrichaceae bacterium
TGGCGGAGGCGTCCTCGGCGCTGTTGTAGAGCAGGCCGATCAGATCGGCATCGGGGTCGGCATCTTCCTCGTCGTCGGCGTCGTTCGCATCATGTTCAAGAAGAACCTCAATATCCTCTTCCTGGCCTTCTATGGCTTGGCTTTCACGTTGATTTACCTCATTGATCCGCGCTTCTTGCCGATTTGCTTTGATTCTGGCGGCGTCACCACCGGCCCGGTCACCGTGCCCTTCTTGCTTGGGTTTGGCGTCGGTTTGGCCGCGAGCCACGGCGGCAAGGACTCCGGGGACTCCTTCGGTTTGACTGCCCTTTGCTCCATCGGCCCGATTTTGGCCATCGTCATCATTTCGATGATTCTGAAGGGGCTGGGCCATGATCTGCCATCGATGAGCGAGTATTTGGATCCTTTGGCGGCTTTATCGGGGGATATCGCCACTAATTTCGGTGATGCTTTGGCGGCGACCTCGCTTTCCGTCGCCTTCTCCGTCGTCCCCATCTTGGTCTTCTTCCTCATCTACGAAGCGATCTTCATCAAACTCAATTGGCATACGATTTTCCGCATCGTTTTAGGGATGATCGTCACCTATATCGGCTTGGTGCTATTCCTCGCCGCGGTTGAGGCGGGCTTCATGCCCGTCGCCTCCAAGATGGGTCAAGCCTTAGGCTCCAATCCCGTCTTCATCGGCGTGGCGATTGGCTTGGGCTCCCTCTTCGGCGTCTTCGGTGTCGTCGCCGAGCCTGCGGTCCATGTTTTGGTAAACCAGATTGAAAGCGTCACCAACGGGGCGATCAAAGGCTGGAAGGTTTTGCTGATCCTCGCCATTTCCATCGGCGTCGCGGTGGCGTTGCAACTTATCCGCGCCCACTTCGAATTCTCCATCGCCTATTACCTGATTCCGGGTTATTTCTTGGCCTTCGTCCTAAGCTTCTTGGTCCCGCCGATCTTCACGGCGATGGCCTTCGACTCTGGCGGCGTCGCTTCAGGCCCGATGACCTCGACGTTCGTTTTGCCTTTCTGCATCGGCTTCGCTTTCGTCCAAGGGAAGGACGTTTATCTCTATGGTTTCGGCCTCGTTTCGATGGTCGCGATGATGCCTTTGATCGTCTTGCAAGGCATGGGCTTCTCCGCGGTCATCGGGCAACGGATCGCCCTCGCGAAAGCGCGCAAACGTCTTGTTGAGGAAGACGATGACCAGATCATCCACTTCCGGAAGGAGGGTGCCTGATGGCGGATTTCACCCCTTATGACCAATCGCATCGGGTCAGCCCGTTGCTATTGGTGTTCACCATCGTGAACGCCGGCCAAGGCGAGGCGATCGCGAATATCTATAAAAAGGCGGAGGCCTACGCTGCTTATTTCCTCAATGGGAAGGGTACGGCCCCCAATAACCTTTACGCCGTCTTAGGCAGCGCCGGGGCGCTAAAGAAGGACGTCATCCTCGGTGTCATCAAAACGGACCGCTGGGAAAGCCTCCGTCAGGCCATCGATGCCAGATTCGCCGTCTCAAAGCTCGCCAAAGGCGTGAGCTTCACGGTGCCGTTGGATTCGGTCGCCGGCGTTTCCATTTACAAAATGCTTTCGAATACGCGCTACTTCGAGAAAGCGCAGAAATAACAGGAGGTCAGCCATGGATAAACCCTATGTCGCCATATTCTGCATCGTGAATCACGGATTCACCGATTTGGTCATGGAGTCGGCCAAAAGCGCCGGGGCCCGCGGGGGCACCGTGCTGACCGCGCGCGGAAGCGGGAATCGCGAAGCCGAGGAATTCTTCGGCGTCGTCGTCACCCCCGAGAAAGAAATCGTCATGATCCTCGTGCCTGAGGAGATCCGCGACAAAGTCATGTCCGCGGTCAATGCCGGCGCGGGCATGAACACCAAAGGCATGGGCATCGCTTTCGCCCTGCCGGTCTCCGATATCGTCGGCATCGATACCGGCGAAGCGACGCCAAAAGAAACGAAAGAAGGAGAGGATAAGCCCGCTTGATGGAAGAAGCGCCCAGCAGAAATCCGTCTCTTAGGGAGCGGCGGCCTTTCCGCGCTTTCCTCAGGGAAAAGTTCGACTTTCTTTTCCATTGGGAGTCCCTTTTCTACTTTGGGCTTTTTTCTTTCCTTTTGGTCTTCTTCTGGACCTTTTATTCCTTATATGAAAATTCCTTCACCCAATTATTGAATTGGGACTATACCTGGCAGAACGTGCCCTTTGCCTATACTTTCTATGACGCTTGGCACACCTTCTTCGCCACGGGGCATTTCCCCTTATATGACACCTCCACTTGGATGGGGACGGATAACCTAGGTTCCAATAACTGGTTTGGCATCACCGACCCCTTCACTTTCCTCTTGATCTTCTTCCCGCGGAACTGGATCCCCCAGATGTTCGTCGTCATCACCGGTGTGAAGCTGATGGTCGCGACGTTACTAGGCCGTGCCTATCTCCGATATCTGGGGATTGAGGAATGGACGGCGAGATTCGGCGGGTTGGCGATCGGCTATTCCGGCTACATGGTCTTCATGGATGGTTTCCCGTCCTTCGTTTCCGCGATCACGTGGATCCCCTTGGTTTTATTAGGATTAGAGCGCGTTATCCAAGAAAAAAAGCCCACCGTTTTGATCGTTGGGCTATTGCTAACCGGACTATCTTCGTTCTTCTTCCTGGCCATCACCTGCATCTTCGGCGTCATCTATGCCTTGTGGCGTTATTTCTGGTCGATCAAGACCCGCAGCAAAAAGGATAACCTCATCGTCGCGATCATGGGCGTGGCCGCCTTCGCGGTCGGGCTGATGCTATCCGCGTTCACCTTGATCCCATCGGTCAGGGAATCCGCGCTTTCGGGGAGGTCCGCCTCGATCGGCACCGCCTACCTCGAGGCGATCAAGACTTCATTGAAGGCCCATGACCTCCGTTCCTTCTTTGCCTTGATGTTCGATATGGTCGGGGAACATCCCGGACGCGAATTGATGGGTCTATTGTCCTTCTTCTATCCCTCGACGAGCCACATCGCTTTGCCGCTTGCTAGAAGTGGGTATGACGCCTGGACCGCGTCGATTTTCGTATACACGCCCTGCCTCATTTGCTTCTTCACCGCGCTTTTGCATTCCTTCCTGAAACGGCGTTGGGACCACATTCTCGCGGTCTTGGGCGGCGGGTTCTTGGTCTTCACGAACCCTGCCTATTTCCTATTCTTCGCCTTCTCCGGGAATGGGTATGGAAGATGGATGTACGTCCTGATTCCCGTCATCGTCTATTACGGGTGCTGGGGCTTCGATCAAAGAAAACCGAAAGAGGAAGGGGAACCCCAATCCCCGCGGTGGATTCCCTTCGCCGCGTCGATGTTGACGCTGATCGGAACCGTCTCCGCCTTCTTCATCGCGGATAAGGTTCTCAAAGGCGTCAATTTCGGGGCCGAAGGATATAACGTAAACCATTACACCTACTGGAGGACGTCCTATACGGCTCCGACGGAGAGCTATGATGGGCTCCCTGGCTATGTCTATTTGATTTACCAAGCCTTTTGGGTCTTGTTGGAAGGCAGCTTCCTCGTGGTGTTCTATCGGAAGGAATGGTTGCCTAAGGTCTTCGTGCTTTGCGTGGTGGTGGAAATCGTCGTTGCGGGGAATGCCTATTATTTCTACGATGGGCTTTGGTCCTATGAAAATAGCTTCGCCGGCGGGACGGAAAACCGCGAGACGACTTCCTATATCGCTTCGCGTATCAACCAAGACCATTCCTATTTCAAAACACATTCGGATCTTTATCGCGGAAGCAAATACGCCCACCGCCTAGCGGGACTGAAAACCGCGGCGGAATTCCATTCCTTGATGAATTTCGAAACCGAGGACTACTGCCTGATGAACCAAATGAAGACCACGGGCGGCGGCGTTTTCACTTCCTATGGAACGCGAGGCTTATATAACCCTTCTTGGTCTGGGTATTATGGGAATAAACGCATGGGCGTGGATTTCACCCTTGGTTATCGTTATTACATCGTCAATAGCGGCTATGGGGCGTGGAAGAACGAAGACGGGAGCGTTTTCTTCCCGACCCCGAATGTTCCTTTCGATTCGGTCGAACTGGAAGAGGCTTCTCCGGATCGGGCGCGCTACCGCGTCTATCGCGCGCCAGAGGAGACGGTCCCCGAACTCGGTTGGGGCGTTAATAGCAATCGTCTCTATTATCTAGTCCATAAACCCAATTCGCCTTATTTCACCAATTTCTACGGCAATGGGACCCAAGAACGGGCCTTCTTAGAAACGCGCCGCATCGAAGAAGTGGAACTCTATGGGGCGACTTTGGACGAAAACATCCTCGTGAAGCCCAATGCGGCGATTTCCCAAACCGAAGCCGACGAGATCAACGCGAACATCAGCTCTGCAGCCCCGGCTTTGGCTTATGGCTCGAGCTTGGCCTTGGGCAACGGGCTCAAATGCGAGATCTTCGAAGTGGGGGATGGCGATTTGATGATGCCGTCCACCCGTCATGAATACGGCGACCAAGGGCCGGGTTATTTCGTGGAGCATAACATCGGAAAGCGATCCTTCTCCGGGAAGGCATTGACTCAGCGCGACACCAACATCATCGCCTACTCCAGCACGGAAGGGGAATTCCTCAATTCTTCTTATGAAGGCGGCTATCTGGACTTCATGTGGTATAACGCCGCCTACGAATACCAATCCACCGATCCGCGTTCCAAATTGGTGCCGCGGTTCTATTTGATCGGCGATACGCAGGATGAGAATGGCACGGTGCATCAAAACCAGTTGCTCAGCTTTGAATACAACGCTCCGAAGAACGCCTTGGACGCGGACGGAAACAAGACCTACCTCAATAGCCACCGTTCGACTTTCGGCATGTATTTCAAAGGCAAGGCAAAGTATTTCTGCCTCTCCTTCACTAGCCCCGCATCAGGCGCGACCCGCGACATGCAGTTTGATTCCAACACGTTAAAGATCTACCTGCAGGATTACCCCGATATCCGCGCAAAACTCAATTCAATTCAACAAAAGAAGTTCCAAAACGTGAAAACCTACACGAATTATTTCACGTTCGACACAGCCTATTCCAAACCGGAAATCGCGGTCACCCAATTGGGCTTTGATAAGGGCTGGCAAGCGGTGGCGACCATGCCTAACGGGAAGAAGATCAATTGCCAGATGCTTAAGCTGAATGGCGGCCTTGTCGGCTTCGTCGCGCCTTATGCGCTGAATGACTCCTTGGAGCCCCAAACGATCCATTATGAGCTTCGATACAGCACCCCGTATTCCAACGCTTCCGCCTTGCTATGGGCCGCAGGCATGGCCATCTATCTCACCTATTTGGGATATAGCTTCTACCGCCAAGTCAAAAAGCAAAAAGAACTCGGCGCGATCGAGACAGAAGAAAAGGCGAGCTGATCACTCGCCTTTAAAATTCTTTAGATAGAGGTCGTATACCCGTTTCTTGGGGACTTTGAAGTTTTTCGTAACCGCGGCGATGGCCTCTTTCCCGGTCCTGCCCCATTCTAGTTCTTCGCGAAGGGCGAGGGACAAATCGGTATCGCTGACTTCCTTCTCTTCGCAATTGCCCTCCACGATGATGACCATTTCGCCTTTTAAACTGTTTTCGGGCTCTAAGGCGAGTTCACTTAAGGTGCCGCGGAGGAATTCTTCGTGCTTCTTGGTGAGTTCCCTAGCCAGAACGGCTTTCCGATCACCAAGCGTGGCCGCCATGGCAATGAGGGTTTTCAGGATGCGGTGCGGAGATTCATAGAAAATGAGGGTCTCTTTCCGTTTGGAGAGTTCCATGAGTTCGGCGTTTCGTTCGGATTCGTTCGCCGGTAGGAAGCCTTCGAAATAGAAATGGGAGGAATCTAGTCCGGAACAGCATAAGGCGTTGATGGCGGCGCTCGGACCGGAAGTAACGGAGATTTTGATGCCGCTTTCAAGGCATTTGGCCACGAGTCTGGTGCCCGGATCGCTCAAGGTCGGATATCCGGCATCGGACATATAGCAAACCTTCTTGCCTTCTTTTAGCAGCGTAACAATGCGCTCAGCGGCTTCCGCTTCATTATGTTCATGGCAGGAAATAAAAGGCTTTTTGATGCCGAAGTTCGCCATGAGGGCGCCGGAATTCCGGGTATCCTCGGCCGCGATGAAATCGCACTCACCCAGCACTTCTAAAGCCCGAGGTGTCATTTCCTGAAGGTTGCCGATGGGGGTGGCGACGAGATAAAGCAAAGGC
>ONGB01000035.1 GCA_900317295.1 uncultured Erysipelotrichaceae bacterium
ATAAGCTGCCCCTTGTCCCGGCCGATTTTCTGTCAGAACTCTTCCCTCGTACAGTTCCGTCAGTCTCTTCCTCCTTGGTAAAATCAGCGCCAAACAATTTATACCGTACCGTCATGTGTATGGCAGAACGTATGGAAATGCCTCACGATATTCCCGCAGTACGGGTCCAGAATCTGCAGGGCTTTCATTTTCAGCTCATCCGGCATGCCAAAGTATGCCTCTGCAATCGCCCCGGCCATGCACGCAAGCGTGTCACTGTCTCCTCCGAGAACCACTGCCCGGCGGACCGCGTCCTCGTAGTTACTGCTCTCATAGAAGGCGCGAATGGCTTCCGGGACAGAGCCCGGGCAGGTCGGATCGAAGGAATAGTTCCGACGGATATCGTCAAGCGGCCGGGACAGGTCATATCCGAACGTGTCCGCCGCATACGTCCGGATCTCTTCTTTTGACGCACCTGTTCTTGCGAGAAACACGCAGGCGGCAATGGCCCTCGCGCCCTTGATTCCCTCCGGATGATTGTGCGTGACCTCCGCCGTGAGATCTGCCGCATGAAGCGTATCCTCAAGCGTCCGGTACAGCCAGCCCACGGATGATACCCGCATGCCGCTTCCATTTCCAAGACTCCCATACGGCTTCGGATCCTCTGCGGCAAGCCAGGCGCGGAATCTTCCTCCGTATCCGGCATTCGGGTACATCCGGCCCATCCGCTGCATAGACTTTACAATTTCTTCTTTAATCTTCTCGTCGCTCTCTCCCCATGTGCGCATCAGGGCATCCGCGACTGCCAGCGTCATAATCGAATCATCAGTCGGCCGGGACGCACGGGAAATGAGCGGAAAATCCATCCTGTTTGTATTGTGGAATTCGTAGACAGAGCCCACGATATCTCCGAAAACAGCTCCTAACATAATGTCCTCCCATATTGATTACATTTTCCATGCACGTTTCTGTAAAATCCACCCTGGAAGGTTTATAAATTTTCTCTAATGGCTTTTGGAATCACCGCAAGGATGGCTTCTTTCTCCCGTTTCCGAAGATATGCCGGATTTAATGAGGACTTCTGGTAACGAAGATAACTATCCTTGGTCTCATCTATCAATGTTGCTGTAAAAAACTGCTCCCAGCTGAAATACTGACTGCTTTCGATATATTTCTCCGGCGTCTCCAAAATATCTCTGACTCGATTGCCATCAATCAAACCCGATGTCAGGATCAGCCACTCAAATGATTCTGGAAGGTACAGATGCACATCTGTCCGATGCTCCATAAACATGTGTATCTGCGCCATGAATGCGCCAAACGCTGAACCATCAGCAATGATAAGACATGGAGTCGTATTTTCAGCTGCAGCCTTTCTGATCATTGCAAGAATATTGGAATTTCCATCTGCAGGAACGCAGGTCACAGTATCACTGCAGACGTCTTTAAAAAACTGAAATCCGGAATGACTGTCTTCTGTAATTACTGTATTGTATATATTGCAGGAATCGTCAACTTTTTCTCCATATACTCTGTACAGCTCATGATATACCGGCCTCAGTGAATTATATTTTCCTGAGCTCTTTATTCCATATATCTCCGTTACACTGTATGGAAGATTATAGAGGTTTTCCCTCGTCACAATCACATAATAGTTGCCGCTGTTCTGCGCTGCTTCTGCAAACTCCTGCGAAGAAACAAAACGGTTGCCCTCATCAATGAAAACGATGCTTTCTGACTCGAGTTCACGGAGCTGCCGCTTCCAGGAATTTCCCTCTACTACCACGCATGGCTTTTCGCAGGAAATCTGCACGGCGGAATCAGTCCCCTGCAGTTCATATTCCCTGATCATATCAACCAGCGTAGTCTTGCCCGTCGCACTGTCGCCACAAATAATAGTTATGTTACGGCTGAGTGTAAAATCAAATGAAAGAGCTCTGTTACTGACGTGGATATGATACTTTCCCCTCATAATCAGACATACCTCCCCGCCAGATAAAGCAACTCATCCATATTATGAGCAATTTTCTTGTCATTCAGCACTTCTATTTCAAAATCGCCGTCTCCGAAATCCATGATGTGTCTCAAATTAATCGTCACATCACGATCCTGCCCCATTCTGAGCAGCCATTTCGCACAATTATCGCCGCAATTGGAAGCATTGAATACACGATCAGGCTCTTTCATAATCAAAATCAGTGTTTTTACCCCACCCGACAGGCTGGTTGGCGGTATTATTCCCATAACCGGACTGTCTATCGCCCCGCTGCTCAGCACCGTTGAGCGATCCACATCCAAAATCATCTCTCTGACAAACGGGTCCTCCAGCCAGCGTGGATCAAAATCATTTTTAAAAAACACCACAGTATTATATACAGCCTCTGCCATATCACCAAAATAGGCCTTCAACATGTCAGATTCCTCCACTCATCATAATTATATGTCCTTATTATCCTATCACCGAAGACACGAGAAGGTCTATATCTTGTTGACTTTCAATATTCGCCCGCAGCGGGATTTAGTCAGCTACTCCGGGATTCGTCACGGCAATCGCCGATGCGCGGGACGCCAGATCAATGCATGACAGGTCTGCTTCAGAAAGCGCTGCTCACAAGCATACGGTTTTGTCGCATTTGCGACAACTATGTATTGTGTACTTATTTGTCGCAGACATGAATTCTAAGGAAAAGCCCATAGCTCCTCAAAAGAAACCATGGGCTCGCACCATATCTGAAATTTTTTGTCGTTCAGACCGCATGCCCCTCGCTTGAGAAGAGGTGCATTTTCGTCTCGACGACGCTCTGAATGGCCTCGACTTCATACGGAACCATGTCCGACGCGGCCGTAACGCCGGCATCCATCGCCTGCCTCATGCCACGAACCTGCGCCTTATTGATGTCCGTGAAAATATTGACCTTCGCGATGCCGCGCCTGATCGCCTCGCGGAAATCATTGTCTGAAAGACCGCTGCCGCCGTGCAGAACAAGCGGGACATCGACCGCCGCGGCGATCTCACTGATCCGCTCAAAGTCAAGCTTCGGCGGGAACTTATAATCGCCGTGCGCATTGCCGACCGCGATCGCCAGCGCGTCAACTCCTGTGCGGCTGACGAAATCCGCTGCCTGATCGACCTTTGTGTAGTAATCGCTCGGCTTCGTAAGCTTTCCGGCGCCTTCGTTATCACCGACGTGACCAAGCTCACCCTCGACCGTGACGCCCATGGCGTGCGCGATCTTCACCATCTCCGCAAGACGGCTGACATTTTCCTCGTAGGATGCCGTCGAACAATCGTACATGATCGAAGTAAAGCCGAGCTTCATGGCCTCCATGCATTTTTCAAATGTAAGGCCGTGATCATAGTGCAGCACGACCGGCACGTGCGAATGCATCGCGCGGTTTCTCACCATGTCCGCGACCGCAGCGAGCGACGCAGACGGCAGAAGAATCTCCGCCGTGCCCATGATGACCGGCGCGTTCAGCTTCTCCGCCGCGTTAAAGATTGCGTCCGTCATCTCAAGCGTCACCGAGTTGAAAAGACCCACTGCATAGTGCTGCTCCTTCGCGGGGCGAAGCACATCATTCAGATTTGCAAGCATATCTGTCCTCCTTCTATCCCAGATTTATAGCAATTCAGCACTCCCTCGGAGGGTCAGGAAAAATGGATGGAGCGCTTTCTCGCTCGTAATCTTTCTCGATTTTCCGAGGGGTGCTGAATTATTACGCATCATCATACTTCTTCCAGCCGCTTTTAATCATCATGCGGACCGCCTCGAGCGGCTCAAGTCCCTCAAGCGCATCGATTCCGGTGCAGCAGAGCGCGCCGGTCGCGGCTGCATTTTCAAGCGCCTCTTCAGGCCCCATGCCCTTCAGAAGACTCGCAAGAAATGCCGCGATGCTCGTATCACCGGCTCCCGTTCCCGAGACGACATGATCAATCTTGTAGCTCTTCTCAAACCGCGAAAATGAATTCCACTTCCGTGCTTTCAGCTCCAGCTTTGCGCCGACCTTTTCCATATGCGAAGATGTCAGAAGATACATGCCCGGAGCGCCGCACTTAAGAAGCACCGCATTTGCCCCGAGAGCAAGGCACTTCTCAGCAAGAGGCCGAATGTCCGTCTCAAGGTCAAGATGCTTTGTAATATCATCGCTCCCGAATGCATCCTGCAGCGCATCATAGTGCGGCCGGTCCAGCATGAAGCAGAGCTCCTCGAAGCTCGGAACAAAGAAGTCGACATACGGAAGCACGCGCCGCAGAATACTCTCCCAATCTGCGCGGCCGGCCTCACTGTCCGGATCCACGGCCGCAAGGTCGAGGCTTGTCGCGATCCCGGCACTCTTCACCGCACGAAGCAGCCTTTCAAGCTCCGTGCCGTTATCTGTGTACATCCGCTTCATGAGTGTCGGATATCCGAAATGAAAGAGCGATGCGCCGCGAAGCGGATTTGCGGCCTCTGCTGCAGCTCCGGCAATTGCCGCTCGACCAGATGGAACCTGATCGAAAGCCTGTGATTTCGTCTCACCATGAAACGTTCCTTTTTCTTCCGGTATGAACTTCAGCACATCCTCCGCCCGGAACGTATCATTCGCGCCGGGGCAGTGCAGGAAGACGCGGTCAATGCCGGGCGGCGCGAGGACAACGGAATAACTCGTTGTCCCACCCTTCTCTTCAAGCAGGTCCCCGCCCGCCTCATACTCGTCAAACAGTACGCGGACCATCCGACCGAATGCATCATCATGGGCTTCACCGAAGAGACCTACCGCACCAACGAGAACCCGATCATCCGCGAGCGCCTCGGCACCATCCTTACCAAATTCATCAAGGATAACCCGATCAACACCGCGACCGGCGAGCCTTTGATCTACCTCGAGAATAACGACCTCACCGCCGATTACACCCATATGCCGCAGCTCAAAGACGTCCGCGGCAAGATCCTGCTTGAGACGAGCAAAGATTGGGCGGAAGTCGGTGGTTTCCGCAGCTATTCCAAAGCCGGCGTGAAGACCGCCGGGCAAAGCACCGACTACCATTGCTGGTGGCATGAAAAGCTCGCCGACGTCAACGCGTTCTTCGCCGACCCCGAGCATCAGGTCGCCCTCCCGAAGGACGGCGGCGCCTGGGCCGGAGGCAACAAGCTCTTCAAAATCGGCCTCAACTGCGCTCCGCAGGGCTGGAAGGGCATCCCCCAGAAGACCCCGATCTATCACTCGGATCGCTTGCTTCCGAAGCTCTTCTTTGAAGAAGGCAACGCTTTCTTCGACTTGACGAACAAATACGTCGGCTGGGTCAAGACCGACGGCGCCACCGAGAAAGAGTGGGGCAAGATCTGGCGTTCCAACTACATCGTCGCCCCCGAGGATTACGTGACGATCACCGTCGACCCGAACCTCGGCGACCCCAACTACAAGACCAAGACCTATTTCAATTACGACTACGATCAAGCGACGAACCACAATTACTTCCAAGGCTGGAAAGTCGGCGAGCAGTCCTATTTCGCCGGCGCCGCCCTCACCGTCACTGAGAACGTGACCTTCCAGGCCATGTGGGCGGATAGCGAAGGCGACAATAACATCGGCATCGACGTCCGTTTCCTCGACTGCAATAACGTCGACCACCTCCGCCCGAGCGAAGTCACCCTCCTCGTCAATGGCGAGCATAACGTCGTTTTGAACGAAGCCGGCAGCTTCCACGCCACTTATACCGGCGCGATCAGCTCCTTGACCCCGCAAGTTTGGGCCGGCATCGACGGTTTGGACGCCGACACCGCGACCAAATACCGTTACGTTATGAGCGGCAACCCCGCCGAAGGCATCGTTATCACCTTCATCCACACCAATACGAGCGAAGTCTACTCTTCCATCTCCGGTTCCATCAGCTGGGAGGATGAAAACGACTACGACAAGCTCCGCCCGAACACCGTCGACCTCACCGTCGAACTCCGCGAAAAGGGCGACGACACCCTCCTCGCCTCGCATGTCTTTGATGGCGAACGCGCGGAGAAGACCTGGGGTTATTCCCTCGGCTCCAACCTCCCGAAATACCGCGATGGCGAAGCCATTGTCTATGAAGTCTCCGTCAAAAACGATGGTGGCTGGGCTTATATCGATAACTATTCCATCGCGCAGATCGGCTTCAACCTCTTAGCCGTCCATAGCCTAGACAAGACCTCGCTATTCGTCTCCGTCCGCTGGGCGGATAACAATGACGAAGCCGGCGTGCGTCCGACGAAGGTCTACGCCCACATCAAGGCCAATGGCGTCGAAGTGGCCGTGCAAGAGATCGCGAAAGACGAAGAAACCCTCGCCTGGGGGACCGAATACCTCGCTAAGATCTACGAGGAACGCGCCACTTATGGCGATGAAACCGAGCGCGCCTACATCACCTACACCGTCGAGATCACCGACGAATCCGGCAACCCGATCAGCGGCTACAACACCGCGGTCGCTCTTCCGGAAGACAATGTCTTTGACGTCCTCCTCACCCGCGAAGGCTTTGACCTCGCCGGCATCCAAAACGCCATCGATAAAATCGAAGCGATCGGCACCGTCGCCTATTCCGCTGAGTGCAAGGCCAAGATCGAGGCCGCTCGCGAAGCCGTCGACGCCTTAAACGAATACGATCAGTCCCTCGTCACCAACCTCGGGACGCTTCTCACCGCCGAAGACAAATTCGCCGAAGATTACGCCCACCTCATCGAGATCGACGAGAAGATCGCCAACCTTGTCTCTTCCCATGCTTCCTTGCCATATGGCGAGCGCGTGGAAGCGGTGAATACGCTCGGCAGAGAACTGCTCGACCTCTCTAGCGAAGATCGCGATCTCCTCCTCAACTACTCCCAATATAACGCCCTCCTCCTCCGCGAAGGCAACGTCAATAACGTCTACAACCTCATCGAGGCGATCGGCGACGTTGAACTGACCGCTGCCCATAAGCAGCAAATCGATGACGCCAAAGCCGCTTACGCCGCGTTAAGCGCGGAAGATAAGGCCCTCGTTGGCAACATCGACGACCTCTACCTCGCCGAAGCCGAATACTTCGCCGCCCTCTTCCTCGACCAGACGAACCCCGTCTGCGCCGCCTCAGGGGATGACCATTCCGACGGCCTCAATGACATTTGGGGTGGCCTTGAGACCGCTTGGGGCGAGCTAAGCGACGAAGCCAAGGCGCTGCTTAACGCCGGCGTCGAGGAAGACATCCTCGGCGACTTCCTCGCCCGCTACACCGTCATCGTCCGCCACTATGGCGACGCCTTCACCCTCGAAGGCGGGCCCGACGTCCAAGGCGCCGGATATTCCGCTAACCGCGTTTCCGCCTCCTCCGCCATCCTCGCCGCGAGCGTCGCCTCCCTTGGCCTCGCCGCGTTGGCCGCTGGCATCGTCTTGTTTAACAAAAGAAGGCATAGCCGCTAAATAACCATTCCGAACCATGGCCTCCCGCGCATTACGGGAGGCCATAAATGCATCTTTATGAAACGCCTCGCCATCCTCCTCATCGCCTTATCGAGTTTGTCGCTTTTTTCCTGCGCTTCAGAAAAAGGCGGGGCATCCTCTTCCTATGACCAAATCATCTATGAGGAGGAAACCGCCTACGATTATGAACTCACCGACGACGCGACCTATGGCCGCGCCATCTATCCCGATGAGGGGCTCCGCCTCCTAAAGGAGATCAAGGCCCATAACGCGGAAAACGGCATCGAATGGCCTAGCGCCTACCGCGCCGAAAGCGGGTCGTTCCGCGGCGGCTTCCTCAATATCCCCCAATATCTGGAAAGGAAGCGGGAGACCGCGCTCCCCGAGGAATATTTCGCGATCGATGATTATCGCCAAGGAGACGATGTCCCCCAAGGCGTCATCTCTTCCACGATCTATCGCCTTAAAGGCGAGCAATTCGTCTGCGAGACGATGAACGAGGTCGGCGGCGATCCGACGATCACCCCATCCTCCAAGGAGGAAATGGAGGCCTTTGCCGCGGAAAACGCTTCTCCCGACGCCTATTACGCGGACTTCCTACGCATCGTCGACTTCATCATCGAAGAAGAGCTTGCCTCCCCGATCCGCCCGCAGGAGATTTCTTGCTATACCCTTGGGGAAGGGAGCCTTTATATCAACGTCTTCCGCTCCTATGCCAATATGGATCGCACCCCGGTTCGGGAGATCCATCGCATCCATTTCGACCATTATCTGCCCGTGACCGCCCTCACCCAAAACGCGGAGAACATCCTCGTCGACCGCGATTACGCGAACCAGCTCGAAGACGCGCGGTTCTTCTATGGCGAAGAAACGATTAGGGGGCTGATCCATGAATAAAAGAAAGATGGCTTTGACCGTGTTATCCGCCGTGTCGTTAGCGGCGGTGGCATCTTCCTTGGTTTTGGCCTCCGCCAATGCGGCGACGACCCTCCGCGTGCAAGGCAATGAGAAGACCTACACGGCTACGATCGATGCCGACGCGCTTTCCCGGGGCTATATCCTAACGAGCCTTGGCAACCGCCTTTCTTTGGAAAGCGATGGCGTTGCCTATGGCAATGGCGTCCTCGAGTTCGGCTTAGGCGCTTATCTAAGGACGGTCGACCCCATCAACGGGAGCAAAACCATCGCGATGTCCGCCCCGAGCTTCACTAACGCGGATAAGCTCACCCTTTCCTCGGGATATGGCTATAACGATTACGGCGCCGCCGTTTACCTCACCCAAGCCGATCCGATCGCGGAGACCTATTTCCGCACCTATTTCCAGTTCTCTAGCGACAAAGGCCCCGTGACGGTCGCCTCCTTCTCGATCACCTATACCTGCGAAACCCATTATGGCTTCACCCCGGTGATGGAAAGCGTGACCCAAAGCGTCAACGTGGGCGAAGAAAACACCTATGGCGGCCTCACTTACGAAAACGGCGTCTTGCCGAACCTCGACGAAGTGGATATCCAAAAGGATCGCTTCACCTTGACCGTGCCGGAAAACGGCGACCCCGTCTATTCGATCCACCCCGTCGCCAAGTTCTATGACAAAGGCGGCTGCCTCATCAAGCAGGCCGAGGGCTTCTGGCTCGTCCACGTCAACCCGATCCTCCGTTTCTATACCGCGAAAGACCAATTCGAGGTCTTCGCCTTCGAATATGACCAAGAAAACCCGGCGATGTTCGACCTCTCAGAGTTAGAAACCGGCGTGCTTTCCGGCTTCGATTGGCGCGAATATTCATTGACCGCAGAGCAAAAAGCCGATAGCGGCATCGCCTTCGAGAATATGGGCGACGGTTTCCTCACGAAGCCTTTGACCATGTCGATGGACCTCTATCCCCGCGTGACGATCAACGCCAATCCGGGCGCCTATTCCAGCGAGGAATATGACCCGATCGTCTTCACGCCCAATCCGTTGAACCCCAATAACTATGGCTTCCCCGCCGTCCCCGCGCCGAAGACCGTCTCCGACGCCTATCATTTCTCCTATTGGCTTAACGGCGAAGAACGCTACGACCCCGCGACGGCAAGCGATTTCCACGATTATGACCTCTACGCGGAATATACCTCGGAATTCGATCTGCGATTGAAATTCATCAACCGCGGCTTCCATAACGCCTATTACGAGGTCGGGCTCCCCAATGACCCGACTCCGGCGGAGCCTTTCCTCTTGCCCGGGGATGAGTCCTACATCGATCAAAGCACCTATGGCCTCGCTTTAGGCGGTCACATCGACCCCGAAACCGGGGTTTCCTCCGATAAAGGCTACCTCGTATATCCGCAGGGGCACCGCGAAGACGCCGTCTTCATGGAAGTGGGGGCTCCCTTCATCAATGACGGCAAAGGCACCTTGGAGAACCCCGCGGTCTATGTCGCGGAGCCCTTCACTTATTATTCGCCGGCCTCGATGTTCGATTATTTCCATTTCAGCCTCCCCTTCCGTGCCAGATCCGGCGGAGACTATGTCGGTCCTGCCTACAAAACCATCGAGTATTACGAAGAGCATAAATACTATGATGGGGTCAACGATCGCCGCACCTACTTCAAGAAAGCGGCGCTTCCCGACCTCATCTGGAACGACAACCAGTGGGGGCTCGCATACGCGGCCTTATATTCCGGCACGAAGATGAATAGCATCGTCCCGATGGACTATGGCGAAGATAGCAAGTCCTGCGGCATCATCAACACCAAGGAGCTCGAAGTCCTTGTCGGCGATGAGCTCTTCCAAGATACCGGCTACTACGGCTTCATGAATAACGCCGCCTTGAAGCGCCTAGAGCATTTCCCCTCGCTAGACACATTAAACGAATACGCCTTCTGGGGCTGCGAGAACCTCGAGCCCTTGCAGAATTGGGTCGATTGCGGCGCGATCTCCGCGATCAAGGCTCATGCCTTCGACCGGTGCTTCACGCGCCCGGTTTTGGATAGCAAGGGCAACAAGAGCCGCCGCGATTTCCGCTTCCCCGCTTCCGTGAGATCGATCGGGGACTATGCCTTCAAAGGCGCGGTCTATACCGATTTCGACCTCCAAGGCGACCTCCTCACCTCGCTTAGCGGCAATGCCTTCGCCTACGATAGCGCTGGCGGCCATAGCGACGATTTCGGAAAGATCCTCGCCCAATATAACGCCGCCGATGAGGCGAGCAAACCCTTATATGAAGCCTCTTTGAAAGCAGTGGCCAATCACGTGATTTTCCACGGCAGCCAAGCCGAATACGAAGCCTTGGCCGGCGCCTATGACGAATTATCGACGTTGCTCTCTTCCGAGTATTACGTCACCTTCACGGAGTAGGGTAGATGAGCATGAAGAAGAAATTCACCTGGTTCCGATATCTCTCGCTCCTCGGCTGCGCTTTGGCCTTGCTTTCTGGCTGCGCGAAGGAGCCTAATGAGGGCCCCACCGACCGCTACGGCAACCCCTGCGACGTGACGATCAATCGCGTCGACCACATCGATCCCCCCGCGGATTTCGAAGAATCCCGCACGATCATCGATTCCCGGACCGATCAGAAGAAGAAATTCAATTTCACCGCGCTCCCCGGGGAAAGCGTCTCCATCGTCAACCCCTCCCCCGAGGCGATCTCGGAAGAAGAGGTGCAGGATTCCATCACGATCCGCGATGGCTATTCTAGCGAAGAAGAGGATAGCTCCCCGACGCTTCCCATAGCCCCCACGAAGAAGAAATTCGCCCTCTATGACGCCTCCAACTCGAAGCGCATCGACTCCATCGCCCCGCGCGGGGCGGCGGTGCTGCGCCTAGAGGAGCCGACCAAAGGCGGCGACCTCACCATCTATTCGAAGAAGCAGGGGTCCTTGCTCAATTTCCAAGGGAAAGACCCCTCCGTCGAGGAATACATCGTCGCCACGACGCGCGAAGACGTCGAGGAATTCTCCCCCAACGCGGAGATCCCCGGGCTTTTGTATTCCAAAGTGCTCGATTTCATGGATCTAGAGACCGAGATCAGCGGACATTTCCTCTATAGCGAGCCCACCCATTTCGCCGAGGGTGACCAATTCTTCCTCGGCGAGCATGAAACCTTCGATAATACCGCGACCTATTACACCTTCCTTTCGGAAAAGGCGCAGGGCGAGGGCTACCTCATCGAATACACCGTCCCCGATTACGGGATCTGCTTCCATCAGTTCAATTGCCACGTTCAGGAAAAGCCCGTCGATTTCTCCGACCCCGACACCGCGTTGAAAATCCCCGATGAAGAAGAGCTCATCCGCGCCTTAGACAAAGAAGGCGGGCTCATCGACCTCTACGAGAAGGAAGTGATCCCCGAGATGGCGAAGAAGGACCCCCGCGTCCTTTCCGCGCTCAACTGGGATCCGACGATTTCCATCAACCTCCGCATCAAACGCTTCACCGTCAGCGTCGCCCTCACCTTCACCACCGAAGGCTCCTCGGTCATCAGCCGCATTTCCATCAATCTCACCTGCATGGTGAAGGCCAATTCCAACGGGAACATCAACCTCCGCGTCAACATCGATCTCTATTTTAAGAAGACGCTGAGCAGCTATTGCGATTTCCAGGTCTCCTTGAGCCCGTATCCGAAGATCAATTACATCGTCGCTTTGAAGAGCATCGACGAGATATCGGTCAACGTCTCTTTGGGCGTCGGGGCGGGTTTGAAGAATGACGTCGCCTTCGAGCACGACACCAACAAAGCCGATATCCGGAAAGCCGTCGAAGAAGCGGTGAATCCCGCCGATGATGGCGGGGATAGCCCAACCTATGGCAAAGACCTCGCCGGGACGGGGTATTACACCGGAGATGGCGTCGTCATCGGGCTATTCGGCGTGACGATCCCCTATGCCTACGTCTCCATGGAGGTGGGGTTATCCGTCTTCGTCAGCCCGATTCTGAACGGACGCGTTTTCTTCTCCTATAACAAGGAAGCGACCTCGATCGTCTGCAAGGTCTCTAAGGGCTTTGAGATGCCGGAGGCCTATAGCGACAAGGTGGAATATTCCCGCTCGAACTATACGATCGGCTTAGTGGCCCAAGTCGGCCTAGAAATCGGCCTAATGATCGAATTCCTCGTCTATCCGACCGGGGCGAAGGCCGTCTTCTATTGCTCGATTTCCTTCTGCATCGGCGTGTATCTCCTCCTCAACGGGGTGGCGATGGTCACCTGGGGGAGCCAGATCGACACCACGGTCATGGGCTACCTAAGCATCGAGATCGGCGCCTTCTTCCGCATCAACATCGGATTGCTGTTCTTCAAGGGCAAGATATCCTTCTCCTTCAAAGCCTTCGAGAAGCGGTGGGTGCATTGGGCCTTCGGGACCAATCTGCATTTCCTAAGCTTCGCCGATAAGCGCGGCGAATTCGATTGGGTCGGCGGCCATTACATCAACATCAACGACATGGGGATCCTCCGCATGAACTATTTCTCGACGCAGACCCTCACCGTCTCCCAAGGCACCTTCGATTGGAATTACAAAGCCTATTTCGCCTCTTATCTATGGGCGATCGATAAGAAGATCCGCCTCTTCGATGATTTAAAGATCCTCTCCGGCGGGGAATACCTCACCTTCAAAGACGACAAGGGGTGGTTCGAAGTCAAAGACGACGCCCCGATCGAATTCACCTTCTCTTTCCGCGTCTCCATCGATTCGTGGCTCGGCATGAGCTGCGACGACAAGACGTGGACCGTCCATTACCATTCCGACAAGGTCCGGGCCATCGCCTTCGAGGGCGTGAGCCCGCAGGGCGCCCCCGATAACGTCGGCGGCGGTCTATTGGAGCAAGGCGACTTCTATACCGCCCCGAATCTGCCGGATAAAGACGGCGTCGCCCTCTATGGCTGGCTAGGGGATAATGGCTTATTCCTCCGCCCGGGCGAGAAGATGGAAGTCGGGGCGATGGGCATCTCCTTCCGCCCGATCTATCAGCCTTTGGCGACCTACGTCGTCAAGTTCTTTGATGGCAAGAATAACCTCCTCTCCACCCAGAATATCGCTCCAGGCGGAAGCGCGGTGGAACCCACTCCCGCGACCCGCGACCAGCATATGGACGGGGCGACCTTCGTCATGTGGGACCGCTCCTTCGATGACGTCCATTCCAATTTCAACGTCTACGGCATCTACGCCAAAGGAGGGAAACAAGCATGAAAAAAGCCATCCTTTTGCCGCTATTTTCCCTCTTATTGGTCTCCTGCGGGACCATCCAAAAAGACGGGGCGAACATCAAGTCGCTATATTTCATTAACGTCCCCAATACCCCGATCAAGATCGCCGAATTCGATCAAGCGGGGATCTTGCTCCACGTCGATTATTCTAACCGCGCCTCCGCGGAATTCCCCGTCACGGAGAGCTGGCTCCCGGAAGAATACCTCCATTACCTAGGCGAGCCGGGTCGCTATTCCGTCAGCGTCTATTTCCGCGGCAAGGAGACCAAGCTCAATTTCGAGATGGCGGAAAACGATGCGGCGCCCCTATATAACGTCAGCTTCCTCGATTACAAAGGCAATGCGCTCGAATCCTATGTGATCTCCCATCGGAAAGACGCCCATTACGAAGGCGAAACCCCGAAAAAAGAGGGGTATGTCTTCGCCGGATGGGACCAATCGCTTTACGGCGTCTGCCGCGACATGGTCTACCACCCCGTATTCCGAATCGCCGAGTGATCTCTCCTATTTCTCCTTTTTCCAAACCCTCCTTCAAGTATAATGAAGGAGTCCTATCTTCCCTTATCCATCATGGCGAAAGAAAAACCCAAGAAAACCGAATACCAACAGGCGTATTACGATAACGAAGCCGACGCGAACAAGGCGATGAGCTTCGTCAATGCCGCCGCCGGGATCCTCGCCATCGTCATCTGGATCCTCTATTTGACCCGCGTCTTCACGATCGTCGATCAATTCCTCCCCGCGGTGTTGATTCTTTTCCCCTGCGCCGCGGTCTTGATGTTCGCCCCGATGTTCTTCATCAAGACCTCCGCGTTAAGGAGACCGGGATACAAATACTTCATCCTCTTCTCCCTTCTTTCCGTCATCATCGCCCTCAATATCTTCCTCCCCAAGCATAGCTTGCTCTTCTGGCCCTTCGCCATTTTGATCGCGAACCATTATTACAACCCGACGATCGGCCGCGTCATCTATGGCGTCAGTTTGGTCGCGATGCTCATCTGCATGTATTTGGGGATGTTCTTCGGCGAATTCGATGAGAACCTCTTCGGCGGCGGGGTCGTGATGCCCGATGGCTCGATCGGCACCGTCGAAACCTTGCAGGAACGCTTGGATTTGCTCGCCAATCTGGCGGCCAACGGCAATAACCGTTACGTCAAAGTCCTCGTCTATTACTATTTCCCGAGGGCCGCCATCGTCTCGCTCTTCTTCATGGTCTCCAACCTCCTCAATAAGCGCACTTACCGCCTGCTAGACGACGAGATCAAGATCCACGACGAACGCGAGAAGGCGAAAACCGAGCTAAGCGTCGCCAAAGACATCCAGATGAACACCCTCCCCGAGGAGATGGTCTCTTCCCGGGACGTCGAGATCATCGGGGAGCTTAAAGCCGCCAAAGAAGTCGGCGGCGACCTCTACGACTACGTTGAAATCGATGAGCACCATGTCGCCATCTTGATCGGCGACGTCTCCGGGAAAGGGGTCCCGGCGGCGATGTTCATGATGAAGACCATCACCTCCTTCCGCGATTTCGCCACCGCGGGCAAGACCCCGGCGGAGATCCTCACCCAGATCAACGCCTCGATCAACAAAGGCAACAAAGCCGGGATGTTCGTCACCTGCTTTCTCGCGATCCTCGATAAGCGGAACGGGGAAGTGGTGTACGCCAACGGAGGCCATAACCCCCCGGCGATCGGCAGACAAGGCCATTATGAATTCCTTAAGACCCAGCCCGGATTGCTTCTAGGCTGCTTCCCCCAAGCGATGGTCAAAGACGAGAAAATCACCTTGAAGCCCGGGGATTCCTTGATCCTATATACCGACGGCATCACCGAGGCCCGCGATATCCATGGCGGCTTCTTCGGGGAGAAGCGCCTCCTCGAGGTATTGAACCGCCGCCCCTATAACGGGGCGATCGACCTCCATCACGCGATCAAGGAAGCGATTGCCGACTATGTCGGGGAAGCCCCGCAAAGCGACGACATCACTTTGCTTTCCGTCAAATACCGCGGGGAACGCTATATCTGCAAGGAGCAGCATTTCGACGCGAAGAAGGAAAACACCTTGGAAATGCTCTCTTTCCTTAACGATTTCGCCGTGGACTGCGCCTTCCCGAAAGACTTCACCAACCAGCTTTCGATCGTCGGGGATGAGCTTTTCTCCAACATCATCCACCATGGCTATGAAGACCAAGGCGGCGACATCGAAGTCCGTTTGCTTTATAACGAAGAGGACAAGGAATTCGTCTTGACGATCGAAGACGAGGCCAAACCCTTCAACCAGTTCTCCGTCGAGAATTCGCCCTTCACCGGGGAAGAAAAAGAACTCAAGATCGGCGGCCTCGGCCTGATCCTGGTCAAAAAGATCATGGACGAATGCTCTTATGACCGCCTCAATGGGAAGAATAGCCTCGTTCTAAAGAAACACTTCGAATAAATCTCTCATCTATAGATGATTGAAGAATCGAGGCTATTGCCATAAACTTTTCTCCGTCAAAGGAGAAACGATTCATGAAGAAATACCGTTTGCCATTGTTGCTTGCGCTCCCCCTCATCCTTTCCGCTTGCGGCGGAGGGAAGGCTCCCGGAAAACCCTCCTCTAGCGAAGAAGTGATCGACGGCTACGTCAAGAAGGACGTCACCGCGAAGATGACCTCCCATTTCGGGGAGAGCCTCGGCGAAGAGCTCTATGAAGATACCTGCCTTTATAACGATTATTGGTTTCTCGAAGACGGCAGGAACCTTTCCTATCCGCTCGCCTTGATGTCCTCGATGGTCGCCGGGGTCTCCTCCGCCTATGCCGAAGACCGCACCGGCGGACGCATCTCCGCCTTATTGATGGACATGGGCTACAACGACATCGCGAAGAACGCCTATTTCGCGGAGGATATCACCCTTCAGGATTCGATCGGGGCGATCATCGGCAAGAAAGTGCTTAAGGATCGTAACGGCGAAGACTACACCCTCCTCGCCCTCTTCCCCCGCAGCGAAGGCTATGGCGAAGAATGGGCCGGCAACTTCAACATCGGCCCCGACGGCATCCACGAAGGGTTCCTCCAAGCCCGCGATGAGATGCTGCGCTTCCTAAAGTCTTATATTGATATGGAAAGGATCTCCGGCAACGTCAAACTCTGGACCGCCGGGTATAGCCGCGGCGCCGCCGCGGTCAACCTCCTCGCCGGCTATTTAGGTGAGAATACCTCCTATTTCGGCGAGAATTTCCATTTCGCCCCGGAGAACCTCTACGTCTACACGATCGGCACCCCGGCGACCCTTCCCGCGACCGGCGTGCTCGCCCAGGACGCCTATGACGTCGAAGGCCCCCGCGAAGATGGGTATTCCGATACCGTTGTCCCCGCCTATGACTATCAAGGAAGCGGGGAAGTGAACCCGAAAGACGAGAAATTCTCCTATATCCATAACTTCATCGCCGTCGGCGATTACATCGCCAAATTGCCGCCCAAGGAGTGGGGCTTCACCCGCTATGGCGTCGATGAAAGCGTCCTCTATGGCGATGAGGATTTCCGCCGCGAGCTCGAGCGTTATAGCCCGGAGACCGCCGCGAAATTCGAAGATAAGAACTACGCGACCGAAGTGCCGACCCGCACCTTCGACCTCGATTCGTTCTCCCTCGTCGACGGGAAGGGCCGCCAGTCGGCCGACGCGATGCTCGACGAGCGCTTCTCCGCCCTCATGGGACTTGCCGAAACCCGCAATGGCTTCATCGAAAAGGGCTATGCCGATATCCTCGCCTCCGCTTTGGGCATCTTCGGCACCGAATATGGTGCCCTCCTCGACGCGGTCACCGAGGAACCCTCCGACCTCATCAAGATCGGGGTCTACGCCCTCATCGATCACCTCGCCAAGGCCACCTCTTCCACGGAAGCGGAAGCCCTAGCCACCGTCTTAGAGACCCTCCTTCGCAAAGACAAGGGCGAAGAACCCTATACCGATCAGGCCTTCCTTTCCGATCTATTGGATTTCCTCATCAACGATTACCAGAAAGAGGCGGCCCCGATGCGCTTCGCCGTCGTCGCCAGTTTGATCCCCGCGCCCTATAACAAGATCTACACGGGCGTCTTGGAATACGCCAAAGAGCATGAGATGACCCCGCATAATCTCGATGGGCTCATCGAATTGATCGCCTCTTACGTCACCGACAACAAAGAGGATGAGGACGTCGTCGCCACCGTCGAGGCCCTCGCGGGGCTCGTCCCGGACCAATACGCATCCTATCTAGGCTTGCTAAGCGGGCTCACCGGCAAGCAATACCCCGATGAGCTTTACCCGGATACCGCCTCCAAGGCCAAGGCCGTCATCTACGATGTGATGGATTGCTGCGTCAATGGCTCCGTCGTCGACGAAACCGAATATACCCCGGGCCAGGCGCGCTATTCCGTCATCACCCTCGCCTTCCTCGTCATCGGCATGCAGTCCTCCATGCCCTTGGAGAACCTCCAAAACCTCGCGATGAACGGGGCCACCAATGGCGAAGAGGTCATCGTGAAGGACCCTGTTCCCTTAAGTGCGATCACCGAAGATATCCTCAACATGGCGATGCCCTTCGATGAAGAAGAAGGCGGGGAGAAGACCCGCGTCCCCTCCGGTGAAGCCGCTGACCGCGAGATCGCTAGCCTCCTTAGCAAAGCCCGCACCGAGCGCAACGCTGCTTACATCGATAAGCTCTGCGAACATCCTGAGAAGATCCGTGAGATCGCCGTCGCCGTGCTCCTGATGCCGGGAGAGACCTTCGACCTCCATCAGGAAATCGAAAACGCGATCACCTTCGTCGAGACCATCCAATTCGTCGCCCCGGCGCACTTCCAAGAGATGTATGTTTGCTACCTCAAGACGAAGATCGCCTAAGGAAAGTCGATAACGAAAAGCCCAGAAAACCTGGGCTTTTTTGTCAGATGGATTCTTTTTACTTGAGGTAGGTGAGCGATTCCCCAATCTTGCTTAGCGTCCCCGTGGAAGAATTTTCTAGCACATAGACGCGAAGGCTCCCTTGCCCGCTTTGGGAGGTGGTCAAATTCCCTGAGCTGACCGTTTTGCGGTCCCCGGAGACCAAATCGACATAAGTGCCATTGGGGAGGCCGGAGAAACTCGCCCCACCGGAGATGGAGACGACGGCGAGGGAATCGATGTTCCCCGAAGTGTAACGCCTAATGAAGGACATCCCATCCCCGTACGTCTTATATTGCCCGCGGCGAAGCGCCGGGACTTTCTGACGGATCTTGTTGAGCTTGATCAAGTGCTTCGACAAGGTGGCTTCCAAGGTCGACTTCACCGTGCCGGAGGCGGTGTAATCCCCGAATCCGGAGGCGGAGACCTCGCCTTCTAGGTAACCGCCATAATAGGCGCGGCCGGTTTTCTCTAACGGCTTATTGGGGCCGACGTCGATTTCCATGTCGTTTTTGAATTGGACTTCGGAGCCATAGAAGATGCAGGGCACCCCGCGGAAGGTGAACATCAGATTCATGTTCTCCGCCCATTCATCAAGCGAGCCCTTATAACGGTATTTCTCCTGGCCATCGGGGCCATAGTCATGGGAGTCGACGTAGACGACGTTATAGGTGGCGTCGTTATAGAAGGAGTCGGTGCCCTTGGCGAGGTTATAGGCGTCCCGGGCGTGCTGGAAGTTCCAATGCATCGGGAAGTCGATCACCGAGGTGCCGGACCATCTGGAATGATCGGGCGCGTGATAGGAAACCCCATTCAGATAGGCATTAGAGGTAGTGGGCTGCCCCTGATCGGTGTAGTTGTCGTTCCAGTTCGCCAAGGTCGAGGCCATGTTCGTGGAGGTGGTCCCCCAAGGATAGTCCTTGCTTTCCTTCCAAGTGTAGAAAGGTGCGCTATCGCAGGCGTGCCCAGCGTTCCAGACCTGGCGGTAACGGGTGCAGACCTCGCCGAACATGAAGAAGTGGTGATTCCCGCATTTCTCCGCGTAATGGTATAGGCCCGGCCAGATGTATTTGTTGAAGGTTAAGCGGGAGATGTGCTTCACCGTGTCGATGCGGAAGGCGTCGACGCCCATGCGGATGAATTCCCCATAGCATTGGACCAAATAATTGGCGACCGTCGGGTTTTCGGTGTTGAGGTCGACGCAGTCCCCGGCCATCTGGCCCGTTTGCTCGGCGTATTGCTCATAGACCATCTCGTCGCTATGGTGGTAGATCTGCCCAGGGTCATTGACGTCAGTTTTCATCGCGTTGATGCGGGCTTTATATTGGGCATCGGCGTTAAGCGAGGCGTAATTGCTCGGCAATAACCCGTTATCGACGGGGTGCATCCCCTGGATCGAGGGGTCGCTTTCGTCTTTTTGGAACAACGGGAAGAGCCGTTCTTCGCCGAAATTCCCCGTGTGGTTGAACACGACGTCGAGAATGATCTTCATATCGCGGCTATGCGCGGCGCGGATGACGTCGATGAAGTCGACATCCTCGGATTTATACCGTTGATCGACCTTGGAGAAGTTGAGCGCGTGGTAACCGTGATAGTCATATCCGGAGGCGTTTTCGACGACCGGGGTGATCCAAATCGCGGTGAAGCCGAGGGCTTTGATGTAGTCCATCTTCTCGATGAGCCCTTTGAAATCGCCGCGCCAGGCGGGGTCGGAGTCGGGGTTCTGCGCTTTGACGTCATCCCAGCAATGGACGTTATTCCCCGTATCGCCGTCATAGAAGCGCGTGGTGATCGCGAAATAGATGCTTTCGTCGCGGAAATCGTCGCGCTTCCCNNNAATGGTCCGCGGGCAGCTCGTTCCATAAGGGGAATTCGGTATGGTCCTTCGCCTTCTCAATCTGGGTGACCGTGGTGGTGGGGGAGGGGACATAACCGCCTCCGCCTCCCGAAGAAGGCTTTTTGTCGGTGAAGGAGCTTTGATGGAACCACCAATAACCGGCATGGGTGGCCTTGAGGTCGCCCGTTTGCTTATTCCCGTCTTCGGAGAAGATGAGATTCAGTATCGTATAGTCTTCGAAAACATAGGTTTTCCAATCGTCATTGAACGCGACTAGGTCCGCGCCCGGCCAGGAGGGGAAGAGGTTCTTCGGGCCATCCTCCCACGCCCAGATCTTCGTGTAATTAGCGGGACAGAATACCTGGATATGATCAATCGCGGGCAAGTCATCGAAGGGACCGGGAAGAGCCTCTTCGGAGGTGCCTTGCGAGGTTTGGCTTTGCGAGGTGCCGCCCTGCGAGGTGTTGCCCGAGGAATCGCCGTCGCCGGAAGAGGGGGCAGAGGTGTTTCCGCCGCCGCAGGCGGAAAGGGCCAAGGCCAAAAGCCCCAGCGCGTAGATATGCTTCTTATGGCTCACGGGCTAATTTTAATACGGAACTCGCCCGCGCATAAAGAATGATTCTTTGCACGAATTGGGGTAACTGAGTCAAAAAGCCGCCTAGTTTATCCCAGTTGGAATGCTTTAATGGCTGCGAAACTTGTATGGAAACGCAAAGAAATATCAGATTAGATTGACAAGCACTTTTAATCCGCCCCTAAGAATCGCTGGAAGATCACATTGATATGCCCCAATAAACAGGCCTAGAATTCGGATTCCAATTGGCGTTCCAGCCTTCAGGTTGGCTTTCGGCCTCACAATAGATATAAATGGAAGAACAACCAAGGAACGCTCTCGAACCAACGCTGGTGACGTTAGTTGGGATCTTGATAGATTGGATGCTAGTACAGTTTGCAAAAGCGCTCGAACCAATATTGGTAACGTTTCTCGATAAAGTTATCGAAGACGCTATTTTGGTGCACCCATAAAAGGCCGAGTTTCCAATAGAGGTGACTGAATCGGGAATAGAAAAAGTCAAGGACGGACAACTAGCAAAGCAGCTGGTCGGAATAACAGTTGTGTACGATGGCAATGTCACCTCATTCAAATTTTCGCATCCAGAACACAGACCCTCTCCACTAAAAAAATTAAACCGGCAAGAATCAAAAAGGACTAGGCGGAATAACTTTCCATAGTTGCCAAACGCTTTATAAGCGAATTCCCCACCCTTCACGGTGATTGTGGACAAACCGGCCGGGAATTGATATGCAACCTCTGAAGTCACATATGCATTTTCTGGAAAATATTCCTGAACGATCGATACGGAATTGCTGTATGAGTCCCGCCCAAAGATATATCCGGCTGGATAAGTGGGCGAAGTGTCTGTATCTCCCACGAATGGTAGATAAAGCTCGGAAAGATAGCTGCAGCCCGATAACGCGCCCTCGGCAACAGAAGAAACTCTCTTCCCTTTATAGTATCGAGGGATATCCACTATAGATTTTGTTCTGTCTAACAACCCGACAAATTGATAAGTGTCAGTTGCCTTTTTATATGAAAACACCATGTTCTCGGTATATTCGCTTGGCGCATCATAATGTGTGCAAGAATAGGTGATATCTATATAGCTAACAGTGAAATTGGAGTCATATGTGTCCTCTATCATGATAAAGGAAGGGTTGTCATTGATCATTTGCCCAATAAAATACACATCCAAATCGCTCCTGACAGGAAGAGACGGGAACTGTTCCGGACAATCCCAGCCGCGGTGAATCTTGGTTCTCCATTTAATTTTCCTATCAAAATAGACGCTTTTAATTCCGCCTAAGGGCGTGAGGTTTCCGAATTTAAACCCTTGGCTAAACGTGAAGCCGTTTTCGTTATAGGTGATATTCTCGAACGTGAATTGAATGGGATTGCCGTCTGTCGTATATGCAATTCCGTCATCTAGGAAATTATTTTCAAGACTTAGCCTGATTGTGTAGGATGGCTCATTGTCGTCCGCGTTAATCAAATATGCGGATTTGTGGTTTAATAACGCCCCAAGAACGGCGGCAACAGAAAAACACCCAAGCAAAGAGCAGGTTAACAATATGGTTTTGTTTCTAAACATCTGATAAAGCCCCTTTAATATATTAAAACTGGTTCCGGTTAGATGTCACTTAATTAGTGCGCTCGCGAAGAACTAGAGCCGAGTGCTGGGACCCTGCCTGAATCCAGCGACCTCCGATTCGCCGATTTCACCCACGCCCTTTTCTCCAAATGGCTTTCATCTTTCCTACTGTTTGTTCCCTCCCTGTTCGTACTGAGAAGAGACGCCTTACTTGGACAATCGCCGTTTTCATCTGCTGTGCGTATGGGGCGGACAATTCCATCGGAGTTCTTCTCGGGGAGGCCCCCTTGCTCCGCGCATAAAGGAGAAACCTTTTTTCGCCTCATTGGGCGGTTACTTATCCCTCGAAGAGGACTATAATATCCCCCATGAAAAAGAAATGGCTAACCGGGCTCGCTTTGCCCCTTTTGGCGTTGACCTCCTGCGGAGGCGGCGTCCACCATCCCTTAACGGATTATGTCCTAGAAGCCGACATGTTCGCCTCCAAAGACACCGTCCGCGTCATGCAATGGACCGACATCCATTGGAACCTCGGCACCAACTTCGCCGAGGAGGAGGCTTATCTCCGCGCGCTGGCCAAAAACGGCCACCCCGACCTCATCGTCCTTACCGGCGACCAGATCCTCATCGCGAATCAGCGCATCATCGAGCGTCAATTGAAGCTCTTCGAATCGATCTGCGAGGAGAACAATTGCCGTTTCGCCTTGGTGTTCGGCAACCACGACAAACAAGGCCTCTTCGACCCCCATTATTGGGGCAGGCAACTAGAGAAATGCCCCCACGCTCTTTATAAAGAGGTGCGCGGCGATGACGTGTATGGCGATAGCAATTACGTCATCAATTTGACTGATGGGGCCGATGCCAAATGGCAACTCTACCTCATCGATTCCAATTCGGCGACCCTCACCCCGGGTTTGGATGTGCCTTATGACGTCATCCACGAGGACCAAATCGAATGGTTCAAGGCGCAGAATGAGGCCGTCAAGGCCGAAAAGGGCGCCTATCTCCCCTCGCTAGCCTATTTCCATATTGGCCTATGGGAGACCGAATACGCCTTCCGCCTCGCCGGCATCGCCGGGGGCACGATCGCGGAAGGGACCGGGAGGGAAGGCTATGAAGCCTCCGAAGTCCCCGGGACCTTGCTCGCCTCCTCCGGATATGAGAAGGAGAAGAGCGACTTCGAAGTCGAGGGCCTTGGCCCGACGAAGACCTGGGTCGGCTACCGCAACACCGGCTTCTTCGAGGCGGCGGAAACCTATTCCAACGTCCGCGGGATGTTCTTCGGCCACGACCATAACGATTCCTTCTGCGCGACTTATAAATCCGCCTCGTCCACGCGAAGCGATGCGGACGCGATCACCCTGGGTTACGGATTGAAGACCGGCAAGGGGCTATATTCCCTAGAAGGGATGCTAGGAGGCAATATCTCCTTGCTCCATAAAGACGGCACGGTCGAATATCTCCGCGCCTTCCAGTCCTACCAGGACGACTATTCCGCGGGGGCTGGTTACATTGAGGAGGCGCTATTCGCATGAAAAAGATCACTTTGATGCGCCTTTTGGAAGGGCTCATTTACCTCGTCGCGGCCCCGTGCTTCTTCCTGCTTGTGATGTTCTTCTTCCACGAAGTGCCGGGAAGCTTCGCCTCGATGCCGCGCCTGCTTCCTTTCTTCATCTCGATGAGCATCCCGATGTTCATCCTCTTCGCCTACCATAACTACCTCTACGCGGAAGGCTTCAATAAGCGGAGGAAGATCCTCTTCGTCAATAGCATCATCCTCGCCGGGTTCGGCGCCTTATTGATCCTCCTAGACATCGTCTTCCTCGCCTCGGGCGTCTATTCCTCCCTACTCATGGGCGGGCCTTTGGCGATCTACCCCCTCGATCACTTCATCGCTGCTTTCTTCTATCTAGGCGGCGGCCTCTTCGGGGCGATCGCCGCGAAGAAATTCCTCCAAAAAGAAGAAGGGGAGCCCATAGAAGAGCCCGCGCCGCGTCACGGCAAGGTCTATAACATTTTCGTCAACGGGCTCGCCAAGCCGGCTTTCGTCGTGCTGTCCCTCATCTTCTTCGGCGACCTTTGCTTCTTCTTCCATACCCTCGACTATAGCTTCGCTAACGCCGGGCTCACCTTCCCGGTCTACCTGATGATGCTTTCCCCGACGGTGGAGCTCGCCCTTTATGAGTTCAAGTTCCGCCACATCGAGGAACCGGCGAAGAAGGCGTGGTGGGCGATCACCATCGGGTCGCTTTGCCTTGGCATCGGGCTCATCTCGGCGATCTGGACCTATATCGGCATCGCCAAATACCCGCTCTTCATGTCGGAAAGCATGACCGGCGTCTTCCCCGCCGACTTCATCGCCAATAAGGCGATCGGGCCCTATCTCCTCTACGTCCTCAACCTCGTCCCGGCCTTATGGTTCCTCCTCGCCCACATCTTCGCGAGGAAGAAATAAGCATCAATCGCATCTTGGGGCTTTCTTTTAGAAAAGAATTCCTCTATCATACTTCCGCGGCGACCCGCCAAGGCGGCACCGCGAAGATCCAACGTTTTGCTTATTGAGGCGGTCTTCGGACCGCCTCTTCTATTGAAGGAGGAGACGATGAAGGAAGAAAAGGAAATCGCCGAACTGCTTAAGCCCCTACTAGAGAAGAAGGGCTACGACCTATATTCCATCCGCTTAGCCAAAGGGAAGGAAACGCGCCTCGAGCTCGTCGTCGACCGGCCTAGCCCGATCGGGTTAGACGACATCGTCGCCTTATCGGAAGAGGTCTCCGCCTACTTAGACGAAAAAGACCCGATCGAAGAGGCCTACACCCTCGACCTCTCCTCCGCCGGCGCGGAGAAAGAAATCGATCCCGCTAGGCTAAAGGAATACCTCGGGAAATACGTCTGTCTCCACCTAAGCCATCCCTATAAAGGGGAGAACATCCTCGAAGGAAGGCTCCTGGAGTGCCAAAGCGATGGGGAAATCGTCTTGGAGATCAAGGACAAGGCCAAGAAGAAAGAGGCCCGCTTCCCCGCCAAGGACGTCGATAAGGCGCGCTTGGCCATCGAATTCTAAAAAAGACATTTGCGATAAGAAAGGAATCACCACCATGGCAAATACTGTGTTGGACGGCGCGACCATCCTCGCCGCCGTCAAAGAGATCGCCGCGAGCAAAGGCCTCACCGAGGAAACCGTCCGCGAAGCCCTCGAAAGCGCGATCACCAAAGCCTACATCAAGGTCCTCGGAGGCGGCGATGACGCCATCGTCTCCTGCAAGGTCGACCCCCACACCGGGGAGATCTCCCTCGCCCAGATCAAGAAAGTCGTCGAAGAAGTCGAAGACGACTACCTTGAGATCGAACTGGAAGAGGCTAACGAAGGACTAAAGAAACCCAAATACAAAGTCGGGGACGATTACGCGATCCCCGCCGACGTCAGCGACCTCTCCAAAGCCGCGGCGATGGGTGTCAAAAACAACCTCCGCAGCGCCCTTGCCGAAGCCGAACGCGGCGAGCTTTACAAAGTCTATAAAGACCACATCGGCGAGATCCTCACCGGCACCGTCGAAAGCGCCACCGACCGCTCGGTCATCCTTTCGATCAACCGCACGACCGTCGAGCTCACCAAGCGCGAATTGATCGGCGATGAATTCTTCAAAGTCGGCGACCAAGTCAAGGTCTACATCCAAGAAGTCGCCGCCCCCGCCGAAGTCAAGGAAGGGCAGAAGAAGCGCGGCCCGCAGATCATGGCCACCCGCGCCTCCGAAGGGTTCCTCAAGCGCCTCTTCGAAGAAGAAATCCACGAAATCTATGACGGTACCGTCGTGATCAAGGGCATCGCCCGCGCCGCCGGCGTCCGCGCCAAAGTCGCCGTCGCCTCCACCAACGAAGACGTCGACGCCACCGGGGCCTGCATCGGCCAAGGCGGAAGCCGCATCCAGAAAGTCGTCGCCCAACTCGGCAACGGCCGCATCAAAGAGAAGATCGACATCATCGAATATAGCGATTACGCCCCCAAATTCGTCATGGAGAGCGTCCGCCCCTGCGTCGCTTTGGGCGCCGCACTTAATGAAGAGGAGAAGACCGCGATCGTCATCCTCTCCGTCGACGGGTTCAAGAACCAACTCGGCCGCTACCGCAGCAACGTCGGCCTCGCTTCCCGTTTGACCGGCTACAAGATCACCTTGATGCCGGAAGACGAAGCCAAAGAAAAAGGCATCGAATACGTCACCGCCGACGAAGCTGAAAAGCGCTCCGAGGCCATCAAGGTCCAGAAAGAGCAGGAGCTCTACCGCAAGAAATCCATCGAGGAAGCCGCCCGCCGCGCCGAAGAGGCCAAGCGCCTCGCCGAGGCCGAAGAAGCCAAGCGCCTCGCCCTCGAAGCCGCCGCGAAGAAGGCCGAGGAAGAAGCCAAGAAGGCCGATCGCCCCGCCTCCAAAGCCGAGCCGCTCCCCGAAATGCCCGCCGTCGCGCCGAAGGCCTCCGCTTCGCCGGAATCCTTCCCCTCCGAGGCTTTGAACCCCGCCGCCGCGGCCTTGGCCGCCCTCGCCGCCAAACCCGCCGAGGAAGAAAAGACG
>ONGB01000009.1 GCA_900317295.1 uncultured Erysipelotrichaceae bacterium
GTTGCCGATGGGGGTGGCGACGAGATAAAGCAAAGGCGAAGAGCCTTCGAAGTTCAATTCACGGTTCATTGATTCCCACCGCCTTGGTTATTGCCACCGCGGTTGTTGTTATAGCGGTGGTGGCGATGGCGGTTATGACGGTTGTTGTTCTGCCCGTCTTGCCGCGGGTTTTGATTTCCGTTTTGCCCTTGGGGGTTGCGGTTATGCTGATCGCGGGGCTGATTGTCCCTCCGATCGCGATTATCGTGGCGGTTATGGCGGTCATTCCGATTGCCATGACGACCTTGCTGACGGTCATTCCGGCCCGGGCGTGCATCTTCTTTCGGAGCAACTTTGGCGTAATTGCCCTTGTCGTTAGCGTCGGGATGCATGCCGCCATAAGAAGCATCTTTGACCCCGATCCCAAAGTCGGGGAGTTCGGTCTCGCGGTCGATTGGCTTGACGACTTCATGGGGTTTGTAGTCGCCACGTTGCATGGCCAATACGTCTTCTAACGGATAGGTCTTATAGTCGTCCCGGGTGGCATTGGCCAAACGGACGGTGCGGGAAAGGATGTTGATCCCGTCGACGTTATAGTCCCCCTCGGGGGTGTGGATGACGCTGCCAAAGCGGGGGAATTCCTTCTTGGCTTGGGTATAGGCGTCGTCTTCATAGGCTAAGCAGCAGATCAGTTTTTCGCAGGGGCCGGAGATTTTGGAGATGTTTTTCAAAGAAAGCATCTGATTCTTGGCGCGCGAAATGGAGATGTTCTCAAAGGCGGATAGAAAAGTAGAACAGCAAAGCGGCAAACCGCAGATGCCGATGCCGCCGATCATCTTGGCTTTATCCCTCGCGGCGATTTGACGGAGTTCCACGCGCGCATCGAGCTCAGGATTCAAAACGCGAAGGAGCTCGCGGAAGTCTACGTAGTTTTGCGGGGAGGTATAGGTGATGGTGACCTTGTTGCCGTCTAAGGTATAAACGGCATCCACCAAATCCATGGGGAGGCCCAAGGCTTTGATCTCGCGTTCGGCGACTTCCAAAGCGCGCTTTTCCGCGCCTTGGTTATAGGAATAATTCGACATGTCGCCTTTGTTGGGCTTTCTGAGGATTGGTTTAAGCTCAAGGTTGCTATGGTATAGCGACATGCTCTTGGAGTTCGTCGTGACCGTGCCCATTTCGTAGCCCGCGGCGGTTTCCACGACGACGAGATCCCCGGGTTTGAAATCGGAGAAAGTCGTCGAAAAATAGTAGGACTTATTTCCACCTTTGAAGCAGACGCCGATGAAATATAAATCGGAATCCGCTGGGGATTTCGATATGTTTTCGTTCAAATTCGTTTCGTCGGCCATCGTCTAGGACTCCTGGTATATGAGGGTCATCAGATGCAATAAGAGCAACCCGATGTTGATATTGGTTTCGATTTGCCCACGCAGCGTCATCACATTGAGCAGGCTCTCGTCGATATGCGGCAGCTTTTTAGCTGCGCTGGCGAGTATTTTAGCATAGCTAGACAAAACGATGGGACTTTCTCTTTGCAGGGCCGCCATATCCTCAAAGGCCAAGGTGAGCATATCGAAATAAAAGCGGGCGGCTTGCTTGCTAGTGAGTTTTGGGACAATTTCGGTTTGAGTGGTATACCGGGCGAAGTCTTCGTTTTCGGCGAAGGCCTCTAAGGTTTTCTGGAAGGCTTCCTTGGCATCGGAATAGCCTTCGCTTTCCGCTTCTTCGGCGATGAGATCGGCGTTGTTATAGAAATAAGAAAGGATTTCGGCGTCTTCCGAAGGAACGCCGTTGCATTCAGCGAGTTCAATAACATCTTTCCTCGGTTCCAACAAAAGGCGCATTTTCTCGCAACGCGAGATGATCGTAGGTAGGACTTTAGCCTCATTCCTCGTCGTGAGGATGGCGTAAGTGGTGGAGGAAGGCTCTTCCAAGAACTTCAAAAGGCTATTGATGGCCTCGGGGGTCATATTTTCCACTTCATGGATGACATAGACCATAATGCCTTTTTTCTCCAAGGCGGTTTGACCAAAGGAAAGGACGATTTGCGAGACGGTTTCTTTTTTGATCTTATCTTCGGAACCATCCACCAAGATGAAATCTGGGTATTCCCCGTTATCGACGCGGGAGCAGGTGCGACAAGCCTCATCCGCCAAAGGCGAGGGATTATCGCAAAGAAGGGTCTTGGCTAAATAAATCGCGGTTTCTTTAAGCGGAGTCCCGGCTTCGCCGACCAAAAGATAGGCATGAGCGAGCCTTCCGGTCTGGAGGGCATATTGAAAAGTCCTATAAACGAGAGGTTGTTTTGCAGGCAGATAGGACTTTAGTTTCATGAATTACTTCAGTCGGGCGAGAATGGCTTTATATGCGTCTTCGAAGACTTTATCGATGGGTTGGTCCGCGTTGATGATGACGTAGCGTTCCGGGTAGCGTTTGGCCAAACCCAAGAAAGCGGAACGGACCGCGTTATGGAAGTCGATCTTTTCCAAATCGAGGCGATTGACTTCGCGGTTTTGGTTGGCTGCGATGCGGGATAGCCCGACTTCCGGTTCTAAATCGAATAGAAGCGTCAAGTCGGGATAGGTGCCTTCCGTGGCGAATAAATTGACGTTTAGGACGTTATCCACGCCTAGGCCGCGGGCACCGCCTTGATAAGCCAAGGAGGAATCAAGATAGCGATCGCAGAGAACGACCTTGCCTTCTTTTAATGCGGGCCAGACTTTTTCCACGAGATGTTGGCGGCGGCTGGCGGCGTAAAGAAGCGCCTCGGTCCTACCGTCCATCTTCGTGTTGGATTTGTCGAGGATGACATTGCGGATTTGTTCGGCGATCGGGGTTCCGCCAGGTTCGCGAGTTAGGACAGTTTCAAAACCATCCGCCCGTAATTTCTCGTCGATTTTGCGCAGAATCGTGCTCTTGCCCGATCCTTCTCCCCCTTCGAAAGTGATGAATAAGCTCATAGGTTTTTCCTCCCTTCGAGCGCCTTTTGCAAGGTCAATGCGTCGGCGTATTCAAGGCTCGCGCCCATGGGTAAACCATACCCTAGGCGGCTGACCCGTACTTTGCCTTCCAATAGCTTGGCGATGAATAGGGCTGTAGTCTCCCCTTCCAAGGTGGGATTCGTCGCCAAAATGACTTCTTCCAAACCTTCCTTCTCCACCCGTTCAATAAGGGGGTCTATTGACAAATCGCCTGCGCCGATTCCTTTAACAGGGGAAAGCGATCCGCCAAGGACGTGGAACACGCCGCGATACCCCATCTTTTCAAACGGGGCGGCATCCTTGGCCATCGAAATCACCACGCAGGTTTTGTGGTCGCGGGTCTCGTCGGAGCAGACATCGCAAAGCTCCCCTTCGGCATAAAGTCCGCAACGGGGGCACTTATGGATTTTGCTCTTCGCGTCATAGATGGCTTTAGAGAATTCCAAAGCGTCTTCTTCTTCCATTTCCAACACGCTATAGGCCATGCGCTGCGCGCTTTTGGCCCCGACGCCGGGGAGTTTGGAGAAAGAATCGACCAGGGCTTGATAGGTGGGAAGGTCTTTCATTAGAACATGCGGGTCTGACCGGTGATCCGTTCTTGAATCTCGTCGGACTCTTTTTGGATGGCTTCCAAGGCCTCATTAAGGGCGAGGACGATGGTCTCTTGCAGCATTTCGGCGTTTTCCGGATCCAAAGCGTCTTTGTCGATACTGAGTTCCTTGACTTCGCGAGAGCCGAGCATCGTGAGTTCGACCATCCCGTTTTTGGAGACTTTGAACTCTTTCTCGGCCAAAGCGGCGTTGGCTTTCTTGAGCTCGCGCTCCATGCGCTGGGCTTGCATGATCATCTGTTGCATCTGGTTCATATGGGATACTCCTTACATTGGCAGATTAAGTGTGATTTCCTCGGGTTCGGGGAGTTTTTTGGCCCCGCGGAGGTTATAGAACAGGTTTTGGGCATCGACGCTTTGTTGACGGTTCAAGGCGTAGACGAATACTTTCCTTCCGACGAGTTGCGAAGCAAGGGCGGAAAGGATCTCCTGATTCTCTTTCAAATTGAATTTGGCGGCGGGTTTTGGGAAGTTGTAGTTGATGAGCAAAGCGTCTTTGCAAAGGCAGAAAGGCGCCCCATCGGCGAGAAGCTGGGCCGCTTCGCCTATGGCGAGGTCTAGCGCGGCTTCTTGGAAAATGGGCCAACGGTCATGAAGATCTTTGCGCTCGTTCTTGAATTTGGTCCCCAAGACCATGATCTTCACCGCTTCCTCAGAAGACAATTCAATGGGTGTGCCTTCTTTGACCAAGCTCCCCGAGGGAACTTTGGAGAAATCGAAATGGAATCCGCTCGTTGATTTGGCGGGAGCAGGGGCAGTTTTCGGCTCCTCTTTCGCCGGGGCAGGCGCCGGTTGGATAACTTCGGGCTTCTTCTCCACGACAGGAGTGTCGGGTTCAAAGAAGAAGGAGGGGATTTTTGTTCCCTGATAAGGCTTGGGCTGGACTGACGCGGGCTCGGGGGCTGGCGCCGGAGCGGGCTTTTCTTCGATAATGGGTGCTGGCTCCGGTTTTTCCAAAATAACGGGGGCAGTAGGTTGAATTTGAGGTTTTTCCACTTCTTTTATGACCGGTTTAGGTTCTTCTTTTACTGGGGCGGGAGCAGGAGCGGAGGCGGTTTTTCTGGTGAACAAAGAAGCCAACTGAAGCAAGGTCAATTCGAAGAGGGAACGGACGTTGCCGACCGATTTGAAATCGGCTTGAGCCTTTAGTAGGACCTGGATCATCTCGTTGGCTTTCTCCGCCGAAATGGTTTTGGAAAGATCTGAGGCTTCTCCGGCGGTCAAACTCGCGATGAGGTCAGAGGAGCCGGTCTTCTCGAAGATGAGGAGGTCTTTTAGGACGTCCAAAAGGTTTGTGGCCAAACGGACGATGTCGATGCCGGCCTGCAGGAAGGAATCAAATTTGCCTAGGACCGCGGTGACGTCGCCGGAAGCGATGGTTTTGAGGAGGTTGATCTTCTCGGTGATGGAAGTCAAACCGAAAACGGCGAGGACGTCGGAGGCATGCAATTCATTGCCGCCATAGGCGAGGACTTGGTCAAGGATCGATAAGGCATCGCGCATCCCACCATCGGCGAGGCGGACGATTTCATCAAGCCCTTCTTCCTCGTATTCGACATGTTCCTCTTTCAAAACCCAAACGAGTTTCTTCTTCAGCTCTTCCGGCTCGATTTTCCCGAAGTCATAACGTTGGCAGCGGGAGGTAATGGTGGGCAAAACCTTATAAGGTTCGGTGGTCGCAAGGATGAAAATAACGCGTTCCGGGGGTTCTTCCAAGGTTTTGAGCAATGCATTGAAAGCCCCGGTCGACATCATATGGACTTCGTCGATGATGTAGACCTTATAACGTCCCTTGATCGGGGAATAACGGACTTGCTCGATGAGATCGCGGACCTGATCGACCCCGTTATTGGAGGCGGCGTCGATCTCGATGACATCCGGATGGGAGCCATTGGCCAATTGAACGCAGTTCTCGCATTGGCAGCATTGGTGGCCGATGCCGGCTTCGCAGTTGAGGGCTTTGGCGAAAAGGCGCGCCATCGAGGTTTTCCCGGTGCCGCGGGGTCCGCAGAAGAGATAGGCGTGGGCGATCTTATTGTTATTGATCGCGTTGCGCAAAGTCCGCACGATGGCGTGTTGCCCGGCGACTTCTTCGAAAGTCTGGGGGCGGTATTTGTTGTAAAGAGCTTTGTAGGCCATAATCGTTATCGCAGGGAATTATAGCTTTTCCGCGGCTTTCTTCCTAGTCTCTAATCTAAGATTAGGAAGGTTTCATCAGCAATGATATAATCGTTTTCGGCGGTTATTTTATGGAAGAAGCAATGCGAAAACGCCTCGAAGTCACCAAAGCCCGTTATGGTGAACTTTGCGAGGCCCTAAGCGACCCAGATGTGGTCAACGATCTAGCGAGGTATACCTCTTTATCTAAGGAAAAGGCGAATTTGGAGCCCGCGACTTTGAAATATCAGCAGTATCTGCGGCACGAACAAGACGTCAAAGACGCGATAGAAATGGAGAACGGGGATGACCCCGAATTGGCCGAATTCGCGAAATCCACGCGCAAAGAAGCGGAAAATTCGATGGAAGCCCTGGAAGAAGAGCTTCAGCAATTGCTCCTCCCGAAAGACCCCAACGACGACAAAAACATCATCGTTGAGATCCGTGGCGCGGTCGGTGGCGATGAGGCGAATCTTTTCGCCGGCGACCTCTTCCACATGTATACCCATTACGCGGAAAAGCAGGGGTGGAAGATCAAAATCCTCGATGTCTCTCCCGGAGCGGCCGGCGGCTATTCCTCGGTCTCTTTCCTCGTCAAAGGGGAGAACGTTTATTCCAAGCTCAAATTCGAAAGCGGCGCCCATCGCGTCCAACGCGTTCCGAAGACCGAAGCCAGCGGGCGCATCCATACTTCGACCGCGACGGTGCTCGTGATGCCGGAAGCGAAGGAAGTCGATGTGCAAATCAACCCAAATGATCTTAAGATCGACACTTATCATTCCCAGGGCGCAGGAGGGCAAAACGTCAATAAGACGGAATCGGCCGTCCGCATCACCCACCTCCCCACCGGCCTCGTGGTCGCCTGCCAAACCGAAAAAGCCCAGCTTCAGAATAAGGAAATCGCGATGCAGATGATCCGCGCGAAGGTTTTCTCCTTCTATCAGGAGCAAGAAGACGCCAAGCGCGCCAGCGAGAGAAAGCTCAAAGTCGGCACCGGCGAAAGGTCGGAGAAAATCCGTACCTACAATTACCCGCAAAACCGCGTTACCGATCACCGTATCGGCTTCACGGTCAACCAATTGGATCGCATCATCGAAGGGGATTTAGATCCCGTTTTGGAGGCGCTGATCCATTATGACCAGCAACAAAAACTCCTTGAGGAGCAGAAGAAGGCCCTATGACGGTTTTCGAAGCCTATAACCAAGCACTTGCAAAAGGGAAGGACCATGGGGTGCTTTCCGCGGATGTTCGCCTGCTCATCGCCCATGAGATGGGCTACCCCGAACCGATCGACACCTTGTTTCATCGCGATGACGAATTCACCACAATTTCTCAATTCGAATTGGATTTTCCCCGCCTTCTAAAAGGCGAACCGGTGGAATACATCATCCAAGAATGCAAGTTCCTCGACCACAAACTCTATGTGGACGAAAGAGTGCTGATTCCCCGCATGGAGACCCAGGAACTCGTCGCGACCATCACCGAAGAAATCGATGACTATTATGACCCGAGGAATTTCCTCGTCGTCGCCGATATCGGAACGGGGAGCGGCTGCATCGCCGTTGCTTTGAAGTCCATCTTCAAGAATTGGTTGGTATCCGCTAGCGACGCCTCGGCCAAAGCCTTGGAAGTCGCGAAGAAGAATTTTGCCTCTTATGCCCCTTCCATCCACGCTTATTTAGGCAAGGGTTTGGAACCTTATATCGAGGCGAATATGGCTTTGGACATCATCGTCTCTAACCCGCCTTATATATTGAATAAGGAAGAAGTGCAGGATTCGGTGAAAGACTACGAACCCGCGTCCGCGCTTTATCTACATAAGGAAGATTCGGTCTATGAGGCCATCTTCCGCGATTACAAAAAGGTGAAAAAAGGGTCATTGTTGATGTGTTTCGAAATCGGCTATGACCTAAAAGAATATTTAGTGGGATTAATGAAAAAATACCTGACGGATTACGAATACGAATTCAAGGAAGACCTCAATGGTCTCACGAGATTCTTATTCGTGTTCTGCCATTAAGGAGGAGCGTATGGAAACGAAGATTTTAGAGAAAAATGACATCGCGGAAGCCGCCTCGATTTTGAAGTCCGGCGAAGTGATCGCCTTCCCGACGGAAACGGTCTATGGACTGGGGGCGATCGCCAATGGAGTTTCCTTTGAAAAACTAGTGAAAGTCAAAGGGCGCCCAGAAGGGAAACCCTTCACGTTGATGATTTCGAATTTCTCCTCCATCGCCCCTTATGTGGAATTCGATGCGAAAGCCATTGCTTTGATGCATCGGTTCATGCCGGGTGAAATCACCGTCCTCCTCCCTGCGAAGAAAGGGATTCCTGACTGGGTGAATCATGGTTCTGAATATGTGGGGATCCGCATGCCGAACTCCCAAGTCGTTCTTGATTTGATTGACAAAGTAGGCTCGCCTTTGCTCGTTCCTAGCGCGAATAAGAGCGGTGAACCCACTTTAACGACCTTTGAAGCGGTTTTTGCAGCGTTTAATAAGGAAATTGCAGCGATTTTGAAAGGTGAATGCGTTTCTAATAAACCGTCTACGATTATTAAAATTGACAAAGAAAACATCTCTTTGGTTCGCGAAGGAAATCTTCCTTTTTCCACCATCAAAGACTTCTACGATTCAATCGAAAAACCAGTGATTTCCCTGGGTTGCGACCATGGCGGATTCGAAGCTAAAGAAGCGGTGAAAGAGCACCTCGAAAAACTTGGTTTCTCCATCCTTGACGAAGGCACCCATTCCAAGGAATCTTGCGACTATCCATTATTTGCGATTGCCGCGGCCAAAGACATCGCGGACGGCCGGGCTTGGCGTGGCGTCCTCGTCTGCACTTCTGGCGAGGGAGTTTCCATTGCCGCGAATAAGGTGAAGGGCATTCGTTGCGGTATCGGATACGATGATGTCGCCACCGGAAAATGCGTTGAGCACAATAACTGTCAAATGGTAGCTTTCGGGCAGGCTTATATGCCTCTTGCAGACATTTTGAACCGCGTGGATCGTTTCGTGATCGAAAAGTGGTCCACCAAGGAATCCCACCATCGCCGCGTGGGGCAGATTTCAGAAGCTGAATAAAACTTTTTCGCTCGTTTTCCCTTCCTCCCGTGTATAGAAAGGTGTGGGAACTTCTTTCGTTTGCCCCCGTTGCGGGAACGCCGACCTTCGCTACATCGGCTATAAAAAAGGAAAGCCGTATTGCCGGCGGTGTATTTCCTTTAACGGCGAGTCCGTCATTCGAAAAGAAGGGTGCCCCCACCCCGTTGTTTTGGATTTGGCCTATCGCTTATCCGAAGAACAAAACGCTTTATCCAACCGGATCGTCGAGAATTTCAAAAATGGCATCGATACCTTGGTTTACGCCGTCTGCGGCTCAGGCAAAACGGAAATCAGCTATGCGGTGATGGCCTATGCGATGAGTCGCGGGATGAAAGTGGCTTTTGCTTTGCCGAGGCGCGATGTCGTCATTGAGTTGTTTTTCCGATTGCGCGATGCCTTCCCTGGCCAACGGGTTATCGCCGTTTATGGCGGCCACACCTCCCAACTAGAGGGGGATTTGATCGTTTTGACCACCCACCAGCTTTTCCGTTATCCCAATTATTTTGACCTTTTGGTCATGGACGAAATCGATGCGTTCCCTTTCAAAGGAAATGAGGTGCTCCAATCCTTTTATCGCCGCGCATTGCGAGGACATTGTCTGATGATGTCCGCCACCCCATCGAAAGCGGTGGTCAAGGAATTCCGCCAACCAGGGAAGGAGATGCTGACCCTCCATACCCGTTTTCATAAACACCCAATCCCCGTCCCGAAAACCGTGATCAAGCAAGGTCTTTTGCAAACGCTTTTTCTGATTCAAAAGCTTCGCCAATACCAAAAAGAAGGGAGGCAGTGCTTCGTTTTCGTGCCATCCGTTGACTTAAGCGAATCCTTATTTAGACGGCTTACCCCGTTTTTGAAAGGAGGGGATTATGTCTCCTCCAAAAAGGCGGATCGCGATGGGACGATTCAAAGATTCAAGGAGGGCAAGACCCGCTTCCTCATCACGACCGCGGTCATGGAACGGGGAATCACGGTGAAAGGCCTGCAAGTGATCGTTTACCACGCCGACGATGCGATTTATGACGCCGCGGCTTTGATTCAAATCGCCGGGAGGGCAGGGCGGAAGGCGGACGCCCCCGATGGCGATGTGCTGTTCCTAGGAGAAAAGAAAACCCGTGCGATGGAGGAGGCGGAAAATGAAATCCGATACTGCAATACCTTTCTGCAAAAAATGCTTCAAAAGGATTGAAATGGACTCCTTCCACGCGTTTTTCTCATCCTCTCCGACTTTGTGTCATCAATGCTACGAGGAGCTGACGCCGATTTATGAGAAATTTCGAGTGCTTGGTTGCCGCGCCGTCGCGGTCTATCCCTACCACCAAGCCTTTCAAAGCCTCCTATATCAATTCAAGGGTTGTGGAGACATCGAATTGGCTTCGGTTTTTCTCGAACGGATGATTTGGTTTTTGAAGATCCGTTATTTTTCTTATGTCATCGTCCCGGTGCCCTCTAGCCCCCAACATGACGAAGCAAGAGGGTTCAATCAAGTGGTGGAGGTGTGCCGGACTATTGGCCTCCCCATTTCACGTTCCATCACCAAACCATTTGAGCACAAACAGTCCGATCACAACAAAAAAGAGCGGGAAAACGTAGGGAAATTCCTCCGATTTGATGATAAGAAGCCCGTGGAAGGGAAAAAGATTTTGCTCGTCGACGATGTCTATACGACCGGCTCGACCGTCCGCGCTTGCATCAAAATGCTGAAGGCGCACGGAGCGAAGAAAATCTCCGTTTTGCTGCTCTCTCGCGTTCCGCCAAGCGGAAGGGAAGAAAGCGGGTAATTGCCTACCATTTTTCAAAATGGTATGATACCGCTCGACTATTTCAGGAGACTACTGTGGCAAATATATTCGAAACGATCTTCCGGTTTGAGAAAAGAGAACTCAACCGTTACTTCAAAGAGGCCGACCGCGTCATCTCTTTCGAAAAGGAGATGGAGAAGCTCACCGATGATGAGCTCCGCGCCAAGACCGATCACTTTAAAGAATACCTCCGTTCTTCGGCTAACGACGAGGAAATGGACCGTCGCCTAAAAGAAATTCGCGACGAGGCTTTCGCCGTCGCCCGCGAAGGCGCTAGGCGCGCCCTTGGACAATTCCCGTACCGCGTTCAGATCGTCGGTTCGCTGGTTTTGGATGGCGGCAACATCGCCGAAATGCGCACTGGCGAAGGTAAAACCTTAACCGCGACGATGGCCGTTTACCTCAACGCCTTGACCGGCCGTGGCGTCCATGTCGTCACCGTCAACGAATACTTGGCGGCCCGCGACGCCGACTGGATGGGCAACATCTACCGTTTCCTCGGCCTCACCGTCGGGGTCAACCTCGCCTCCAAGACCACTCAGGAAAAGAAAGAGGCCTACCTCTGCGACATCACCTACACCACGAACTCCGAACTTGGCTTTGACTACCTCCGCGACAACATGACCCAATCGGTCAATCAGCGCGTCCTCCGCGGCCTTAAATTCTGCGTCGTCGACGAAGCCGACTCCGTCTTGATCGACGAATCCCGCACGCCGCTCATCATTTCCGGTGGGCAGAAATCCAGCGCCTCCCAATATCAGGTCGCCGACCGCTTCTGCAAAATGCTTAAGCCCGAGGTCGATTTCACGATCGACGTGAAGGATAAGACTTGCAACCTCACCGATTCCGGTAACGACAAGGCCGAGAAGATGTTTGGCATCCGCAACCTTTACGATCCCCAATATCAGGACCTCGTCCACCGTATCCACCAGGCGTTGAAGGCCAACTACATCATGACCCGCGACGTCGAATACATGGTCGACGCGGAACGTCAGATCCAACTCATCGACCAATTCACCGGCCGCATCATGAAGGGTCGCGAATATAACGACGGCCTCCAGCAGGCGATCCAGGCCAAAGAAGGCGTCGAGATCAAACAAGAAACCGTCGTTTTGGCGACGATCACCTACCAGAACTTCTTCCGTCTTTATAAGAAAGTCGCCGGCATGACCGGCACGGCGAAGACCGAGGAAGAGGAATTCGAGAAAATCTACAACATGAAGGTCATCGTCATCCCGACCAACCGGCCGATCGCCCGTTTCGATGATGTCGACACCATCTATGGCTCCCATGATGCCAAACTCCGCGGCTTGGTCGCCGAGATCAAGCGCCGTCATGAGTTCGGCCAGCCGATCCTTATCGGCACCGTCTCGGTCGAAAGCAATGAAGAGATCTCCAAATTGCTAAGCGAAGCCGGCATCCCCCACGAAGTCCTCAACGCGAAGAACCAGGCCCGCGAAGCGGAGATCATCTCCCACGCCGGCGAACGCGGCGCCGTGACCTTGGCCACCAACATGGCGGGCCGCGGCACCGACATTAAACTCGGCGAAGGGGTCCGCGAAATCAGCAAAGAAGTGCTTAAGAAAGCCGAAGAGATTTACGCCGGCCTCTCCCCCGAGGAGAAGAAAGAAGTCGAAAAGCCCGTCGAAGATACCACCCTCAACGGCCTATGCGTCTTCGGCACCGAACGTCATGAATCCCGCCGCATCGACAACCAGCTCCGTGGCCGTTCTGGCCGTCAGGGCGACCCCGGCTACTCCCGTTTCTACGTCTCCTTTGATGATGAATTGATGATGCGTTTCGTTAACGAAAACATCCGCAACACCTTCAAAGAACAGCTCGGCGATGACCATTTGGAGAACAAAATGATCCAATCCGTCGTCACCAACGCCCAGAAGCAAATCGAGGGCAAGAACTTCGATATCCGTAAGAACTTGCTCGATTACGATGACGTTTTGGCCAAGCAGCGTCAGATCATTTACGATCGCCGCGACTCCATCATGTTGGCCGGCGATATCGGCGAGCTCATCCATTCCTTCTTCAAGGACACCGGCATTTTCCTCGCGAAACGCTCGACCATGCCCGGCCGCGATGAAGGGTTGATCTCCGCCGAATTGCTCAAGAAGAACGTCGAGCCCGCCTTCGTCCCCGAAGGATCGCTCAACACCAAGGCCTATGACGAAGCCACCGTCGAAGAAGGCGGCGAAGACCTTGGCGAATTCCTCTATATCCAATATCTCAAGCGCCGCAAAACCTGGCCGGCGGATATGGCCGACCGCATCGAAAGGTCGGTCACCCTTTCCGTCATCGACCGCAACTGGACCAAGCACATCGACACGATGGAACACCTCCGCGAAGGCATTGGGCTACGCTCCTACGCGCAGACCAACCCGCTTCAGGACTATGTCAACGAAGGCTATGACCTCTTCCGCGAAATGAACCGCACGATCGCCGTCGATTGCGTCTTCAACTTCATGAATGCCCGCATCCAAAAGAAGGAAGAGCCCAAGCCCGAGGAGCAAAAGCCCGCCGAGCCCGCCGTCGAAGTCAAAGCCGAAGAGAAACCTGCCGCGGAACCCAAGCAGGAAGCCCCGGCCCCCGAAGCTCCCAAAGAAGAGCCAAAACCGGAACCCAAACCGGAGCCGAAGCCCGTGGAACAGCCCGCGCCGCGTCCTGAGCCCCGCCCCGCCCCCGCCCCGAAGCCCTTCGTCTATCAAGCGCGCCCCGAGTCGGAAGACGAGAAACCGATGAACCTCGATGAGGCGAAAGAAATCAGCCGCCTCATGGTCTTGAAGAAAGCCGGCCGCGAACTGGTGATTGAGAAGACCCAACGCGATCCCTTCGACATCCATTTGCTTTGCAAAGACGCGAAAGCCATCATCGCTTTCCTCAATACGCTGGAAGGCGAATAAGGGAGATTCCATATGAAAGAGCTAGTCGAGTTAAAACAGGCCGCCTTCGAGCTGAGCAAGGTGGTGGCCTCCCTCGGCGACTCCTTGGATTTGCCCAAAGTCGACGCCGAGATCGCCTCGTTGGAGGAACAGCAGAACGCGGATGGTTTTTGGAATGACCAAAAGAAGGCCAAGACCGTCACTTCGCGCCTTGCTTACCTCACCAACAAGAAAAACGCCTTAAAGAAAATCCAGTCGGATTATCAAGACATCGAAGGCATGCTCCCCGAAGTGAGCGAAGGCGACAAAGACATGCTGGAGCTCCTCACCTCGATGGAAGAGGATTTGGAGAAAGCCTGCAGCACCCTCCGTCATCAATTATTGTTCTCCGGGGAATACGATGGCCTCAATTGCACCTTGGAAATCCATCCGGGCGCTGGGGGAACCGAAGCCCAAGACTGGGCCTCGATGCTTTTGCGCATGTATCGCCGCTTCGCCGAGCGCAACGGCTTCAAATGCCAAGTGCTCGATTACGAAGAAGGCGAAGAAGCGGGCCTCAAATCCGCGACCATCAAACTCATTGGCCCAGATGCCTATGGCATGCTGAAGTCGGAGAAAGGCGTCCATCGCCTCGTCCGCATCTCCCCCTTTGACGCCGCGGCAAGGCGCCATACTTCTTTCGCTTCGGTCAACGTCACCCCCGAATTCGGCGCGGTCTCCGATGTCGTCATCGACCCCAAAGACCTCCGCGTCGACACCTATCGCAGCGGTGGCGCCGGAGGACAGAACGTCAACAAAGTCTCCTCCGCCGTCCGCATCACGCACATCCCGACGGGCATCGTCGTCCAGTGCGAGATCGAGCGCGATCAAATCCGCAACAAGCAAACCTGCATGGAGATGCTGGCCGACAAATTGATGCAGCGCAAACTCGAAGAACGCGCCGCGATGATCAAATCCGTCGTCGGCGAGCAAAAGAACATCGAATGGGGTTCCCAGATCCGTTCTTACGTCTTCCAGCCCTATCAGATGGTCAAAGACCTCCGCACCGAATATGAGACCGGCGACATCACCGCGGTGATGGATGGGGACCTCGCCCCCTTCATCTTCGCCTACTTAGAAATGGAGTCCCGCAATGGCAAAAAAGTGGGATAAACGCCAAATTCTCAGAACCATCCGCTCATTGATTTTCATCATCGGCGGATGCTTTCTCCTCGCCTTTGGCGATGCCGCTTTCCTTGAACCTTTGGGCCTCGTCACCGGCGGGGTCATCTCCATCGGCATCATCGTTCAGTACTACGTTCCCGTGCCCGTGGTTGACTTTGTCACTTGGGGGCTGCAGATCGTCTTGCTGATCGTGAGCTTCATTTTCCTAGGAAAGAAGTTCACCATGCATACGATTTTGGCCACATTGCTTTACCCGTTATTCTTCACCCTCCTCTACCGTATCCCGGTCCACGAAGGGCTTTCCGTCGGGCGGCTCATTGCCTCCCAATTGACGGGCAAGGTGGTGACTTCCGTCGATTTTGCGAATGGGAGTTTCATTACGACCAACGATTATTCCCTCCGCATCTTGGCCGGTTTGGCCGGCGGCGCATCGGTCGGCTTGGGCGTGGCGATTTGCTACTTCGGCGACGGATCCACGGGGGGCCTGGATGTGCTTTCGGTCATCATCGCCCGGAAAACGCCGATCAAAGAAGCCCTCTCCGCCTTCGCGATGGACGCGAGTTTGGTCATCGCCGGTATGATCTGCATGCAGAACATCCCCAATGGCCTCGTCGGCATCCTTTCGGCCTTCGTCTGCGCCATCGCGGTGCAGTTCGTCTACGTCAACGCGAACTCCTACGTCATCGCCGACATCGTCTCCGTCGAATACGAGAAGATCATGGAGTACGTCCATCAGGAAATGGATCACGGTTCCACTTTAGTCGACGTGACCGGCGGCTTCAGCGGAAAATCCCATGTACTCCTCCGCGTCGCCTTCAATAAGCGGGAGCTTTACGATTTCAAATACTTCATCGCCAAAACCGATCCGAAAGCCTTCGTGACCTTCACCCAGGCCTCTATGATCACCGGCGAGGGCTTTGACCCGCTTCCGACGGCGAGGAACCGTTTGGAAGAACTCGTCGCCGCCCGCGATGCCGAGCAGCAGCAAGAAGAACAAAACGATGGAAGATAGGCCCTTCAAATTGGTATCTCCTTTCTCACCGACGGGCGACCAGCCCCAAGCGATCGAAAAGACGCTTTCGCGTATCCGAAACGGGCATAAATGGACCGTCATCCAAGGGGCGACCGGCACCGGGAAGACCTTCACGGACGCCAACATCGTCGCCGCACTCAACCGCCCGACGATCGTCATGGTCCATAACAAAACCTTGGCCTCGCAGCTTTATGGGGAATTCAAAGAGCTCTTCCCCGAAAATCGCGTGGAGTATTTCATTTCCAACTTCGATTTCTACCAGCCAGAAGCTTATATCCCCAAAAGCGATACCTACATCGACAAAAACGCGGTGATGAATGAAGAAATCGACATGATGCGCACCGCGGCGATGAATTCCGTCCTCTCTCGGCGTGATACGATCGTCGTCTGCTCGGTCGCGGCCATCTATGGACTAAGCGATCCGGCGGAATATAAAGGCCTCATTTTCGAAATCCGCGTGGGGGAGACATTGGATTTCCGTGGTTTATATCAACAATTGCTGGATGCCCAATATGTCCGGAACAACATGGAATTGAAGCCCGGCACCTTCCGCGTTCACGGCGACATCATCGACATCGCCCCCGCGACGCATGATTATTACATCCGCCTCGAGATGTTTGGGGATGAAGTGGAGTCGATCAAGCAAATCGATTCGGTGACCGGGGAAGTGCAAAGGACCTACGCGACCTACCCGATCTTCCCGGCCTATGATCACGCCTCGACGCGGAAACGCATCGAACGGGCATGCTCGACGATTTCTTTGGAGTTAGAAGAACGCTTAAAGGAACTCCGCGACCAAGGGAAACTACTTGAGGCCGAACGTTTGGAGATGCGCACCCGTCAGGACATGGAATCGATGTTGGAATTCGGGCGTTGCCCGGGGATTGAGAACTATTCCCGCCACATCGATGGGCGTCTGCCCGGCCAGAGGCCGTTCTGCCTTTTGGACTACATGCCCGAGGATTATCTGATGCTCGTGGATGAAAGCCACGTCTCCATTCCGCAGATCCGCGGGATGTATAACGGCGATCGCAGCAGGAAACAAACCCTTGTCGAATACGGGTTCCGCCTGCCCTCCGCCTTGGATAACCGCCCCTTGAACTTCGAAGAATGGGAAGCTTTGCTCCCCGACGCTGTCGTCTGCACCTCCGCCACGCCCGGGGATTACGAACTCGAGAAAACCGATCATGAAGTGGTGGAGCAAATCATCCGCCCGACGGGACTACTAGATCCCGTCATCGAAGTCCGCCCGACGATGGGGCAGATCGAGGACATCATCGACGAGATCAAGAAGCGCATCGCCAAAAACGAAAGGACGATGGTCGTCACCTTGACCATCAAGATGGCCGAAGACCTCACCGCTTATCTGAAAGAGGCCGGCATTAAGGTCACCTATCTCCATAATGAGACCAAAACCTTGGAGAGGACCGAGATCATCTATCAACTAAGAAAAGGCAAATACGATGTACTGGTCGGCATCAATTTGCTTCGTGAGGGGTTGGATATCCCAGAAGTTTCCCTCATCTGCATCCTCGATGCGGACAAGGAAGGATTCCTCCGTTCGACCCGTTCCCTCATTCAGGTCATCGGGCGCGCGGCGCGTAACGCGGATGGCCGCGTCATCATGTATGCCGACGGCGAATCCGACGGCATGAAAGCCGCGATCGCCGAGACGATGAGACGCCGCAGGATCCAACAGGCCTATAACGAAGAATACGGCATCGTTCCCACGACGATCATCAAGCCCATCCGACCGCCTCTGCATAATGTGGAGGAAGAGAAGTCGCTCATCCAGAAGGGCGAGAAATATAGCCGTAAGCAGCTTGAGCGCATCATCGCCGATTTGGAGAAACAGATGAAGGCCGCGGCGAAAGTCTATGACTTCGAACGGGCCGCGGAACTTCGCGACATGCTTTTCGAAGCGCGCGCTGAATTGGAGGAAGGAAGATGAAAGCCTATTCAACCTATCTTTTCGATTTCGATGGGACGACCTTCGATACCCGCGACTCCCTCGTCCCCGTCTTCCGGACCTTATTGGGCGCGGTGGGCATATATGACGTCAGCGAGGAAGACTGCCATCACTACATGCATCAAAGCCTCGCCGAGACTTATGAGGAAGTGGGCATCCCGAAGGAAAAATGGCAGATCGCCACCGATGTCTGCAACACCTGCATCAACGAGCCGGAGATCTTGGCGAAAAACGTCCCATTCCCGGAATCCGCTGGGGTTTTGCAGGCGTTATTCGATCGCGGAAGCAAAATCGGATACGTTTCGGGCAACACGAAAAACCATATCGATTTGGTGCTGAAGACCCAACAATTCCCCAAGGTTCATTCCGTCATCATGGGTTCAGACATCTATAAGCATCATAAACCCCATCCCGAGCCGATCCTGCTCGCTTGCCAGGAACTTGGCGTTCCGGCAAATTCGTCCGTCCTCTATGTCGGGGACTCCCTGCAAGACGCCGAATGCGCCAAAGCGGCGGGGGTGGATTACGTCCTCATCGACCGCGAAGGAGAATTATCCGACTATCCGGGACGGAAGATCGTCTCCCTCGAAGAATTGCTTTAATCCTCGCAATAGCGAGTATTGCGTTGCGAAAGTGCGAAAAAGAGTCTATTGTATTCAAGCCTAAACGGCGGAAAGGAAAGAAAAGCCCATGAAATGGTATGACATCATCTTCATCATCGTGGCGTTGATCATCATTATCCTTTCCCTACTCCAAGGCGGTAAATCCGAGGGCGCTTCCGGCGCGATCACCGGCGGCGGGCTCAATGTCTTCGCCAAGACCAAGGAACGCGGTTCCGAGAAGGTCGTCACCTATCTGACCTTCGGCTTCGCGATCGCCTTCCTCGCCATCGCCTTGCTGATCTCCGTCGCCACGGGCGATTCCTCCGCGGCCGCCTCCTCTTCTTCGGTGGCTTAAGGAGAAGAAAGTCTACGATTCGGCCCTTCGGGGCCGTTTTTTTATCCAAAGTCCAATATTCGGGAGTTGAGGGAAACCTAATCCGTGATACTATTCCTCTCATGGATATCAAGACCTATGCCGCCCTCCATAAGGAGGAGCTTCACCGTATCGTGGAAGCTTTGCCGCGCCCCCCAAAGCTCATCATCATCCAAGCCAATGACAATCCCGCCTCCGACTCTTATATCCGCGGGAAATTGAAGGATGCGGATTCGATTGGCGCGGACGCCGAACTGCGGAAATTCGATCCCTCGATCTCCGAGGAGGATCTCCTTAAGGAAATCGAAAAGGCAAACTTAGACCCCACGGTCGACGGCTTGATCGTCCAATTGCCTTTGCCTAATCACATCTCAGAGGCGAAGGTGAAGCTCGCGGTCGACCCGAAGAAAGACGTCGACGGGTTCCATCCGACCACCGGGTTTGCCCCTTGCACCCCAAAGGGCATCGTGGATTATCTCACCGCGGAAGGATTCGCATTCCGCGGGAAAAACGCGGTGGTTTTGGGAAGGAGCAACATCGTGGGCAAGCCGATGGCCAAGATGCTTTTGGCGAAGGATTGCAACGTCACCGTCCTCCATTCGAAGACCAGCGAGGAAGACAAGCGCTTCTATATCGCCCACGCGGACCTCATCGTCATCGCGATCGGGAGGCTTGGATATCTGAACGCTTCTTATCAATATAAAGAAGACGCCGTCATCGTCGATGTGGGCATCAACCGCGGCGAAGATGGCAAATTGCATGGGGACGCCGAGCCGGGCTTGCCGGTGAAACTGCAAACCCCCGTGCCGGGTGGAGTGGGGCTGCTGACCCGCCTCGCCTTAATGGATAATCTAGTGGAGGCAATGAACAAATGAATTTCTGGATTGGAAACAGCCACGTCTATGGCCTAGAAAGGGCCGTCAAAGCTTCGGGCAACCCGATGCGCACGCAGATCGATGCGTCCGAACCTAATGAAAAGGACTATATCCGCGCGGTGAAACTCGGTTCCACCCGCGGCGGGGAAGGCCACGATAACTTCCTCAAGGGCATCACGGTCCAATTGGACGTCGGTGCCCCGCTTTATTGGTGGAAGGAAGCCCAGCGTTATCACTGGTTTGATTTCATCTCCTCCGAATCAACGATGCATTGCCTCCTCAAATTCGACGTGGCCGCCCAATGCGTCGACGAGACCGACCCGAAGATCTTGGAGCGCATGCGCGAACTGATCGCCGAGTATAATGCCATCCCCGAGGAAGACCGCGAAGCCAAGATCGCCAAGTGGCGCGTCTTGGTTGCCTCCCTTCCCGAGGGCTTCTGCCTCGCCGCGACGATGATCACCAACTATCAGCAGCTTAAGACGATGTATCGCCAACGCCGCAACCACAAACTCAAGGAATGGCACATCTTCTGCGATTGGTGTGATTCGCTGCCTCGCTTCGCTGAACTGACGCGCCCCGCGGAAGAAAAATAAACGCGATTTGCAATAAAAAACGGCCGAGATCGGCCGTTTTTCGCTAGCGTTTTTAGGTTATTCCGCTTTGTCTTCGGAAACGGGTTCTTCAACCTTTTCTTCGATCACGGTTTCCCCGCCTTTTTTATTCGCGACGAGGACAAGGATGGTCCCGACGATCAAGGCCACGGCGGCCAAGATCAGCAAGATGCCGAGGATGATGAAGAAGGTGAGAAGAGCATTCGCGCGATCGGTGAGGAAGACGATCGTGAGGATCCCCGCGGTGATGAGCACGGCGGAGAGGACCAACATCCCGATGCTCGCAGGGACGCTTTGGGCCTTCTTGACCATGAAGACGATGCCTTCGATCAGCAAGACGGCGCCGACGGCGACGAGCAGGATGCCCGCGAAGAGTCCGACATACTGGAAGACGACGGTGGCGTAATCCGGGTTATAGCCTTCGGCTTCCGGATTCAGCGAGATGGCCATGAAGACCAAGATGATGCCGATCGCAAGCCCGCTGGCGCCGGTGATGGCGGCCCCGAGGTTGGTCTTGACGATGGTGGTGTCCTTGCCAGCGCGGAAGACATTGATCACCTGGAAGAGGAGCTGGAAAGCGGCCTCGATGATGACCAGGATGCCGACGATCATGATGATGACCGACTGGAATTGCGCATTGCCCGCGAAGGCACAGGTAAGGATACCCGCCGTCAATAGCAGCGCGGCCATGACGAAGTTGAAGATGGTGTTCGCTAACGAACCTTTTTGTAACATGGGTTACCTCCTTTGTTCACGGCGAAAATAATAGTCCTCTCATCTTCGATTTCAAGCAAAGAAACCCCCTGTCCCCTCTACTTTTAGTAGAAAAGCGCGAAAAAGGCGGTTTCCTTCATTGACGCGCGAGCGCGGCGGTTTACAATATTTTCAATGTTTTTCAGGAGAATAAAACGGCATGGGTAAAGAAAATTCCACTTACTCGCTTTTCGGCTTTGACTTTGGACAAAACGAGGGGCAAAGGGAATTGATTCGCCTCATCAACATCGACCCCGCCATGCTGCCGGTGGTCTTCTGCAAAGGCGCCGCGGGAACCGGAAAAACCTTCGCCGCCCTGGCCGCTTCGCTCAATCTCGTTCGCGGGAAAGGATCGAAACGGAAATACAAAGCGATCTTCTATGTCCGCGAACCGGTGGAAATCGGCCATCGCCTTGGATATCTCAAGGGCACCGCGGAAGATAAATACGGACCCTACCTTGGGCCGCTTCTAGATAACTACAACCACTTGATGGGGAATATTAAGGACGCGCCCGCGCACGAAATGCGCGAGCCGAAGAAGAAAGTCCTCGACGATGAGATCATCGATTCCCCGATGTATCAGCATCTCCCCAACGACATCATCCCCCTCGCCCCGGAGTTCATGCGCGGCCGTTCCTTCGCCGATTGCATCCTCCTCGTCGATGAGGCGCAGAACATGAACCTCGACGAATTGCAGACGATGGTCACCCGTATCGGCAGGAACTGCAAGATGGTCATCATCGGCTCCCCGAACCAAATCGATATCGAGGGACAGACCCCGGAAGAGAACGATTTCGAACTCTCCTATGAGATCCTTAAGCCGACCGAACTCGTGGGCTATGTGGAATTGACCGAGCCGATGCGTTCCTCCTTCGTCACCGACTTCGACCTGCGCTTCGTCGCGTATAAAAAAGAACACCCAGAACGGAAGAAATAAATAACCGTTTCAGTAAAAACCCTGGCGATTTGCCAGGGTTTCGTTTATTTCTCGTCTTTGTGCTCGATGGCTTTCGGATCGCCGCCGGTGAGTTCCGGATGGGATTCGTTGGCATCGACGTCAATGACTTCAGCCTGTTTCGTGTCCTGGAAAGCTTCCGAGGAACCGGCCCGTTTGTTAGGATCGATGATCTCCACATCGGCGAAGACCTTATCCTCCTTCTTCGCTTTGTGAAGGGTGATGGCGGTGATGACGATCTGCGCGATCGCGACGATAGCAAAGATAAAGCCGGCGATGATGAGGACGAGGCGGGTGCGGGTGCCGGCATTAGAAACGCCATAGATGATCTCGATCGCCACGCCGACGGCGACGAGGGCGCTCGCGAAGACGATTTCAAGAATCGGAACGAAGAGCTTTTTCCGCTTTTGGGCGATCGCTAGGACGGAGAAGACAAGGAAGATGACACCGATGACGATCATTAAGACGCCGATCGCATGGATGATGAAGTCGGTGAAGATGTAGTGGAAGATCATCAAAAGGATACCCGCGGTCAATTCGAATCCGCCGATCAGAAGGATCGACTCGTCGCTTTCGTGGCTGGTCTTGGTGATGCTTAGGACCAAGCGAAGGATCGCGTCCATGATGACGAACCCGCCGACGAGGAAGGGCAGGACGTTATAGGTGATGGTGGTGATGGCGTTTTGGAAGTCGTTTGAAGAGTCGGATCCATAAAGGAAACCCATCGTGATGGCTAGGACGCCGGCGACGAGGATGATCCCCGCTTCGACGAAGTTCCAGATCCCCCAGAATTTATTGAGGGTCATTTTGTCTTCCATTAGTTGCGCTTTCTTCATGGTGCTGCCTCCCAAACGGTCGGACATAGTATAAATGTATTTCGCGCGTGAGGGCGCAGTTTTTCGCCCTTTTTTAAAAAAGAAGGGGGACATACATCGGTTTTCGCGATTATGCGCGCTGCAAATCGATGAGGTTTTTGAACTCGATCCGCTTATCGCCGAAAAGCAGGAACTTCGCTAAGGCGTCAATGCGCGTGATGATGCCCTGCAGGCGGTGGAGGTAGCCGTCTTCGTAATATTTTGCGAGCAATGGTTCCCCGTGATAGGAGACGAGGATTTCGTTGATCTCCTCCGCGCGGTCGCTGGAGATTTGGGGGCGGGGGATCTTATTCTTCTCATAACGCATGCGCGCCAAAATGGTGGCCTGTTCGGTCAAAGACTGATAGGGGAGCCATTTCATCATCCCGCGGTCTTGGTCGCTCATGCGTTATGCCCTCCGATTTGCTGATGGCGCATCTTGATGGTGGAATCCTCGGTCAAAGAGGATAGGCGCAAGACAGCGTTTTTCCCAAAACGGGCTTGGATGGCGTCCATCGCTTTATACAAAGCACGCCTTTCCTCGATGTCCGCCTCCGATTCGAACAAACCGTATTGCTGTTCCCCATAAGGGGAGAGTTTGGAAAAGCCAATCGATAGTCCGCGGATTGGAAGGTCCAAAGCGAAGCGGCGGAACAAGGTGAGGACGGCTTGGTAAAGGCATTCATTGTCGTCGGTGGCGATGTCGAGGGAGCATTGGCGGGAGAATCCCGGCGCATGCGCGGCGGAGGAATAAAGGCAATAGACGGAGACGCAGCCCGCCTTCATCCCCGCGGAACGGAGGCGGAAGCAAAGCTCATCGTTTAGTTCCCTTAGGATCAATTCCGCCCCAGGGAGCGAATAATCCTTCATCAGAGTCTGCCCTTGGGAGAGATGGCGTTCTTTGGGGACGTAGGTTTCGTGGATGTCGCTGCCATCGCGGCCCTTGGCCATGTCGATGAGTTGCTTCCCCATCACGCCGAATTCTTTTTTCATTAATTTCGCATCCGCGTGCGCAAGATCTTTTAAGCTGCGGATCCCTAAGCGGTATAGATGGGAGGAGATGCCCCCGGAGATCCCCCAGATCTTGGTGATGGGGGAGATGGACCATAGTTTGGTCTCCACATCCTCGGGATGCCAATAGGCGCGGTAGGGCGGTTTCTTCTTCCCGTCGTTATCCAGGCAGATCTTCGCCATGAACATGTTGTAGGAGATCCCCGCGGTCGCCAACAAACCCAATTCTTTTTTGATTTTGCTTTGGATTTTGGCGACGAATTGCTCCGGGGTGCAGCGATGCATCTTCAGATAAGGGGTCAGATAGAGAAAGGACTCGTCAATCGAATAGACATGGAGGTCTTCCTCGGCGACGAAATCGAGGAAAATGGAGACCACCTTCGCGGAGGTCTCGATGTAATAACGCATCCGCGGGGTGGCGTAGATCATCCCCGGGACGTCGGGGAGGTCTTTGATGCGGCAGACGTTGGGGACGCCGTAGCGTTTTTTGAGGTAAGGGGTCGCCGACATGACGATGGTATTGTCGGTCCGCGACTTATCCGCGACTACCAAAGGCGTGGTGAAAATATCCAAACCACGGGCGGCGCATTCGCAGCTCGCGTAGAACGATTTCAGGTCGATGACCGCATAGATGTCTTCCATAGGGGAGCCCCATTTTAGGAAGAGAAAAGTTTAATAACAGGCTTGAAATTATCCTCTTTTTAGGCGTGGTAGAAACGGGTGACCATCTTTAAAGATGGAAGATGCGCGCGGTCCGAAGGAAAGAGGAAACTCATCGATTTGTCATATTTTGCGATTGAAGGGAAGGGCAAAATGGCTATAATAATCCTCGCTTTGGGGCATTAGCTCAGCTGGGAGAGCGCGTCCTTCGCAAGGACGAGGTCGGCGGTTCGATCCCGCTATGCTCCACCAAAAGCGAAATCGTTGTCGTCGTCCAAATCCGATCGTCCTCAGTTGGACAAAAACGGATTGTCCTCGGCAGTTTGAATAGAAGTCGTCAGGAATGGCGGCTTTTTTCTTTTTCATTTGTTCACTCGTGTTCGAGCCATGTGGCGCGTTTCTTTTTGGGAGTAATCTTATTTGCTATATCATTAAGGTATGGATGATGTTTTAGAAACATTAAAAAGCAGATTTGATCAGCATTTATATAGACACGAAGGCATCGAATGGGATGATGTTTTAACTAAGATCAATAATCCCAAAACGCTGGCTTCAATTAAATATATGGAAGAAACCGGCGGAGAAGTAGATGTTGCTTTTATTACGCCATTGAATCTATTGATCCTTTGTGATTTTTCTAAAGAAACGCCTAAAGGCAGAAGAAGCCTTTGCTATGATGAGAAGGCTAGATTAAGCAGAAAGAAAAACGCCCCTATATCTAGTGCGATGGAAGAAGCGAACAAAAACGGCGTTTTGTTAATGGATTTAGATATCTATAGTTTTTTACAAAATATCGAAGAATTTGATTTGGCAACATCAAGTTGGATAAAAACCCCGGAGAGCATTAGAAGCAAAGGCGGCGCTTTGTTTTGTGAAAAAAGATACGGCCACACCTTCTATTTTCACAATAGCGCGGATTCATATTATTCGGTCCGTGGCTTTAGAGGATACATCCTTTTAAACTAATAAATATATAGATAAAAAATTTAAAAAGAGCCGAGTGAAATATCTCAGTTTTTCTTTTGCCTTCAAAGGACGAAGGGTTTTGGACAACTCAGGACGGATTGGTTCAGACAGCGACGGTCGTTGTTGCCAAAACGGCACTCAATAGAAAGGTCCCTGTTGGGGCCTTTTTTGTGGCGCTTCTGTGGCAGGCATCGTGATAGCATTTAATTAATAAAGGAGCGGATAACCCATGAAAGAAGATCTGTTGAAAGGCTTGACCGAAGAGCAAATCGCCAAAGTCAAGGCGTGCAAGAATTCCGATGAGCTTTTGGCGTTGGCGAAAGCGGAAGGCATCGAGCTGACCGACGAACAGCTCGCCGCTATCAGCGGCGGCGGTGCCTGCACCGTTGTTTCAGATGCTGGAGATTTTTTAAATCCTTTCGATTGCCCAGAGTGTGGATGCAACGACGTTAAGGCGGTGAAAGGCAAAGGCAATCTATTCGAATGCCAAGGATGCGGCTTTAGATGGAGAGAGTAAGAGATTCTATGAAAAAAGATTTATTAAAAGGTTTATCCGAAGAGCAGATCGCCAAAGTCAAGGCGTGCAAGAATTCCGATGAGCTTTTGGCGTTGGCGAAAGCGGAAGGCATCGCTTTGACGGATGAGCAATTGGAAGCCGTCAGCGGTGGCGGTGCCTGCACCGTTGTTTCAGATGTTGGAGATTATTTAAATCCTTTTGATTGCCCAAAATGTGGCAAAAACCGTCCTATAAAAGACGGCAACACATACACTTGCGAGAAGTGTGGCTACACATGGACAGATAATTCGGCCCCAGCGCATTAGAATTACCAAACATTCAACCATGACCGAGTGAAATATCTCGGTTTTTTTGTGGCGCATTTGTGGCGAACGGTGTGCCAACATCTATTTATCGCAAGGGAGCTACGAACATGAAAAAAGATCTATTAAAAGGTTTAACCGAAGAGCAGATTGCGAAAGCCAAAGCCTGCAAAACCCCGGAAGAGCTATTGTCCCTAGCGAAAGCCGAAGGCGTTGAACTCACCGAAGAACAATTGTCTGCGGTCAATGGTGGATGCGGGACTTATACCGTCAGATGCCCCAAGTGCGGCAGCAATTTCATCGTCGAAGATTGCGTGGGCAAAAAAGACTATTACTGCAATAACTGCGGGCACGAATTCAACGACAACCTTTGGGAAGATATCAAGAATCTCGTTGACTGATTAGACAAAATTCATTCCCAAGCCATCGATTCGACTCCGACCAAAACAATTCAAAAAAAAGAACCGTCCGAAAGTGAAATGTACCCAAAAGTCTGGACTGGAATCAGTCTAAGGCTGGAGGGTATTTTTCATGAAATGGTCGTTTGAGCAGAAGTTGGCTTGGGCCAAGTCGTACATGGCCGGAGAATTCGTTCCCATCCCCGAGGGTTTCTCTGAATCGATGAAAGGATGGCACGACAAAGACACCACGGTGATCGCGATGACCACCAAAGACATCGCGAGCCCCACGATCCAGCGCATCTTGTTGATCTGCCTGGCGTTGACGATCTTCTTTTGGCTATCCGACATAAACTAACGTCAATAAATATGGCCATCCGCCCTCTCCTTTCAAGACCGAGAGGGCGATTCCTTCCCCAAAGAGGCGTTTCGTTACAATTAGTATCTATAATTGTAGGAATTCCTCTCCGCGGTTTAGATATGGTATAAAAATACTTATGAAAAGAGCCTGGGTCATCGTCACTAACGTCCTTATCATGCTGGCTATTTTGTCTTTCGTCGTGGTCTATTCCACCCTCGAAGGGCAGAACCGGACCCGGCGGCAGATCGAACTTTTTGAAAACACCACCATTGCCATGAAGCACGTCACCGAAAACTACCTCCAAGGCGAGCAGGACGTCTGCGACGTGTGGGCCCATTATATCGATGACACGAACATGACCATCGACGAAGCGGCTTCCTTTGTGCGCACCTCTCACGTCCGCGATAACGCATCCGCGCACATTATTTATCGCGACACGCTCACCGGGCTTTCCACCCGGCCCCGCGAGCCGGTGACCCCAGGTGAGGAAGATTACACGGTCTCCTATGCCGGGCTCACGCTTTTCGATGACCTCAGTTGGATCCAACCGCTCGGGGAATCGATCAATATCTCCCGCGCCTACTACGACCCCGTCAATTGGCGGAAGTCCATCGCTTTCTGCAATTTCATTACGTTGGATGACGGGGGCGTTTCGCGCGATGCCATTTTGCTCCGCGTCCTTCCCGAAGCCGACCTCAGGACGAAATGGCACTTCCCCCAGCAGGAATTCACAAACGCCGAATTCACCATCATCGATGGTCACGGGGACTATATCGTCAAAGGCTATACGTTCGAGAATTCGATGAATTTCTTGGAATTCTACCGTTCCTATAACAAGATCGGTGACGAGGAGGCGACGAGGTTTTTCACGAAGATCACCTCGGAAACGGGCTCGTTCATGATGCTCAATTCCCACGAGATAAAGTGCATTGTCGGGCATACGCCTTTTGGCGAGGGCGGCAGCTGGACGTTACTTAACGTCATGCCCACGCAATACCTCAACGTCAGCAGCGGCCAGAACTGGCTATTGATCGGAACCGTCTCCGCCGGATTGGTGATGCTATTCGTCTTCGACATGATCTTCATGATGTATTTCAACAAGCGGCTGCAAGCCACCGCGAAGGAAGCCGAATCCGCGAACAAAGCGAAGACCGACTTCCTCTCCACGATGTCCCACGACATCCGCACGCCGATGAACGCGATCATCGGGCTCACCGCGATCACGGAGAAGAACCTCGACGACAAGAAACTGGTGAAGGAAAACCTCCGCAAAGTCTCTTTGGCCAGCGGGCATCTGCTTACTTTAATCAACGACATTCTGGACATTTCCAAAGTCGAATCCGGGAAACTGAGCCTCTCCCCGCAGGAATTCTCCCTCGTCGAGACGGTGGAGAACCTCATGAACCTCTCCCAGCCGATGGTCAAGGCGAAGAACATCGACTTTAGTTTCCGCACCAGCGGCATGGAACACGAATTCCTCTATGCCGATCAGCTGCGTTTGAATCAGATTTACATCAACCTCCTATCCAACGCGATGAAATACACCGAAGCCGGCGGCTCCGTCAGTGTCGACATGAAGGAAGAACCTAGTGAAAAACCTGGCTGCGTCAAGCTCACCTATGCGATCGCGGACACCGGCATGGGCATGTCCCCCGAATTCATGGCGACCATGTATCAGCCTTTCTCCCGCCAGACCGACAGCCGCGTCAACCGTATCCAGGGCACCGGCCTAGGTTTGACCATCACCAAAAAGATGGTCGATCTGATGGGAGGCACCATCGATTGCCAAAGCGAGCAGGGCAAAGGAACGACCTTCACCGTCGTTTTGGATATCCCCATCGCGGAGAAGAGCCGCGGGGAATTGAAATTCGAGCCGATGGACGTTTTAATCGCCGACGACGACGAAATCTTCCTGCTGACCGCGGCCGACACCCTGAAGTCCCTCGGGTTGAACGCCGACACGGCCCATAGCGGCCTCGAGGCCTTGGAGAAGATCAAAAAACGCCACGAGGAAGGCAAGGACTACCGCGTCGCCATCATCGACATGAAGATGCCCGACCTCGACGGGGTGGAGACGATCCGCCGCATCCATGAGGAAGTGGGGGAGAACATCCCCGCGTTATTGATTTCCGCCTATGACTACGAAGACGTTGAGAAGCAGGCGAAAGAAGCCGGGGTCAAAGGATTTCTAAGCAAGCCGCTATTCCGCTCGACCTTATATGACAAGATCAGCGAGGTCTTGGGCAACGAGATCAAGCCGATCGAGGACGAGGATGACTATTCCGATTTGGAAGGCCTCAACATCCTCATTGCCGAAGACCATGACATCAACTGGGAGATCATCTCCACTTTGCTCAACTCTCTCGGCGTCACCACCGAGCGCGCGGAGAACGGGGCCATCGCCGTCGAAAAGATAAAAGCAGCCGAGAAAGGACGCTATTTATTGGTCTTCATGGACATCCAGATGCCGGAGATGAACGGCCTCGATGCCACCAGGGTGATCCGCGCCTTAGACGATCCTTGGGCCTCTTCGATCCCCATCGTCGCGATGACCGCGGACGCTTTCTCGGAGAACATCACCGAATGCCTTAATGCCGGGATGAACGGCCATATCGCAAAACCGATCGACATCAAACTCGTAATCAAGGAAATTCGTAGAATAAAGGAGGGGCTGAAACTATGAAGAAGCTATTCTGCGCCGCGCTGATCCTGGCCACCGCGTCCGTCCTAGCCTCTTGCGGCGGGGGTGGAAAGAAAGATGCCGGGGGGTTCCGGCCCGCTTTGGACACCAAAACCGCCTGTGACCTCAAGGTCATCGGGAGCTACGACAACTTCGAAGCCCTCGGCGCGGAAGCCGAAAGGTTCAAAGAGTATTATCCCAATGTCCGCGTGCTCTATACGAAGCTCGATGGATCGTATAACGACAACATCATCAGCTTCCTCGAAGGCAGCGAGAAGCCCAACATTTTCTTCTCCTACACGTGGATGATGGGCAATGAAAAATATTCCTCCGTCGTCGGCCACATGGAAGATCTTTCCGACCCGGCTTTGAAAATGGATCTCAACTGCATTCGCCCGAACCTCCTCAGCAAAGATGACCAGAGCAAGTCCTATATGGTGCCGGTGTTCTCCAGGACCTACGGAATGCTGGTCAACGAAGACCTTTTCAAGAAGGAGAACATCCAGATCCCGACCACTTGGACGGGTCTACTGGAGACCTGCTCCGCCTTCAAAGAGAAGGAATACGGAAGCCCGATCATGGGGTATACCAAATACGATTACGATAAGAAAAAGGATATCTACAAAGCCTCCAATGGCTTGATGCATTCCCTCGCTTATCCCCTCTTCGTCACCGCGCTCGCCGATAATCCCGAAGCGATGGCGAAAGCCAACGCCCTTGACCCCGAGGCCGGGGTATATATGCGGGGCGCTTTGGAGAAAGTGAAGCAGCTCTTCGACGATGGCTGCGCCGATCTTGGCAAATGCGACGCCGAAATCACGGATAGCTATGAGCAAGTGCTGCTCCGCTTCCTAAAAGGCGATGTCCCGATGATGCTTTGCAGCGGCGACACCGTCTCCGGCATCAAGAAGCGCGAGGGCAAATCGGACGTCTTCCCCACCCATAAATTCAAATATGCCTTCTACCCGGTCCCCACGTCCGCGGAAGGCGGCTACTTCATCGATAGCCCCTCGGTGGAATTCTCCGTTAACAAGGACTGCGAGAATCTGGACATGACCAATGAGTTCATGCGCTTCCTCCTCCAGACCAAGGAGGCCCAGAGGTCTGCCGC
>ONGB01000080.1 GCA_900317295.1 uncultured Erysipelotrichaceae bacterium
GAGCTCTCCGAGAAATATGACTGCCGTAGATCCGGCGCCCACGGGACTTCCCACCAATACCTCGCCATCAAAGGCAAAGAGGATTTCCTAAAGGATAAGGAACATACCCGCATCATCTCCTGCCATATCGGCTCCGGCTCCTCGTTATGCGCCATCAAAGACGGCAAATGCGTCGCCACCTCGATGGGCCTCACCCCGTTAGGCGGCGTGATGATGGGCACCCGCACCGGCGATATGGACCCCTCCGTCATGGACTACCTCGCCACCTGCACCGGGAAAGACGTCCATGAGCTCTATGACCTCTTCAATAAGAAATCCGGCTTCCTCGGGGTCTCGGGCATCTCCAACGACACCCGCGACGTCGAAGACGCCGCCCTCAAAGGCGATAAGCGCGCCATCATCGCCGGCAAGCTCTTCTCCCGCCGCATCGCCGACTTCATCGGCTCTTACTTTATCCGCCTAGGCGGGGCCGATCTCATCATCTTCTCCGCCGGCATCGGCGAGAATTCCGACTATTTCCGCGAGGAGATCCTCAAGGATGTCGAAGAGGCCCTCGGACTTAAGATCGACTACAAGCTCAACAAGACCATCCATGGCACCGAAGCTTTGCTTTCCCTCCCCGAAAGCAAGATCAAGGTCGCCGTCATCCCGACCGACGAGGAAGTGATGATCGCCCGCTATGGCTATCAGAGGATCGAAAATGGTCATTGCTAAGCCCACCCCGAAGATCAAAGCCTATGGCGAAGCCCATAAGGCCGCGTATCGCCGCATCTTAGCCGCGATCAAGCGGTATGACCGCATCGCCATCTTCCGCCACATCAAGCCGGACTTCGACGCGATGGGCACCCAGATGGGCCTTTACCAATGGATCAAGGACAACTTCCCCAACAAGGAAGTCCATTTCCTTGGGGACAACCACGTCTCCTTCACCCCGCGCCTATTCCCGGAGACGGAGAAGCTCGGGGACGGATTCTTCGCCGATCGGAATTTCCTTTCGATCGTCGTCGACGTCGGGGATCATGAACGCATCGCCGACCCGCGGTATAAGAAAGCCAAATTCGTCGCCAAATTCGACCACCACCCCTATAAGAAGCAAGTCGCCAAGGCCGAGGTAGTAGACCTCGAAAGCGCCGCGGCGGCGGAGATCGTCGCCGATTTCATCCTCAACCAGAAAGGCATGATCCTCTCCAAAGAGGCCGCCAGGCACCTTTGGATCGGCCTAGTCGGGGATTCGGGACGCTTCCTCTTCTCCTCGACCTCGCCCCACACCTTCGAGATCGCCGAGGCATTATTGGAGACCGGGATCGACATCCACGAGATCTACCTCGCGATGTATGAAAAGAACATCGATAGCCTCCGTTCGCTTGGCTACGTGCTCGCCCATTTCAAGATCTCCCCGCATGGGGTGGCCTATTACACGCTTCCTAAGGAAGTGCAAGAAGAGCTCCACATCACCCCGGAACTAGGCAAGGAGCACGTCAACACCTTCTCCAACATCGAAGGGATCAACGCCTGGTGCTCAATCACCGAAGACCCGAATCCCAAGGATTACTGCTGGCGGATCTCCATCCGTTCCAAGGCGAAGGACATCTCGGGGGTCGCCGTCAAATGGGAAGGCGGCGGACACGCGCAGGCCTCGGGGGCGAAGATCAAGTCGCTCGATGACCTAGACGCCTTCATCGCCGACCTCGACGCATTGTTCCAATAAATATAGAAAGACCAAGGTTCCGCGCCTTGGTCTTTTTCGTTGACGCACCTACCCTTCTTTCTTCTTTATAATAGAAGGCGATGAAAATTTTGAAGCAACTCCTCATCATCTGCGCCTTCGCCCTGGCGGGGAATTTGCTTTCCTATCTCCTCTCCCTCGCCCATGTGCCGTTCCCGGGGTCTTTGCTAGGGATGATTCTGCTTTTCGTCTTCCTGCTTATCGGCATCGTCAAAAGCGAGCACGTCGAAGACGTCGGGAAATGGTTCATCGACAACATGGGGATCTTCTTCGTCCCCGGGGCGATCTTGATCCTCAATAACCTGCAGCTCCTCTCGGCGATCTGGTGGAAATTGATCGTCTTGATTCTAGCCACCTTCGTCATCTCCTTCACCGCGACCTATTGGGCGGTGCGCCTGACCTTATATCTCCAAGCCCGTCATCAGAAGAAAAAAGAAGCGGAGGCGCCCCATGATTGAGTTCCTCACCTCCCCGCTATTCTATTTCGCCTTGACCGTCGCGATCTATTTCCTTTTCGCCTTCTTGCAGAAGCGATTCAAGACCCCGATCTTCAATCCGCTGCTATGGACGATCGTCTTCTTGGTCGGGTATATCCTTTTGATCGTCGCGATCAATAAAGGCGGGGTCGCCGAAGAAGATATCCAGGCCGCGGTAAGCCGTTATGAAGGCGCGGTCAATATCTTTGATATCCTCCTAGGCCCCGTGACGGTCGCCTTGGCGATTCCTTTGTTCGCGAATCGCCATATTCTGAAGCAATATTGGCTCGCGATCCTCGTCGCCTCCGTGGTCGGAGTCGGCAGCTCTATTGGAAGCGTCATCCTCTTCGGCCATATCCTAGGGCTCGAGCAAGACCTCGTCCTCGCCCTTTACCCCCGCGGGGTCACCACGGCGATCGCTAAGGAAATCGCCGCCTTGTTGAACGTCTCCCATTATTCCGCGATCACCGTCACCGTCGTCGTCATCACCGGCATCGTCGGGGCGCTTATCGGGCCATTGCTATTGAAACTATTCCGTAACCAAGATGACGTCCCCGTGGGCCTAGCCTTAGGTTCTGCCTCCCACGCGATCGGGACGAGCAAGGCTTTCGATTATTCCGATCAAGCCGGGGCGATCGCCACCGTCTCGATCATCACCAACGGCTTCCTGACCGTATTGGTGGCTTTGGTGGTCCGTTTAATCCTAGGGTAAAGCGCGCAGGAGTAGCGAAAAGCGCCTATTTTCCTATCTTGCAAGCGCTTACAAAGAAGAACAAAATAGTAAGCAACCGAAAGGAAAGAAAAGAATGAAGAATCATCTTTTGACTTGGAGCGCCGCTTTCTTAGCGATGGCCACTTTGGCCGCTTGCGGCGGTTCCAAACCCACCCCCACCCCGACCCCTTCTAAGGATAGCGAAGGCACCTCTATCGTCTCATCGGATAGCGAAGAGTCCGTGATCTCGTCCGAAGGGGAGAGCGAAGAAGGCACCTCTGAAGAAGACACCTCCGAGGAGTCCATCTCCGAGGAATCCGTTTCCGAAGAAGCCACGAAGATCGAAGTCACCTTCAAGATCACCGTCCATAACCTCGGCAGCCACACCCTCTCCGTCGCCGGCGAGCAGATCAATAACTGGGACCCCACCGCCACCCCGCTTAAAGCGGAAGGCAATGATGTGTATAGCTTCTCCTTCTCCGCGGAAGCCGGCGCCACCATCGAATATAAATACGTCCTCGACGGTTCCGATTGGAAGACGTTGAATCCCGGTTACGAAGGCACCGCCAACCGCAGCTTCACCTACGCGGAAGGAACCACCGAGAAAGACGATGGGGAATTCACTGTGCCGACCGCCGACCTCACCGTCACCTTCAAGATCACCGTCCATAACCTCGGCGACCGCAAGATCACCGTCGCCGGCGATTTCAACAGCTGGAGCACCTCCGCCAACCCGCTCACCGCGGAAGGCAATGACGTCTATAGCTTCTCCTACGCCGCCACCGCGGGGGCGACCATCGAATATAAATACGTCCTTGACGGCTCCGATTGGGCTTCGTTAAACCCCGGTTACACGGGCACCGCTAACCGCACCTACACCTACACCGCCGGCGTCACCGAGCAGGATGATGGCGAAATCCCGTTGACCCCCATCGGGGACACCGACGTCACCACTACCTTCACCGTCGACATGACCGGTGTTGACCTCGCTGGTAAGAACGTCTACATCCGCGGCGACTTCGACTCTTGGGGAAATGGCATACAATTGACCCCGTCTAATGGGAATCTCTATATGACCACGATCACCAAAAAAGAGAATGTCTCCATCAGCTTCAAGTTTGCTTATGGGGCCTCGTCCGAGGCGGATCAATTGACTTGG
>ONGB01000023.1 GCA_900317295.1 uncultured Erysipelotrichaceae bacterium
GCAGGACCCGCTGCGAAGCATTCCCCAGATCGTGACTAGGAGCTTCCTGCAGGCCGCAGTCGCAGCCGCCTTGTGGCAGAGGCCGCTGCTTTTCTTTTTGGAGTAGAACCTCGTGATCGCGTTGTCCGCCTTGTGCATGACCATGTTCTCCACGGCGAGGTAGAGGTATTTCCTGAGGAACGCGTTGCCCTTCCTCGTTATGGAATGGTGCAGGCCGTCGTTTTTGCCCGATTGGAGGATCGTCGGATCGAGCCCGGCGTACGCGACGATCCCATTGCGGCAAGCGAACCTTGACGGCTCGCCGATCTCCGCGCAGAGCAGCGCCGCCAGCGGGTCGCCTATCCCGTCGATCGAGGCGATGAGGGCGAAATGGGGCAGCCCTTTGGCGAGGCCGAGCAATCGGCTGGTTATTTCGTCCAAGGCCCTCATGTCCCTGATCACGTCATCGAGGGCGGAGAGGAGCGAATCGACCTCGCCGCCGCCGGCCGGGCAGCCGCTCATGGACTCCTTGGCGTAGGCGGAGAGCTTGGACGCGGCTGCGGCTTTGGATATCGCGCCGGTCCTGACCTTGGCCCTCTCGAGCCCGCTTACGATCGATCCCTCCTTCGCCTTCGCGAGCGCTTCCGGATGCCCGTATCTGCCCACGGCCCACATCGCGTATCCGCTGAACGGATCGCAGGACTCGTCGAGCAAAGGCCAGACGGCGTCGAGGCTTTTCCTGTATTGGTTCTTCGACGCGACGAGCCTGTCGGCGATCGCCGCCCTCCTCCTGGAGAGCGAATAGAGCTGGGAATATAGGGACGATGCTGCGGCGAGCTTCCTCACGCCCCTCGTGTATGCGACCTCCGCTATGACGCCGCAATCGAGCGCGTCCGTCTTCGTCGGCCTGAGCCTGCTCTTCCTCACCTTCGCCGATTCCAGGGGCGATATCAGGTAGACCTCCAGGCCATTCAGCTCCGCCCATCTGATCACGGGCTTCGAGTAGACGCCGGTGGATTCCATGACCACCTTGGGCTTCGTTCCGGCCTTCCGCTCAAGCGCTTCGGAGATCCCCTCCGCGGCCGCCATGCCGCTTCTGCTGTGCGCCACCTTGGCCGGCTTGCCCGACGGCTTGCCGAACGAGAGGTAGCCTTGGCAATGGCTGCTTCCCTTGGAGACGTCGAACGCCAGCACCGGCGCGTCTTTGTCTATCATCTCATAGACCTTCCTTCCTGGCATTTGGATCGTTCCCGTGATCCGCGTTCGTCCGTTGGCGTCGCTTTTTCCTGAGATATACGCGCGATGGCGAAGACGCCTCGCATTAGGGTTAAACGCGCTCCTCCAAAGGCGCGGACCGCGCATTTTCTTTTACGAGCTGGTGGCTCAAAAGTGGCCTCGCGCTGATCCGCCATTCCCCCTATATGCCTATAAAGGGAAAGCCGAGGCCATGGCCTCTCTCCGGGAATCCGGGAAGGGATATTACCCTAAGGAAGGATTCTTTCTAGGGAGGAGATCATTTCCTCGGCTCTAAGTGTAGGAAAAAGGGCCGACCCATGTCCGCCCTTTCGCGTTATTCGAAGTCGTCCTTGGCCAGGTTCCAGCCGAGGAAATATAGGCCTTCGGAGCCGATTAAGAATATCAAGCTCGTGGTCCATGTGAACCATGTGTATACCCCTTTGATGAGGGAACGGGTATCTAGGTAAAGCTCCACCAGCATGACGATCAGCATGATCACGGCGCAGAAGCCGCAGGCACTGATGAACTTGCCTTTCTCGCGGACGAAGTCGACCGCGCCAAGGAAGGACAAAATGTAGAAAAGTGCCAAGAAGGGCAAGGAAAACAAAGAGATGTAGGAACCGATATATTGATCCAAACGCGTCTGGGTATCGGCGAAGAACACCATCGCAAAGACAAAGAAGCCGATCAACCCCACCGCGGCGATGAGAAAGGTGATGCCGCTGACGATGAGCAGCACGCGTCCGGCCATCACTTTCTTCGGCACGGGTTTTCGATTGGGTAATGCTTTTTCCATGATTCTTATTAGATGCAGAGGTCGACGATCTCCCAGACGATGAATCCGAGGATGATGAGGATGAGACCGATGGCGACGAAGAAGAACCTCCTTCGTTTCGTCTCGATGCGGATCTTCTCCACATCGGGGACATCGGTTGTCACATAGCTATTCCCCTCGATGGGGGCGGGCTGTGGCGCAGGCTGCGCATAGGGGTAGCCGCCTGGCTGAGGCGGGGGCGGCGGGGTCTGCTGCGGGTATGGCGAAGGACCCGGTGGGGGATTCATCCCCACGCCCGGATTCCCCTGTGGGGCGGGTTGCCCATAAGGGTTATAGCCGTTAGGGTAATTCGGATCGTAGGGCATTCGCTTTCCTCAACGTCAATATTTTAACTGGGAACTCGTCCGCGGATAAGGTTCGGTATCGCGGATGTTGGAGATACCGGTGAGATACATCAAAAGGCGGTCGAAGCCGATGCCGAAACCGGAATGGATGCATCCACCCCATTTGCGGAGGTTGAGGTACCATTCGAGGCCCTCTTTGTTTCCGATGGCCTCCATCTTCTTCTCGAGAATCTCATAGCGTTCTTCGCGTTGGGATCCCCCGATGATCTCCCCTTCCCCGGGGACGAGGCAATCGCAAGCGGCGACGGTTTTGCCGTCATCGTTCTCGCGCATATAGAATGCTTTAATCTCCTTCGGGTAGTTGATGAGGAACACCGGGCCTTTGACCACTTCTTCGGTCAAATAGCGTTCGTGCTCGGACTGCAGGTCCATCCCCCACTCGATCTTGGGGTTCTCGAACTTATGGCCGGCTTTGACGGCGTCTTGGAGGATTTGGATGCCTTCGGTGTATTCCATGCGGCGGAAGGGCTTTTCCAAGACGGCGTTGAGCTTATCGAATAGCCCGGGGGCGATGCGTTCGTTGAAGAACGCCATCTCGTCGGGGCACTTTTCCATGACGTAACGGACGCAGAATTTGATGCATTCTTCCATCAAATCCATGTCGTCCTCTAGGTCGGCGAAGGCGATCTCGGGCTCGATCATCCAAAATTCGGAGGCGTGGCGGGTGGTGTTGGATTTCTCCGCGCGGAACGTCGGACCAAAGGTATAGACGTCGCGGAACGCCATGGCGAACGCCTCGACATGGAGCTGGCCGGAGACGGTCATCGACGCGCGGCGGCCGAAGAATTCGGTGTCGGAGAGCTTTCCTTCCGCATCGGGGGTCATAAGCGTAAAGACCTGGCCCGCGCCTTCGGCGTCGTTGCCGGTGATTTCGGGGGTGTGAACGTAGACGAAGCCTTTGCCTTGGAAGAATTCATGGATCCCGAGGGCGAGGACGGAACGGACGCGGAAAACCGCGGCGAACGTGTTGGTCCGCGGACGGAGATAGGCTTCATCGCGGAGGTATTCGAAGGTGTGGCGCTTCTTCTGCAGGGGATAATCCGCGGAGCAATCGCCGAGGACCTCGACCTTCTCCGCGTGGATTTCGAAGGGCTGCTTCATCTCGGGGGTCAAGACGATTTTCCCGTAGACGGAGATCGCTGCCCCGGTGAGGAGGTGGCTCACGACATCATGGCCTTCAAGCTTGTCGTTATAGACGACTTGGAGGTTTTTGAAGCAGGTTCCGTCATTAAGCGAGATGAAACCGATCGATCCGCTGTCGCGGTTCGTGCGGATCCATCCTTCGAGAAGGACGGGGGGCAGGGCGGAGAGATCCTCGCCCTGGCTGTGGCGGGCGTAAAGCTCGCGGATGGTAATGGCTTTGGGTTGCATACGGGATAAGTATACTTATGCCCGCGCAAAAAGAAACCGCGAAAACGCGGTTGTTTTAAGAAAAAAAGGAACCGACATGCGGTTCCCTCGTTTTTTATTGTTCCGGCTCGGCGGGCTTTTCCTCTTTCTTCGCGAGGATCATCGCCAATAGCTCCGCGACGAAGACGCCGAGGAACACCTGGGCGCCGAAGAATTGGCCGGCCCCGTTGGCCCCGAAGTAATACGGGAAGCCTCTCATCAAGGTGGCGAAGGCCAAGGCGATGCCGATCAAAAGGAGGACGCTTTTGAATTTGCCTTCTTTCTGCAGCATCGAGAAGACCAAGAAGAACACCCCGGCAAAGCCGAAGACGAGGAGGAAGATGAGGTTATCCCTCGCGCTGGGGAGATATCCTCCGGCGATGTTCAGCAGGATGAAGTGGATCAGCCAAACGATGGCCTCGCCCGCCAAGACGACGATGGGGAGGATATAGGGGATGCGGGTGGTTTTCTTCTTGAAGAAGGAGAAGAGCAAGATGGTTCCCCCGCCAAAGAAGGCGACGCCGAATAGCAATGCCCCGGCCGCGGAAACGACCTCGTCGATGGAAACGCCCTCTTGGAGGATGGTCTGGAGGCCGGAGACCAAGAAGCAGAGGCCCGCGATGATGCCAAGCCCCCCGGCGATGAGGGAGAGGATGCGGGAAGAAAGGGTTCTTTCGTTAGACATAGGAATGCTCCTTTCGAAGGAAGCCCGGCTAAACCGAGCACAAAATTATATAACGCAGAACATTTTTTGAGAAAACACCCAACGGGGAAGAACGCGTTTTTCGTTGTCAATGCGGTGATTGTGAGTAAAATAGACCTCGCTTCCCCAAAGGAAGACGCCCGGATGGCGGAATGGTAGACGCAGCAGACTCAAAATCTGCCGGTAGCGATATCGTGGGGGTTCGAGTCCCCCTCTGGGCACCATCGAAAACAAAGGATTCCATAGTTAGGAGTCCTTTTTGTTTTCCTTGTCTTAGGGGCATCCGTTCGGACAAATAAAAAAGGCAAGAATGTTGCTTTTAAACCCATAAAATTATATGATATGGTTGTAATAGGAACACCTTGGCTATGAGAGAACTCATCAAAAACATCATTCAAACGAACGGCGGTTACATCACGGGCAGGGACATCGCCGCGCACAAAATCCCATCTATATATCTAAGCCGTTATGTGAAAAAACACGGTCTAAAGCACATGGGCCGCGGTTTTTACGCCGAAGAGGGGTGGATCCTAGATCCCTATCTTCTTTTCCAATACACCTACCCACAGTTCATCTATTCCTTCGCCTCGGCGATTTATCTCCATGGCCTCGGGGACATTCTTCCGAACTACCTTGAAGTCACAGGGCCACTCAACTATCGGCCGATGTCCGAAAAAAGAGACGACGTCATCGCGCACACCGACACAGTGAAACAATCCTATGCTTTGGGCATCATCGAGGTGACGACAAGCCTTGGCAACCGCGTCAAAGCCTACGACATCGAAAAAACGGTCTGCGACCTAATCAAACACAAAGATAAAGTAGAGTTTGAAATCTATGCAAAAGCCCTACGCCTTTACGCCCGTTCCGCCAACAAGGACATCAACAAGCTCATGGAGTATGCGCGGATACTAAAAATTGAGGGGAAGGTCCGTTCTCAAATGGAGGTGCTGCTCAATGCCGATTAACAAGAGTTCCCTGCAAGCCAGAATCAACAACCTTTCCCAAAAAACCGGGGTTCATCAAAACATTCTTTTGAAAGCCTTTTTCTTTGATGCCTTTCTCAAAAGGCTATCCAAATCCAAACACGCGGAGCATTTCGTTTTTAAGGGCGGGTTCCTGCTTTCTTCCGTTTTGGGAATAAGCCAAAGGTCGACGATGGATATGGACTTTCTGATCCAAAAAATGGATTTACGCGAGGAAACTGTTGCCGAAGTGACAAACGAAGTAATCGGAATCGATGCGGGAGACGGGGTTCGTTTTAAATGGAAAGGCATCGAAAAGATCAGGCAAGAAGACGAATACGGAGGGTATCGGATTACCGTTGTTGGGGAATTGGAAAACATCAAAGACACCATCGCCATCGATATCGCGACCGGCGATCCCATTACCCCGAAAGCGGTCGGTTACCAATACAGATGCCTATTAAGCGAGGAAACCCTTTGTTTTCAGGCATATAACTTCGAGACGATCCTAGCGGAAAAGCTGCAAACCATCCTCTATAGGGGCATTCTCAACAGCAGGAGCAAGGACTTCTTCGATATCTTCATCATCCACAAACTCCGGTGGAATGAAGTCGACGGGAAAACCCTTGGAAAAGCCTTTGCGGCAACTTGCGCTTATCGGCAAACCGTTTTTACGGACACGGAGGCAAAGCAAATCCTCCAACGCATCAAGGAAGACCAACCGATGTCGCAAAGATGGGAATCTTATCGAAAGAAAAACAAGTTTGCCGCCGAGGTTGAGTTCCAAGATGTCGTCGAGGCGGCCCTAGCCGTCGCAGGCAAGGCTTTCGTTGATTAAGAAACCCCGGGTATTCATTTTATTCCCTTCAAGACAAATCGTTTGTCCCTCCTTTCCCATCGTGTTATCTATTACCCATGATCATCAACACGGGTCAACGAACCGATATCCCCGCCTTCTATTCCGAATGGTTCATGAATCGCATCCGCGAGGGTTTTGTCTATGTCCGCAACCCCTATAACCCCAAACGGATCACGAAATTCCTATTGAATCCCAAGGTCGTGGATGTCCTCGGCTTCTGCACGAAGAACCCTAGGCCGATGCTCAAACACCTCGACGAAATAAAGTCCTTTGGGCAGTTCTGGTATGTCTCGATCACCGGCTTTGGGAGAGACATGGAACCCCATGTTCCTCCAAAGGAGCAGGTCATCGAGGATTTCAAAACCCTCTCCAAAACCTTGGGCAGCCATGCGATGGCCTGGCGGTACACCCCGATCATCGTCAACGAGAAATACACCGCGGAATACCACATCCGCGCCTTCGAGAAGATCACCTCCCAATTGGAGGGATATACCTCTTTGGTCGCCTTTGGGTTTCTGGATTTGTACCCCAAGCTGCAAAAACTCCATCCCGAGTTAAAAGACGCGGATGACGAATCCAAGATAAGAATCGCCCAAGCATTCCTAGGAATCGCAAAAAACCATCACATGCGTTTACGCCTATGTTCTAAAGAGAAATGGCTCTCTTCCTATGGAATCGACGTCGATGGCTGCATGCGGATCGAGGATTACGAGCGTAGCATCCAAGCCAAGCTGAATGTCAAAAAGAAGATGGAGGCCAGGAAGTCCTATTGCGCCTGTTATTTGTCCAATGACATCGGGGCCTACGATTCCTGTCTGCACCTATGCCGTTATTGCTACGCGAATGGAAGCGAAGAAGAAATCCGGGCGAATTATCAACGACATGACCCCCATTCCCCGTTGCTCATCGGACACGTCGAAGAAGGCGACGTCATTCATGATGCCGCGCAAGAATCTTATTTGGATTCAAGGATAAGCCTATTTTAGCCCCGCGCAGGGATTTCCCCGGCTTTGGAAAGCGCCATTTTCGTCAGCGCCGGACCAACGAGCTCATAGACGATCGTCGAAGTGAGGATGATCGCGGTGATCATCCCGCCGACCTCGGGGTTAATGACGGAAAGCGATTTCCCCGCGGAGGTGGCCAAGCCGATCGCCACGCCCGCTTGGGGGATTAAGGCGATGCCGAGGTATTTCCTTACCTGCGGCTCGCAATGGGTGAGCGTGGCCCCTAGATAGGCGCCGGCCCACTTTCCCAGCACACGGAAGACGAGGTAGAAACCCGCGGCGAAGAGCAAGAAGAGCACCGCGTCCCCGGCGAAGATCGAAAGATCGAGATCCGCCCCGCTTAGGACGAAGAAAAGCATGAAGATGACCGGGGTGATGCGCTCGATGACCTCCAAGGTGGCCAAAGCGTCTTTCCGAAGGTTCACATAGAAGGCACCCGCCATCATGCACATCAATAGGGAAGAGAGTTCAAAACTCCCCATGTAGGGTTGTTGGAATAGATGATAGAGACCTAAGCAGGCGCAGATGGAGAAGATGATCCAGATCGTGCGGTTGGCCCGCGATTTGAAGAAGCGGCTCGCCAAAGAGACGATGAGACCAAAAAGCGCCCCAATCGCCAAGGAGATGACGATGGATAACAAAGGCTTAACGAGGGTTTCGTAGAAGGAAAACGCACTACTGCCCGCCACGGATTTGGCCGCGGAGAACAAAACGGCGAACAAAATCAACGCCGCCGCATCGTCCAAAGCGACGACGGGGAGAAGCGTATCCACCAAGGGGCCGCGGGCCTTGTATTGCTTGATGACCATCAAAGTCGCCGCCGGGGCGGTGGCGCTTGCGATCGCAGATAGGGTCAACACCAAATCCCAGCCGATGCGGCCATTGGAAATGAAGTGGGCGATCATTAGTCCAAGGAAGACCAACAAAGAAGCGCCCAAAGCTTCGAGGACGGTGATGACGATGATGCGCTTGCCGACTTTCTTGATGCTTTGCAGTTGGAAGGAGCTGCCGATGGTGAAAGCAATAAATCCTAAGGCGAGCTCGCTGATCCATTGGAGGTTATCTAGCATCGCCGCGACCGGGCTCACGGTCGGGTCGCCGGCATGCATGAAATCGCCCCCATTGAAGGCTAGGCCCAAAACGAAGGGGCCGATCAAGATACCCGTGAGCAAATACCCGGTGACGTTAGGAAGGCGCACCACCTTCATGAGGCGGCTACTTAATAACGCGAAGAAAAGGGCGATGGCGACGTAAAGGAAGATGGAAGGCATTAGAAAGTCCCTTCGTAATCCGGGAGGAGGCGGCTATACATCCCGCCGTGGACGAGAGAGAAATGGTCGGTGAGGTCGCGGACGATCTGCTTTAGTTCCTCCAGTTGGCTCTCTTCGACGACGAAGCGGCAGGTCAAGGATTCGGTGACGTGCCGTTTCTCGATCGCGTGGAGGGTGAGGATGTGGACTTCATCCTCTTCCGTGCCCTCAAGCTCATGTTTGAGGGAGACGGTGTTGATGATGGTGCCGTTATACCCGGCCTCTTTGATCTTGGCGAGAAGCTCATAGGTATGCTCATTCAGAGCAAGGTAAAGGTTCAAAATCGCTTTCATGGGTCGCCTCTATTTGTTGTTTTTCTCTTTGCGGCGTTTGTCGTTGATCGCCTGCATTTCGACTTTGCTAATGGTCTTGATCCCATTTTCGTCCGCCCACTTCACGCAGGCTTTCAGGATCGTCGGGAGGAAGATGCGCGGGACGTTGACGAGCATCTCCAAGGCGTCATCGGTGAAGACGACGTCGGTCTGCAAACGGTTGGCCGCGTAACGGACGGAGGAGACGGTGGTCTGGCGTTGGGGCAATAGCTCCGGGCGCGGCTTCTTGAATTTGGAGCACCAGAAGTATTTCGAATCACGGTAGCCATAATCGACGGGAACCTTCGGGAAGCCCTTCGCGGTGACCCCGTTGACGATGGCGTTCCAATATTTTTCCTTCATCAAGATGCGATCGATGCGCAGGATGAAGTGGGCCCCATAGGGCGAGGTGATGCCGTTGAAGTCATGATAGGGACCATTCTCGTAATGATCGTGGCCTTCTTCCAAAGGAAGATCTTTATCCGCCCCGTCGAGTTCCTTCATCCAGGTGCATTCGATGGCTTGGAAGGATTCCTTCACGACTTGCGGGCGGGCGACATCGGGTTCGATTTCTTTCATCTGCCCGTCTTCCAAGGTGAAGATGATGTCCTTCATCTTTTCTTCAGGTTTATCGCCGGGCCAGCCCATCTTGACGGCCTGCTTGAAGTATTTGGGGTCATCGGGGAAGAAATTGAGGACGCAGTGCGGGTTCCTTAGTAGGTTCTGGGCGGTATTGGACGAGTTACGGCATTCTAGTAACATCGCGTAATACCCTTTCCCGGCGATGTAATAAGGGGCGAGCAAAGAGTACGGGCCCAAGGTGGTCTTCCCCTCGGGGGTCAAGGTCGACACCATGACGACCGGCATCGGGAAGAAGAGGGAGCTTTGGTAGAAATTATCTTTCGGTTCTAGGTTTTTGAATGAGCTCATATTGACGCATTCCTTTCGCGGCCCATTATAGGCCTTTTCAAAGAAAATAGGCGGGGATTCCGCCTATTTATTCTCTTTTTCTTCGTCAGTCGCTTCCGGGGGTTCGTCGACGACGCCCTCCACCGACCCTTTCGGCCCGTTGATCCGTTCGGGAATCACGTAGCTTAGCAATAACGAGAGCAGGAACATGTTCGCGACCGGGTTGGAGAAGATCAGCGACAGGAAGCGGACCCCCTCGGGGAGGGTCGGATCCTGGGAGATGATCCCCGTCTCCGGGACGATGGTGATCCCGAAGCCGATCCCGATGGTAAGCGAAGCGATGAGGATGTTCTTCTTGGTCCAGCCGCATTGGGACAGCATCTGCATCCCGATGACGACGATCGAGGCGAACAAGGCGACCATGCACCCGCCTAGGACGGCATTGGGAATCGTCATGAGGAAGGAAGCCAAGAAGGGGAAGAAGGAAACGATGATGAGCAATAGCGCGCCTTGGAAGATCGTGAAGCGGTTGACGACCTTGGTCTGCCCAACGATGCCGACGTTCTGCGAGAAGGTGGTCAGCGGCAAGGCGCCGAAGCATCCCGCGAGTGCGCTATTGAAGCCATCCGCGGCCAATCCGCCCGCGATTTCGCTATCTTCTGGGTCTCTGCCTAGCCCGGCGCTAGCTAGAGAAGAGAGATCGCCGATCCCTTCGGTGGAGGCCACCAAATAGATCAAGAAGGTGACCGCGATCGCCCCGAAATTGAAGTCGCCCCACGAGAAAGGCAATAACGTGAAGATCGGCCGAGGCACGTCGATGAAGTCGGTGAACGAATTGAAATGGATGCCGGAGAAATTGATCATCCCCGGGAAGCATAGGGCGACGAGATACCCAACGACCAAACCGACGAGGATGTTGATGTTCTTCCAAACCCCAGGAACGAAGATCTGGAACAGGATCGAGGAAAGCAAAGCGGAACCCGCGACCACGAGATAGGGCCACGAATCCCAGAAGGAATAGACAAAAGTCCCGGGACCTGGCCAAGCCGCGGTCAGGTCCTCATAACCGAAGAATTCCTTAACCCCGACGGCGAGCAAGGATAAGCCAATGCCCAAAACCACGCAGGCGGAGACGACGGGCTTGATGAACTTCCGCCAATATTTGGCGAAGAGGCCGAGCACGCCGATGAGAATGCCGCCGACGATGATGGAAAGGAACATCGTCGATAGGCCATAGCTTGCCCCGACGAGGCCCAAAACCCCGACGAAGGTGAAAGATAATCCGACGACGATGGGGAGCTTCGCCCCGACTTTGCCACCGATGGGATAGAGTTGGATGATCGTGCCTAAGCCCGCGATGAAGATGGCGCTACGAATGCCGTTCTGCGTCACTTCGGGGCTCGCCCCCGCCATCGCGAAGACGATGAGCAACGGGGCGATGTTGGCGACGAACATCGACAAAACATGCTGAATCCCAAAGGGAATCGCCTTACTTAAAGGGACGGCCCCATCGAGACGATAGAGGTTATCGTCGCTTTTCGCGGCGAAGAATTCTTTGAATTTGCTGATGATCTTGCCCACGGTCTTTATCTCTCCGCGGGGAGCGAGGCGGCGGCGATCGCCTGCCCGACCCGGCGCAATTTCTCATCGGGGGTGAACATATGCACATGGGCGAATTCGGGGAACTCGCCTTCGAGGACTTCCTTGGCCTTCGCCATGATGATGTCCCCGCCCTTGCCGGACATCACCCTGCCTAGAAGCAACAGGTGATCGATTTCATAGAAACGGGAATAGAAGGGGATGGTGTATCCCAAATAGATGCCGATGTCGGAATAGATCTTCGCGGCGATGGGATCGTCTTTCTCCATCAAGGCCTGGACGAAGGATAGTTTTTCCGCGGGGGAAGAGCCTTCGGGGAAGGCAATGCCCGCGCGATTGCCTAGTTTGATGACGGCGTCTTGGGAGAAATATTTGCAGCCGACCCCGCGGTCACGGGACCATTCGTCCTCCATCGCGCCCGGATTGGCGTCGACCGGGGCGAAGGCAAGTTCGCTGATCCAGCCATTAAGCCCGCCTTCGGCATTGATGTAGCCCCCGGCTTCCGAGGTGCCCATCGCGATGCCGAGGACCTTGTTTTGCTTTAAGGACATCGCCCCCGCCAAAGCGGTGACGTCGCCGTCGTTAGCGACCGAGATGGGGATGTCTTTCCCTAGGGCCTTCGCGGCGTCTAGATAAATATCAAATACGGCTTGGCCGTATTTCTTCTTATCGACCTTTAAGAACAAAGAGGAGACCATCGGGCGGTCTTCGATGACCACGCCGGCGGTGGAGACCCCAATGCCATCGACCCGTTCCATATGGGATGCGGCGCTTTTGAAGGCGGAGAGGATGCCGTCGAAATGATATTCGAGATCCTCATGGAGTTTGGGGGACCACACCACTTCTTCTTCATAGACGACTTCGCCATCGACGACCGCGGACACCTTGCGGTCGCTTCCCCCGGCGTCGAAGCCGATGCGGCAGCCTTTGAGGTTGCCCCCGATCTTCATGCTGGCCTTTTTCACGGGGGGCAGTTGGTCGATTTCGACGTATTCGACCTCAAAAGGCGCGCGATAGACGGTGGACATGAAGTCCTCGTCGAAGGCGCGGATGCCATCTTTGGCATAGGCTTCTTTCAGGCGTTTCGCGATCTCTTTGGAACCGGAGACGAGGATCTTCGCCCCGCCGATGACCCAAAGCAAAGCCTTGGCCATGCGCTCAGCGACGCGGAAGTTCTCCTCGTCTTTCCCGCATCCATCGGGGAAGGCGAAGAATTCATAACGGTGGTTTTCTTTGCCGCGGACGGCGACGAGGATGACCTTGGTCTTGTCCTTGCAGGCGGCGACTTCTTCCTCATAACCGCGGAGGAAAAGCTCCATCGGGAGGAATTCGGGTTCAAAATGGGGAATATATTTCATGGGGGCATTATACACTCGCGCGCACGTTTCCTTCTAGGAGAAGAAAAAGGGGCCAAGCCCCTATTCTTTCTTTTGCTGCTCCGCGGCCATTTCCTCGAGGATCTTCTTTCTTTCCTCTTCGAGAATCTTCGCGTATTCGGAATCGGATTTGGCCGCTCTCCCTTGGGCTTTCGCCTTCGCCGCTTCCTCCATTTCCCTTTGAATTTTCGCGCGCTCTTCCTTCATGAATTTTTTCATGGCCTCATATTCTTCTTCGCGGATTTGCTCCAACTCCGCTTTGTATTCGCGGGTATAACGCCATTTCTCCTCGAAGACGGTCAACGCGGCTTTGTCGTTGGGATCGATGCCGCTTTCCTCGATGGCCTTTGCGAGCTCGGCGTCTTCGATCTTGCTCAATCGGTTGTCTTCAATCACGTAATTGATGATGGCGAATAATCCCATCATCAAAAGGGGGATGACCGCGAGCGAGGGCACGAACCAAGGCTGCATGGTCAATTTGAAGAAAGAACCCAGGCCCTTGTTGTGGTAGGTCACCTTCCCGAGGATATCGGAAGGGGTGACGCGGTTGCGGTTAAGCAGGTAAGTGCAGGATCGCACGTCGTCGCCAGGATCATCGGGATCCCCCTCGTCTTTGACGGGGCAGGTCTGCGCGTGGACGTTGTCCCCATAGCAATAATAGATGCGAAGGTCATTTTCTTGGATCTCCATCTCGATGAGGCGGTGGGTGATCGTGGAATAATAGGGTTTGCCCCCGATGTAGCCTAGCATCCCATAAAAGGAGATGATGTCGCCCTGACGGTAGACCTGTTTCCCGAAGATGATGGGGTTGCCGTCGTCGTCGAAATGGCGGTAGGCTTCACTTCTGGATAAGTCATCGGCTTTCGTGCCCAATGGGCAGATGCGCTTCCCGTCTTGGACGGTGTATTCGACCCCGGGAATCTCCACGCCTTCCTCTTCGACGTATTCCATCCCGCGCAGCGAATAATGGGAGACTTTCTCGATGACGATGCCCTCCCCCACTTCCAAGGCCCCGGACATCGAGTCGGTCAAGACGACCATCCCGGCGCGGTTAAAAAGATAACGGACCTTGGCTTTGTTCTCGCGGGAGGAAAGCAGCATCGCGATCTCGCAATAGGCGATGAACGCCAAAAGCGCGCCCATCACGACGTCGATGACGATCGAGGCAATCTTGCTCTTCTTTTTCGCCCCCTCTTTCTTTGGGGCTTCCTTTTCGGGCATGGACATATCGTAGCATCTTCATGCGCGCGAACGTTATCAAAAGAAGAAAAAACGCCCGCATTTTCATGGGGCGTCAACAAAATCCGATGGAGATTTACGGGGGTTATTCGCCTTTCTTGGGCTTTTTGACCATGCGGTTGCTCTTGCCCAAAGTGACGGTCTTTCGCCCGTCGCCTTCCTCGTGGATTTGGTAGATGCGCCCGGATTTGACGATCTGCTTTCCTTCGTCCTTCATGCGGTCTTTCAAGGTCTCTTTCTTGACCGAGCGTTTCCGAATGACCCCGGAAGGCACGATGCGCTTGCCGTCTTCCTCAATGCGCTTCCTCGTTTCTTCCCCGACGGAGGGCTCATAGGCGCGCTTGGCGTCCCGGAGATTCGCCTCGCGGATGAAGGAACGGATCCTTTCCGCGCGGAGGTATTCCCGCTTTTCCTCGGCGATTCTTTCTTCGCGTTGGAGCTTCGCGATATAAGCGCACTTTTCCTCCTCTTCCTTCCGCTGTCTTTCCTCTTCCCAAAGGATCTGCTTCTCTTTCTCTTCCTCTTCCGCGAGCTGTTGGCGCACCCCTTCGAGGTATTCGGAAATGAGGCGGCGATAAAGGCGCTCCTTCTCGAACCGTTCTTCCGCGAGTTTCTTCATCTGGGCGATCTCTTCTTGGCTATAAGGCGGCTCGCCGGGTTTCTTTTCTTCTTGGATATAACGCTTAAAGGCGTGGTAATCGAACTTGTCGTCGAGGAAGGTTTCGTCGTCCAAGGACAATAAGGTCTTCGGCTCAATGACCTTGGTCTCCGCCTCGCCCATCTCAAGGAAGCGGTTGACGAAGCGCGCCTTCATCAAGAACATGCCAAGCTCGATATAGGAATAGATTTGGTTGAGGCGTTCCTCGTCGAAGTTTTTGATCTTCTCGATCACTTGGAAGGTGACGCCGAAGGCATCGTAATGGTCGATGAAATCCCAAAGCAGGAAGGCTTTATGGTAATGGGGGTTCTTCACGATCATGTTCGTCATCGCGATGGGGTTGCGGACCGGGCGGGCGGTCTTCAGGGCGCTCATGAAGGCGGAGCCCATGTAGAAATTGAGGTGGTCACGGATGCGGAAGATGCGCTCCATGACTTCGTCGTGTTTCTTCCTATCCTCTTCCTTTTCCGAGGAGCGGGAGCATTTGACCCGCGTGTCGAATTCGTAACGGACCCCATCGATCTCGGTGACGTTATGAAGGGTCATCACCTCGGAGTCGCGGGTTTCGCGATGCTCCATGAGGTAGTCATAACGAACGGAGACGAAGGTATATAGCTTCAAGATCAGCGTCTTTACGAAGCGGTTCTCGTAGATCGCGAGGTCTTCCTCGTTTTCCACGGAGAGCAGTTTGTCGGGGGTGACGTTGCCGCTTTCCTCGTCAATTTCGCGGACGAAATAGCTATGGCTCGCCAAATGCTGGATCGATTCGGAGGAGACGCGTTTGATCTTAACCGCGGGGATGACGTCGCGCTCCTGCTTGATGAATTGACGGGGGTTCTCGACGATTTTATCGATTTCGGGCATCCCCTCCTCGATCTTCTCGATCCAGGTGAGGTCGAAGTCTTTTTTCTCCAAGCGCAGGATCTGCCCAATTTCGGTGTTCTCGGAAGCCCGGAGGTGCGACAAGAAAGCGGAGAAGGGCTCCGAGGAAGCGGAGAGCTTATCCAAAGACGCGAGGAAGGCGTCTTCGACTTCCCCGATCGCGACTTTGTCGATCGTTGCTTTGTCTTTCTTCTCCATGGAGGGCTCCGCGTTTACATGCCTTGCTTCAAGAGGCGTTTGATCTTCGCTTTGGATTTGAGGAACTCATTCTCGCCGAAGAGTTTGGTGAGCTTGGCGTCCAAGCCGATGAGTTCATCCTTTAGGAAGCCAACATTCAAAACCTCGAACTTCTTGAGGATCTTGGATTCGAAGATGTAGTCGAGGCCTTCTAACTCAGTGCCGCCGCAGGCGACATAGCACGGGACGAAGGCGTTGATCTGCTTCATGATACGATTACCGAAGGCCAGGCGGAAATTTGCGATGACGTAATCATCGAGCTCGGCGAACTTATCCAAGGTATCCTGACTCACGGGATGCTCCTTAAGCGCCGCTTCGGAAAGCTCAATGAATTTCTTCGCGGGCAGATGCATCGAGGGGGTGAAGGGGGCCTCAAAGGCAATCCCTTTATTGTCGAAGAACAGGGACATCGCGCGGTCATAGACTTTGTCGGTGATCGTGAAGGTGGAGTCGTCGTTGTTCGCGGTGCCGACGAACCAAACGTTCTCCGGGATCAGCAGTTTGCCCTCTTGGAGATGTTTCGGATCGTCCGTGCGGGAAGAGGCGATGACATCGATTAGCCATTCGGCGTGGTTGGGGACTTCGAGGATGGAGAGAAGCTCAGCGAAGTAATACTCGATGCGGGCCAAGTTCATCTCGTCCAGGACGATGTAGTTGATGTCCTCGCGATAGGTCGCTTCATAAAGGGCCCGGAGGAATTCGGTCTCGGTGAATTTATGCGTGAATTCGTTATAGAAGCCGATGAGTTCGGTGCGATCGCGCCAAGAGGGTTGGACCGGGCAGATCGTCGCGTTGTGCTCAAAGAAACGGCCTAAGGCATAGGGCAAGGACGTCTTACCGGTGCCGGAGATGCCTTCAAGGATCAGCAAACGCGAGGATCCCATCGCGGCGAAAAGGGTGCGGATGACGGGGAGGGTGTAGTAAAGATGCATCTGCGAACTCGCGAAATTGCGGAAGCGTTCGCAGAGGGCCTCGAGGGTGATGTTCGCGTCTTCGGGGTCTTTGTACTCGCAGGGGAGGACGCCATTGGGATAATGGCGGTCGACGGTCATCAGCATTTGGAAACGCGCTTTGGCGAGCTCTTCGTCCGCATCATCGGGCGTTTCGGCGGAGACTTTGTAAAGCTGATCGCGGAGCTCATCGCGCTCCTTGGTGACGTCCTCGATCTCGCTTTGGAGGGAATAGACGGTGGCCTGAAGGCTTTCTTTCTCGATTTCCTTCTTCGAGAAACGGAGGTGCTTCCTCACGAAAATGACAATGAGCCAGACGATGCCTGCCACGATCAAGGTGCTAAGCACCCAGAAAACCACGACGAGGGCCCAAGCCCCACCGTCGGGGTGGGAGGCGATGAAATTCTTCAACGGATTGCCCATCGGGTTCCATGGGGCGATGATCCATTGCCCCAAGGCGATGAAGAATTCCTTGATGTATTCCCATGCTGCTGCCATAGTCGTTTCTCCTTTCGCGGCTTGTTTGAGAGCCGCCTGCTGATGAAGTTAAGGTAAGGGGTCCTCCGAGGTTTCTTCGGGGGCCTCATATTGCCCATAGGCGGTGAAGGCCAATCGGACGTCGAAGGCCGCCAATCCGATGGAGTTGATCATCGAATGGTCCCAGCCCTCACAATAGATGGTGACCACGAGGCGCGTGCATTCGCCAGCCTTCAGATTGGCGAGAGCGAGTTTCTCGCGTCGCGCGATCGAGGCCATGGTGTCCGTGTCCTTCGCGTAATCGTCGATCGAGAGGCTCTCTTCCATGCGCGGGACGTAATCCGCGGATTGCTCTTCGTCCATAAACGACGCCACGCCTGCCCTGGAATAGGCTTCGAAGCAATTGTCCTTATCGATGTTCTCGAAGCCGTTGTCGCGGTCGGTCTCGATCGCATCGGAGGAGAAGATCAAATCATCTTCCACGCCCGGGCGATACGTGCCATAGACCACCTCATGCGGGTTGACGGGATCGTTGTCGTCATCAAAATAAGGGTCCCCTCCATAGATGTTGAGCCTGCCGGCCTGCTTGACTTCCTTCCGGCTCCCGTCGAGGTTGCGCTTATGGGGATCAAAGATCGAATAGCCGTAATCGCTATAGAAGGAGACGCGGATCGTGTTGACCGCCTTCTTCAGGTCCTCGATGTCGGTGCCGGGATGGTCTTCCACCACTTTCTTGTTCCGCTCGCTCGGGGTGACCGCGCTTTCGGGGTGGAGGAGGAGATACCCGGTGACGTTGCTCTTGAAGAGGAATTCGAATTGGTAATAGTCCTTCTTGTCGTCGGCTTCGCCGTGGAATTTGTAATATGAGGGGAGATAGGCGGGGTTATAGGAGTGGTGATCGAGGAAGGAACGGTAATCGTATTTCCCATAGGTCGCTTCGCCGGGGGTTTCGTAATACCCGACGGCGATTCCGTCGGAGGCCGAGGTGACGGGATTGAACGGGTTCTCCGGGTTATACGTCGGGAAGACCGATTTCAGATCTTCGTCGTCGACGTTATGGCCATCTCCTGCGGGCACCCATTCCCCGTTGCTTCCGCGCGCGCCAATTAAAAAGCGGTCGCCCTGTTCGCTTAGCGAGATGTCGATCTTGGAAAAATGCAGCGTGTCGGCGGAGGAGAACCAGGCGACGGTGGTCGTCGCGAGGGTCGCCATGCACAACATCAAGGTCGACACCTGCAAAACGAAAATCGCTTTGGGCATCCGGAAATAGGTCGATGTGGAAAATCTATCTCGCTTCATTTAGGAAACAACGCCTTAAGGATCAAAGGTGTTGGTCGGCGGAGGCGGAGGCGGAAACCTCAAGTTCCAAGGACAACCCGGCGTTTTGCGCATCGGCTAGGCTGAAGCGCATGGTGTCGGGGTCGGTGGCTTCGATCCAGATGAGCATCGTATAACGCATGACTTCGCCTGGGCCCAGCTCGCGATAAGGCGTGTCTTCGACAAGGCTCGTCGAAGAGACGAAGGGCTCGGCGAACCCGTAGTTGAACTCCTTCTTCCCGGCTTCGGTCCCATAGTATTGGGAGTTATTGAAATCGGAGATGAGCTCGCGCCCATCGGAGAATTCTCCCTCGACGGCGTCGGGGTCGGTGTAGTCCGCGTATTCGATGTATCCGGCGGGGGCGTGCCTCGCTTGGTATTCCTCTTCGGTCAGGTACATGCCGTTTCCGGGGTTGTAGTACTTCAGCTTCTCGGTATGGGCCATCGCGTAGGTGTGCCTATTTTGATGGTCGGTGGAGAAATTGCCATCCGCGTCGGTCGTGACCAAAGAAGCGTAGGTCCTGACGCGAAGAACGGAGCAGATGTCAAAGTACTCAATTTCCCCGGAGGCGGTCTTCTTCTCCGCCTTGGCGTTGGCGGTGACCGCGAGGAACTGGTTGATGTCGATGTAGGATCTCTCGAGCTTGTTGGCGATATAGAACGTGAACTTCCAATAGGCGCCATTATCCGCGGCGGAGGTGGCGTTGTTCATGTCGACCTTATTCTCCACGGGCAAGTTGTTGCAATCGAAATCGCCATAGGGATGGTATCCCGTCGTGGTGATCTGGGTCGAAGGCTTGCCGTCGAGGACGACGTTATTCCCCTCCGTGGTGATGCTCGTGGAGGCGGAGATGGATCCGGCGAGACGTTCGTTGGTGCCGGGCACCGTCGCCCCTTGCCCACCGCCGTCATGGAGGGTGATCGTGAATTGGTCCTTGTCCTGCTTATAGGTCGAGGCGACCAAACCGAAAATCCCGACGCTTAAAGCGCCGACCCCAATCAAAGCGATGGCGATATTCCTACCGACGTTGGTCATTCGGATGCTGTCCTCCGGGTGAAAGGTCCGTCATTGGACTCGTTCTATGCTCAAAAGAACGAAAAACCTCCAGCCTTACCTGTCTTTCCTTGGAAGACGCGAGGTCTTAGAACGCCCAAGGAAGAGGTGGCCGTTGCCCGATCGCCTCGTTTTCCTAAGATCCATTTTGCCGATGGCGCCTAGTCTTTTGAGGCGGACGTTTGACAGGGGGAAACCCCTGGAATGGAAACGGAACGAGCTTTGCCGAACTCTTCCGTTTTGGATGGATTGCCCCTTAATTGTAACCGCTTTCATTGCAAAGTCAAATAGACACCCCCTTTGGGGGCTTCTCCAAAAACGGCGGGTCCACTCCACGAAAAAGACCGCCAACGAAAAACCGCCCGGAGGCGGCTTCGTTCAGCGTCGTTTTTTATTTATTCTTCTTTAGGTTCTTCCGCGGGGGCTTCTTCTTTTTGTTCCTCGGCCTTGGCCTGCTCCGCCTGCATCTCTTTCAGGATTTGGGCGCGGGCTTCGGCGCGGGCCTGCTCACGCAGCGCTTCTTCATCTTCTTTGGAGATCACGCGCGGCTTCTTGACCGCGTAAATGACGAGGTAGACGCCGTCGAGGAGGAAGATCACGAAAACGGGGAGGACGATCAAGAGGAAGAAGGGAACCTGGTGCGTCTGCAACCACGCGATCATCGGGCCGTTGTCAGCGAGGCAAGCGTTATAGCGGGCGGTCGCGTCTTGAATATCGGTATGGGGATTCTGGAGCGTCAGGATCGCGATGATGAGGCAAAAAACCAAAATGACGACTTCGACCGCGCCGATCGTCCAGAAGAGGATTCTTTTTGTTTTGGGGTTCATGGATTGTTCCTGAATATACGGAAGAATAATAACATTTTTCCGCGTG
>ONGB01000024.1 GCA_900317295.1 uncultured Erysipelotrichaceae bacterium
AAGTTCAATGAAGCGGATGCGGCCACCGATTTCATCGCCGGCGTTGCCGTCGGTACCGCGACGAAAACCATCACCATTGATAACACGGTCAACCCTTCAACCCAGGAAGAAACTGACTACGAATACACGAGCGTTTCTCAGTATTATACCGGTAAATATAAGAAGAATTACAACGAAACTTCCGATGCAACCAAGTTAGAAGGCCAATATTTCTTTAGGGAACGCAATAGCTATAACGACCGCTATATCCATTTGTGTGGCAACTCGCCGAAATATGATGACGACAACACTACAGTCAATGTCACAACGAACACCAAGAGCAATGCAACTTATCAAGGCTACACGTTATACGCTGACGCGCCTGCGGTGTCTTATTACAAAATCGCCATCAGCGTCCCCGAAACGTCCTTTTATGTCATCAAGGCCACTCGCAATGGCACAACCTATTATTTAACTGACGCAGGAGATTACGCTGGCGTTACGACCGATTCTGACGAAGCTCAATCATTGGCATTCACCAATTTGGGAGGAACTGGAACTATCACCAATTTGGAAAACAACCAAAGGCTTGCGTACTATAGATACAACAGACAAAACAGGGTTTGGTTTAACAATTCTACTAACGCTAATTACGTCAACTTTACGACAGACACCACCAACAAGACGATTTATCATAATAATGCCCGTCAATACCTATATTTCACTGGCAACATCAATACAAGCGGTACAGCGTGGGGCCTGACTAACAGTCCCACGGCAACAGGAATCGCCACTTACGAACAAGTCACGATCCCAGCTACGACCTATTATTTGCAAGCGAGTGATGGCGACATCACCGCCACCGATAACTTTGATGACTATGGCACCGATTGGGTTTTTAGTAACTACAGCACTTCTGCGGGTACCACCACAACAATCAAAAGCGTTGCTACCGGTACCTATCTCTACCCTTCGACAACCACCGTCTCCCTCAGTGATAACTCCAGGCCTTGGACTTTTGATGGATCTGGTCATATTTACTATAAGGCCAACAACACAAATTATTTCCTTGGGATCACAAACTTTACAATCCTCATGGCCACTTCTCCCGGATCAATGGCAGTGGTGTCTTTGGGCGCTTCTTATCCTGCCAGAACCATCTATATGGGGATGGATGAGGACTTCAATATCATTCCTGTAAATGATGAAAATGATGCAATTCTTTGGAATTTTTCAAGTCCAACAGGGACAAGCACCACGATTTCAACGCGCATTGATAACGAACCGTATTATCTCTATCTAGGAACGGATAGCATTTCGCTTTCTCAAACCTCGCAAACCATTTATCGACAGAATAATCATTACGCTTACAGGTATACTGGTGGATGGTCAGATACCTACTATTACATCTCTTGTATTAATGGAGTGTTCACCATGGTTGAGGGCAGTTACACCGACGCCATCAACCGCAGCACTACCACGAAAACCGTGAGTTACATCGAAACTACTTCTACCCCGACTCAAAAGACCAACCAAAACCTCGAAAATGAACTGAACGGCTATTACGAGACCTATATGCCTTTGTCGGTGCAAGGAACGACCACGGTCAATACCACTAGTTCAAATAGCACGGCCACGACCACGAGTTTTGCCCCAACCGACACCAATACTGGTTATCTCATCTCCGGCGGTTCCGTCGGCGTCGATCGTGCGAATGGAAAATACGATACCACCGACTCCGGCCAAGGGTACGGGGGCGATATCCGCGTAGCTTGGTATAGCATGTCTGACATTGGCACTGCCACCAACAAAATCTCTTCCTACACGACCAACAACCGGAGTCAAGTCGAGGTCATTACCCGAACCCAAAGTTCAAACGGCTGGGTGCGCATCTCCGATGATTTCAATAAAAACAATACCTCTATTTCCAGCACTCTTTCCTCCTCGGTCAGGACGAAAACTTCTTATAACGATTTGGGGTTGCAGAAATATTATTCTTCCCGCAACCAACTCGACGCCACCTTCCTAGAAGCGCCGACTTATATTTATGGCTTGCACTTCATGGAAGCGGAAATCTCTATGAACAACCTCGCCGTGGCCGAAAGAGTCCATATCGACGAGCACGATTACAGTAATTACCAATTGCCGCGCGATTCCATCGACTTTAACCTTCGCGAACCCGGCTACATCAACTTCTTCGCCGGCACTTATTACAGCAAGAACAACTCCTTCTTCTCCCTGCATAAAATCGAACGCGAATCGGTCAACAACAACATCACTGCCATCCACCAAATTTCGAAGATTTACGGTAAGAATAACGATGCCGAGAACGGCTACTACTATGCCTATGACGACAATAACGATGGCACGATCGACGGCTATTGCGGCCCCAATGGCGAGACGACCCTTGCATCGGGATACACCCAAGTTTTCGACTGTGCTTGGATCATGCAGCGTTCCGACCTCGTCATGAACGCCCTCTATTATTTCGAAATCCCGGCCAACCCCGGCGAATACGCGCTTGGTTCCTGCCCCTCGGCCAGCTCAAGCAACGCGGCTAACGGCGCCTATTTGATGTACCTCGATATCGGCGCCTCCGCAGCCAAAGTCAACCGCACCGTCGTTTTGCAAACCATTACCACCAACAGTGATTCCTACGAATATCCGCGCGGGGTCGCGATCATTGCTTCGGCCGCCGAAGACGTCATCGATTACGCCTCCGCCGCCTATGCCCTCTCCGCCGGATACTCTGGAAAATTCCGCATGTCCAAAACCGGTTCCACCATCATCAGCGATGCCGATACGGACCAAGAATACGAGGCCACCTTCAAAGGCAACGGGATAACCTTGGAGGATGCCGATACGGGCAACGCGCCATCCATCACCCCGAAATCCACCTCTTCGCAGATCATTCATCGTGCCACTTTCATCGACTATAACCGTTCGGCAAAGGAATACGCGATGACGGTCATCGACGACTACATGAACGCCGCTGGGACTGCCATCGACCACCGCGAAATCAAGCGCCGCGTGACGACCACGACCAACGGCGTGCGCTCTTGGGGAGCATGGACCGAGCTGGATGAGGGTAACTTTGGCGATTTGGCGGTCGGAAAATACACGATGCCATATATCGACAACCCCAAGACGGGCATCGAGTATTCCTATTACGCCGCCGATGGCATTGTCCTAACGATTTCCTGGGGACTTGATTATGTACAAGACAAGTCTTTGACCACCGGCGATTATCAAACCATCACCGGCTTGACCGTCGACATCGCCGGGAAAACCACTGTCGTCGATCCTAACGACATCGTCGTCACGATGGTCGATGGCCAGACCACCTACACCATCACCGTCAACGGCACTACCATTACCGTGACGATCGACGGCGACAACAAGACCTTCACCCCGCCGACGATCAGCATTACCCCGACCGTCGTTCCGCCGAACAACCCTTGATTGCTATGCCGTTTATCGAAGCCGCAGGTTTATGCAAAACCTATAACGTTGGCAGGCCCAACGAAGTTCGCGCCCTTCAGGATGTTTCATTTGCCATCGAAGAAGGGGAATTCGTCGTGATTTTGGGCTCCTCCGGCGCCGGGAAAAGCACGTTGCTCCATCTTCTAGGCGGCATGGAAGAACCGACGGGAGGGAGCCTTATCATCCACGGGGAAGACCTATCTTCTTTTCAAGAAAGGCAACGGCAGATCTACCGTCGCGAACGCGTGGGTTTCGTTTTCCAGTTCTATAACCTCGTCGGGAATCTGACCGCCTATGAAAACGTCGCGTTGTCCGCCGCCTGCGGGAAAGATCCTTTGGATCCCCTAGAATGCCTAGAGAAAGTCGGCATCAAAGAGAAGGCTTCTGACTTCCCCTCTTTGTTATCCGGAGGGCAGCAGCAGAAAGTCGCCATCGCCAGGGCGATCGCCAAAAACCCCGCGCTTTTGCTTTGCGATGAGCCGACCGGCGCCTTGGATGGCAAATCCGGGGACGAAATCATCGCTTTGCTGAAAGAGCTCTCCGAAAAACAAAAGAAAACCATCCTCGTCGTTACCCATAACGCCGATTTGACCAAGTTCGCCGATCGCGTCATCCACATCCATGACGGCAGGATCGCTTCCATCGAGACGAAAAAGGAGGGGGAAGATGGCATTCGCGCGTAAGTCCCTCCTCAAGCTCGCGGTCCGCGAGATCAAATCCTCCTGGGCCCAATACCTTTCGATGATTGGGATCGGGGCGATCGCCATCACGCTTTTCGTCGGCCTTTTGGCCAACGCCGCTTCCATCGAAGGGCGCGTCAACGAAGCCTATACCCGCGGGAACATGGCCGATATCTGGGCCACCACCTCCCGTTATGAAGCGGATGACGTGAATCGCATCCATGAATACGCCGGGGAACGCAGCGACATCGAAGGGCGCTTCGTCGCCCCCGCGAGCGTCGGCGAATCCACCGCGCAAATCGCAATCCTCCCGAAATTGCCGACCATCTCCAAACCCTACGAGATCAGCAAACCAACCCCCGAGCATTCGGAGGAACATTTCTTCTTAGTCGATAAGGCTTTGGTTGAGACCTCGAGTAATCCGGATCTCTATACCCCGGGATCGTCGCTCACGCTGACCGTCGACGTTTCCTCCTATCTCCCCACTTCCCCGCTCGCCCCGGCGATCATGAGCCTCATCGTCAAAGAGGGCAAGGAATTCCCCTTCGCCAACGGGGAGCTAAAACTCTCTTTCCCCATCACGGGTCTCATGCTTTTCCCCGAGAACGTCACCCGCGCTTCCTATAACACCGGGGTAGCCTTGCTCGATGATCATTCTTTCTTCGACGTTTTGGATGCCACACTAAAAGAATCCCTCACCCCCTTGGGCGTCCGCCTGATCTATGACGTCCTCCATAGATCCGATTTGGCCTTCGGGGATGGCTCCACCACCTACTCCTCCCCCTTCTGCAAACCGAACCAATACCTCGTCACCGCGCCCAAAGGTCAAGTGAAAAGCATTGAGAAGCGCATTGAGGAAGGCTTCGCCGAGAAATCGTCCAATAATCTTCTTTATTTACATACGCGCGCGACTTTGCCTTTCGTATTGACGCTGAACGGAGACGTCAATCAGGCGCGTTCCTTCACCTTCTTCTTCCCCCTCGTCTTCTTCCTCGTCGGCGTATTGGTGGTCTCCACCACGCTTAACCAAACCATCATCAAGCAACGGACCGAGATCGGCACGATGAAGGCCTTAGGCTTCACCAAAGGGGAAATCTACCGCCACTATTTCGCGCTGTCCCTGGCCGTCGCCGCGATCGGCGTTCTGATCGGAGAGATCGTCGGACCGCTTCTGATCCCGGCGATCCTAGGGCAGAAATATGCGATTTTATATATGCTTCCGGCCCGGAAATACGTCTTCCCGGTGCTTGGTGGATTATTAACCGCCCTCTTCTATTTCCTCGCCACGGGCATCGTCACCTTCCTCGCCGCCCACCGCGAAGTCAAACTCGCCCCCGCCGCCTCGATGCGCCCCTCCGCGCCTAAGGGATTCAAACGCGCCTTCAAGAACGCCTCCCGTCCACGCGGGGTCAAAACCGCCGCCTTCAAGATGGCGTTCCGCAATCTTTTGGTTGATGCGAAGAAATCGATGATGGTCATCTTCGGCGTCATGGGCTGCACCGCCTTGCTCACCGCCGGCTTCGGCATCGAAGACACCTTAGACTACGACATCGCCCACGACATGGCTTATTCCGGGCGAAGCGACATCAGCCTCACCCTATCCGCTGGGCAGGAAGAGGGAGCGATCATCTCCGGGCTAAACGGTTATCAAGGGGATCTGCTTTCCTATGAGGCCTATGAACGCGCCCGCACCGATTTCCAAACCAAAGGGGTCGGGTTAAGCGCCACCGCCTTCCTTACCTTCCACGCGGGAACGCGTAATGTCGATGGTTCTTCTTCGGGGCAATCCCATTGCGAACTAAAACCCAAAGACCCCTCCAAATGCTTGGTCTCCAAGAAAACCGCGCGGGAAATCCGCTGCAAAGTCGGCGATCAAGTGGCTTTCTCCTATCGCGGGAAGAGCTATACCGTCGAAGTCGAAGGGTTCTATGAAGCCTTTATGTATCATGGCATCATCATCGACCCCACCAACCCAAAGGTATTCACCGAAGCCGCGCGCTATACGAGCGTCTATCTTGACCGCGATCCCGCTTCTTCCTTGACCTTGGATCAACTCGGCCAAAAGGCGATGAAATCCGTGCCTAACGCCGCCTCCTATGAGACGAGCGCGAAGACCAAAGCCCGCGTCCGCGATATCATGGGCGGCGTCTATATCATGACCAACGCGATCAAGGTATTCGCCATCTTGCTCGCCCTCGTCGTCTTATATAACCTCGCCTTGCTGAACTTCAAGGAAAGGGAACGCCAAATCGCCACCTTCAAGGTTCTGGGACTATCCTCCTTTGAGATCGCCCTCGTCTTGGTTTTCGAGGCGGTCCTCCTCACGGGCATCGGGGTGGCGTTAGGATTGCTATTAGGCTATCCCTTCACCGTCGTCACGCTTAAGCTCAATATCGTCGACCTAGTCGAGTATCTCTTCCATATCGACGTATCGACCTATTTCATCGCCTTCGCGCTTACCTTCCTCGTCTCGCTTTCGATCAACATCATCCTCTCTTTGAGGAATCGGAAAGTAAAGATGATCGAGGCTTTGAAGTCGGTCGAATAAAAGAAGCAAAAATACAAAAATAAGCGGGATTTCCCGCTTATTTTGTTATTCCAAGGTTTCCTCGATGAAGTATCTAGGACGTTTCTTGACTTCGTAATTGACCTTGCCGACGTAGACCCCAAGGATCCCCATCGCGGCGAGGAGGATGCCGCCCATCAAGAAGATGGAGCCAAGGATATAGGGCAATCCATCATAGGGGAGCACCTTGACGCCTTGAAGGACGCCGAAGGTGACCATCGCGATGACGGAAAGGATCATGAATAGCAACCCAAAACGGAAGATTTCCCTTAGCGGTTTGATGGAGAAGGAGGTGACGCCGTTCCAGGCAAGGGAAAGCATCTTGCTTAAGGAATAATGGGTCTGCCCCGCTTCCCTTTCCTTCCTGGCGTAAGTGACTTTCGCGGTCTTGAAGCCGAGTTCGGGGACAATGCCGCGGAGGAAGAGGGCGCTTTCTTTGTATTCGAGGAGCGCGTCCATCGCCTTTTTGCTCATCAAGCGGAAATCGGCGTGGTTATAGATGACCTCGACACCCGCCCATTTCTGGAGGATGCGGTAATACCCTTGCGCGGTGGCCCGCTTGAAGAAAGTGTCGGTCTCGCGGGAAGAACGCACCCCATAGACGATATCCGCGCCTTTGGCGAATTCCTCGACCATCTGATCAATCGCGTCGATGTCGTCTTGGAGGTCAGCGTCGATGGAGATGCTCGCATCGGCGCGCTTCGCGGAATATTCCACCCCAGCCACCAACGCGTATTGATGGCCGCGGTTATGGGAAAGCTTCAAACCCCGATAATGGGGATCTTGTTCATGAAGGGACGTAATGACTTCCCAGGTTTTATCCTTAGAGCCGTCGTCGACCATGACGATCGAAGAGGCTTCGTCGATCTTGCCCGCGGCGATGAGGCTTTTGAGCTTTTCCAAAAGCCGGGGCATCGTCAAAGGAAGGCATTCTTCTTCGTTATAGCAAGGGACGACGATATCGATGATGGGCATGGGTTTTTCCTTCGCAGGTGCTTAATTATAGGATAAAAGAGTCAAAAGAAAATAATGGGGGGTCATTCGAAATCGTCCCAATGGTCGATTTTCCAGTTGGGATCCACCCCAAGGCTAAGCGAGGCAAAGACTTTCTTCTCATAGAGCCTTTCGGCGACCTTGGCGATCATCGCCGCGTTGTCCGTCGTGCACCATAGAGGCGGGATGATGAGCTCAACGTCGCTCCCCTCCAGCTTTTCTTTCATTTGGGCGCGGAGATAGGAATTCGCGGATACCCCGCCGGCGAGGATGACTTGCTTTACCTTATGCATTTCAATGGCCTTCAAGGCGCGGTCGACGATCATTTTCACCGCGACGTCTTGGAAGGAACGGGCCATGTCATCGACGGAGACGGGCTCACCCTTCATCTTCATCGAATTGACTAGATTAATGACCGCGGTCTTTAGTCCGGAATAAGAGAAATCCAAGGGATTTTCCATGCCTTTCGGCTCAGGAAGGTCATAGACGTGCTTCCCGTTTTTCGCATGCTGATCGATCGGGAGGCCCCCAGGATAAGGCAAACCCAAAACGCGGGCGACTTTGTCATAGCTTTCCCCCACCGCGTCATCCACCGTCTCGCCGATGATCTCGAAATCCATATGGTCTTTCATCAAGACCAGCTCGGTATTGCCCCCGGAGACGACGACGCAGAGCAAGGGGAAATGGAATTCCCCGACATATTCATTCGCATAGATATGCCCCGCCAAATGGTGGACGGGGATAAGAGGCTTATCGTAAAGCATCGCGAGGGTCTTCGCCGCTTGAAGCCCCACATGGAGGCAGCCGATCAAACCGGGCCCCCTAGTGACCGCGAACGCGTCGATATCCTCAAAGGAGAGCCCCGATTCATGGAGGGCTTGGCTAAGGCAGACGGTGATATTCTCCGCGTGGAGGCGGGAAGCGATCTCCGGCATGACGCCGCCGAAGCGTTCGTGGACGGAGATTTGGGTGGCGACGACGTTGGAAAGGAGTTTGCCATCGGAAAGGATGGCGACCGCGGTTTCGTCGCAGGAGGATTCGATGGCCAAGATGTTCGCCATATCCTATAGACTCCTTACCATGTAGACGGCGTCTTCCCCGTCTTCGTAATAGGCCTTTTTGATCGTCACGGCCTCAAATTGATGACGTTTGTAGAACTTCTGCGCCCTTTCGTTGGATTTCCTGACCTCCAGGGTGACCCAGGAGACGGGTTCTTCCTTCGATTCGCAATCCTTGATCAATTGGCCGATCAAGCGGTTCCCGATTCCCTTGGAACGGAAGCTTTCCTTGACGGCGATCTCGGCGATCGAGCAGGAATCGAAGGTGATGTAGAAATCGATATAGCCCACCACTTCTTTGTCGACGACGGCGCAATAGAGGTAGCTCACGGGATTCTCATTCATCTCATAAAGCATCTGCTCACGGGTATAGGGATGGGCGAGGGATTCCTCGGCGATCGCCATGACGGCGTCGATATCGCCGGGCATCATCTTGCGCACGACGGTTTGGAAGCGGCCTTCTTCGTAGTCGTCTTTCAGATAGATTGGACGGGCGCCTAGAGGTTCGGGGCAGCGATGCGCTTCATCGATGTGGCGCATCAGGTTATACGCGATGCTCGGAGTTTCCGAAGATAGGCCAAGATAGGCGATGTCCCCACAGGGAATGAAATCCGGGTGGTCTTTCAGATAGGCGAGGACTTCCTCGTTGGTCTTGATGCAATCCTTCACGTTTTCTTCCCCGGCGTTATAGACCCCGAAATAGGAACGTTTGCCCCTGGCGTTCATCAAGCAGACGGAGGGCTTTCCTTCTTGGGCCAAAACCTCCAAAGAGGAAACGAGATATAGGGGGATGCCCAAAGCGAAGGAAATGGTCTTCGCGACGGTCAAGGCGATGCGCACCCCCGTATAGGATCCTGGGCCCTTGGAAACGGCGACTTCGGTCAAATCCGCCCGCGAAATCATATGGTTTTTGAGCATTTTGTCGATCTCGGGGATCAGGTATTCGCTTTGCCTTTGCCAGGCTTCGTAGGTGATGGAATCCAAAAGCTTCCCATCAAGAGAAAGCCCGACGGTCAAGGTCTTATCCGAGGAATCCAAAAGCAAGCCGGCCATCTTAGGCTAACCTCCCAATCAGTTCTTCATAATGAGGGTCATCCGAAGACAGGATGATCTCGCGTTCGTCTCCCCCAAGATTATGCAAGGCGATGGAAAGGCGTTCTTCCGGGATCAATGATTCGATATAAACCGGCCACTCGATGAAGCAGGCTCCATCGCCTTCGATATATTCATCTAGCCCGATTTCGATCGGTTGGTTTTCCAGGCGATAGGCGTCGATGTGATAAAGGGGCAATTTCCCATCGAAATAGCATTTCATGATGTTGAAGGTTGGGGAAAGGACGGTTTCTTGGATCCCCAGCCCTTTGGCGACCCCGGAGACGAAGGTGGTCTTCCCGGCGCCTAGATCGCCTTCAAGCAAAATGACGTCCCCCGGGGTAAGGAGGGCGGCGAGGCGTTGCCCGAGGGCGACGGTCTCTAGTTTGCTATGGGTAAGAATGTGCTTTTCCATGGTGGTAGCGCGGGCATTATACACCCGAGGAAAGGGTGTGGCGCGACAAATCCTTCTCTCGCGCGTGGCTTGGGGGTATAATGCGGGGGACTATAAGGCGCACGCAGCGTGCGTAGGAATTGTCTATGAAGAAAGCCGTTTTCTCACCCTTCGCCAAGATTGGCCTGGTTTTAGGGGCGCTTTTCGCCGGCGCCGGCGCGGCTTTGACCACTTTGCATAAGCCCACGGAGACCCTCGCTTATTACACTCCCTCCCAAACCTATGAGGTCTCTTCGGATATCAATGCCTATTATTCGTCTTTGAACACCAGCTCCTCCGGCACGGATTTCTTGGATAAACTCCGTTCCTTCAATTTGGGGAAGCGGAAACGCACCACGGGTTATGGCTCCGGCGGCACCAACGCCAACGATTCCACCTTCATCTATACCGACTATGACCCCGCCACGGCGAAAAAGGATAGCAATGGCCAAGTCTATGGCACCCAAATCCTGAGTTTCTATTCCGGCAAATCGACGACCAGTTTCAACAAAGAGCACGTTTGGCCCGACTCCCATGGGGGCAACAAAGTCGAGGCCGATATCTTCATGGCCCGTCCGACCATCAGCGCCGAGAATTCCAATCGCGGCAATTCCTTCTATGTGGAAGGGATGTGCCATAGCAGCAACGGTTGGGATCCCTGGACCGCGTTCGGGGACAACATCGGCTGCTACCAAAACGAAGCGATTCGCGGGGAATGCGCCCGCATCATCTTCTATTGCTGCGCCGCCTCTAACGCCCTTAACCTCGAAACCAACAACAAACCCACCACTTACGCCTCCTCCGCGACGATGGGCAACCTCGCCGATATGCTCAAATGGAACGCCCTTTATCCCGTCAATGAGCGCGAGATCCGTCGCCAAGACGGCGGACAATACCTCCAGGGCAACCGCAATCCCTTCGTCGACCACCCCGAATGGGCGGCCAAAATCTGGGCGGATTACGATGAGAAAACCCGCGCGGTAGTCGATACCTATGGCGATGGTTCCGGCAAGCAAGTGAGTTCCCTCTCCATCAGCGGCACCCCCACCAAAGCCACCTATATGGCCGGGGAAGTTTTTGATCCTAAGGGGCTTACCGTCACCGCGCATTTCGTCGACACCACCACCGAAGACGTGACCTCCAAAACGGAATGGACCCCGAATCCATTAACCAAGGGGGTCACTTCCGTCACCGCGACTTATCGTGGTAAAACCGCTACTTATTCCGGCATCACCGTCGGGGCGAACCCCCTCGTCTCCATCTCCATCTCTGGGATGACGACGGAATATCGCGTAGGCAAACCCGTGGTCTTTGATGGCGTCTGCACCGCCACCTTCCAAAGCGGGTTGACCGCGGATGTTTCGAAAAGCGTCGTCCTTTCCGGCGCGGACACTTCCACCCCTGGGCAAAAGACCGTCACCGTCTCCTTCACTTCCGACGGCATCACCAAGACCGCCACTTATGACATCGACGTCGTCGAGAATATGAGTTTCGAAATCGCCTCCTCGATCCAAGCCGGGGACAAAGTGATCATCGCCTGCAATACGTCCGGAACCACCGCCGGGCCGCTAAGCTCCAACGTCCTCACTAGCGTTTCCTCCACCTTCAGCAGCGATAAGAAGGAAATCGCCGAGTATGGCGAAAATACCACCATTTTCACGATTGGTGGCTCTGCCGGGCAATGGACCTTCGCTAACGAAAACGGCGAGCTTTTGGGGGCGACCGCCGTCAAAAAGCTCGATTACGATAATGGCAAGACCCGCTGGAAGGTCACCTTCAGTGGCACCCAAGTGACGATGACCAACGAAACCGCTAGCTATGGCACCATGTATTACAACGTCGGAGCCCCGCGATTCACCACTTATGCATCCTCCCAAACAGCCATCCAAATCTATAAGCGGTATGGCGCCCCCGCCGAGGCGACCGCGGAAGCTTTTGCTTCTTCGATCCTTAGCAAAACCAATGGAATCTGTGCCTCTTCTTATGACAATCGGGCTTCCCTCGCCACAGTTTGGGCTTCACTGACCACCGAATGGGGTGCCTTATCTTCCGCCGAACAAACCAAATTCACCGAAGCGGATAGCTCCGCCAATAACACTTTGGGCAAAGGCGCCGCGCGCTATGATTACATCGCCGCGAAGTATGGTTTCCAAAACTTCGCCGCCCGTTCTTCGGCCACGCCTAAAGAGCACCTTTCCATGCTTTCCGGGTTTAACGCCAGGGGGCTTTGGATTTTCATCGGGATCGTCCTAGGCGGCGCGGCGATCATCACGCCGATCGCTATTGCGGCGAGTAATAAGAAACACCGTCGTTTTTAAGGGGAAAAGATTATGAAAACCGGAATGAAAACATTCATCGGGATTGCCGCCTTTGGTGGGCTCGTGGTTTCAGCACTAGGCATTACCGCGGCCATTTCGCATCATAAAGCCACCGCTGTCCATGCCTTATCTAACGGCTATGCCGATGGGGAATACCGTTATTACAGCGGGAATTACTATTCCGGCATCACCGACAACCAAATCACCGCCGGGGGAACGACGCTTTTAGGGAAGCTGCACGACCTAATCGATAACGGGAAAACATTCGGCTACGACAATATTTGGACCTTCAACGAGCAACATGATTGCTATCCCAGTAACTACGATGGCACCGATCCTCTGACCGGAAACGCTTATCCGACCACGAACAATGCCGCTAAGCGCGGAAAGATGTGGGATATGTATTCCGACAAGGCCTGGACCAGCGTCACCGACCGCTGCGGGAATTATTCCACGGTGGGCGACAAATATAATCGCGAGCACTCCATGCCCAAATCCTGGTTTGGCGGGAGCGATAGCAACCAGCCCGGCACCGACCCCAACCACTTATTCAACACCGATGGTAAGGTCAACGGGGTGCGCAGCAACTACGCCTATGGCGAGGTCACCAGCGTCAAAACGAATTGCTATACCTTGAATTCAAGCTGCAAAGGTTTCGGCAAACTCGGAACCAATTCCTCAGGCATGACCGTTTTTGAGCCAGATGACGCCTACAAAGGCGACTTTGCCCGCGCTCAGATGTATATGGCGACGGCCTATTATGATTTGAATCTCACCCAGGACAGCGACGGAGCTTATTGCTTTACCTATTCAAATAGCCATTCGACGATGAAGGATTATTACATCAACCTTCTCACAAAATGGTCGGCCCAGGATCCGGTTTCCCAAAAGGAAATCGATCGTAACAATGCCGTCCAGAGTTCGTCCATGGGCAACCGCAACCCCTTCATCGATCACCCAACCTGGGCCAATCGCATCTGGGGCGGAACCGCCTACACTTGGAATAATGGCGAGTCTCAGCAATCCTCTTCTTCGAGCAGTTCCAGTTCCTCCTCTTCATCTAGTTCGTCCTCAAGCTCTTCTAAGAGTTCTTCCTCCGGCAGCGAAGCTACTTCTTCCCAAGAGTCTGGCGAAGAAGGCGTCATCGTTTTGGACACCGCGGATATCAATGGAAGTTATGCTGATTGCACGGGCACCGGTCGTGCGGATAATACGGACCCCTCCTTCCTTTATGCTTCCGGCGATGTGATGCTCAACGCAAGCAAAGTCCAGTTTAAGAAGAATTCCGGCTATATCTATAGCGAAACCGCCCTTACTTACATCACCTCCATCACCCTTGCTAGCGATCCAGGGAATTTAACCGTGTATGGCAGCACTTCAAGCGGGAAGAACACGGATCACCCCATCTCTGGAACCAACGGCGTCTACACTTTCCCCGCCAACACCTATACTCATTTCTACATCAAAGCAGGGAGCAACGCTTCAAGTGTCTCTTCTATAACCATCAACTACAGCGGAAGCGGGCAATCTTCTTCTAGTTCCTCTTCGAGCTCTTCGTCTAGTTCTTCATCAAGTTCTTCCAGCAGTTCTAGCAGCCAAGCTCCTTCCGAAGTTACCAGCACCGCTTTCCTCCCCGTCGCCAGCGAGGACGCTTTGCTCCCCGGCGATAAGCTCGCGATCTTAGGGCAAAAAAGCGGCACCTATTACTCCTTGAAAGACGCGACCATCTCGGGCTATAGCTACTACCTCGACGTCAATAACGCCACGTTATCCAACGGAGAGCTCATCAACGTGCCTTCAACTTCGGTTTGGACCTTAGGTGGGGAGAGCGGGCAATGGACTTTCCAGTGCGATGATTACCTATACGTCTACGAAAACGGGACGCATACCAACATCGGCATTGCCGCGTCGCCTTCTGGAGGCACCGATTGGTCCTTCTCCTTCAACGGGACGGTCGCGACGGTAGAAAGCCATAGCTATCCCGGTTTCTATATGGGTTATTCCAATGGCACGAACTATAAGGAGTTCGCCGTCTACAACACTTCTAGCAGCAGCTCTGACCGCCAAATCTACCTCTATAAGCAATACAAGACCGCGGATGAGTACTCCGCCGATTTCCTCAGTCAGACCAGCGAAGTCTGCAAAACCAACAATCAGACCGATGTCGACGATTTGACCACCCTGTGGGGCAAGCTTTCCGCTCAGTTCGCTTATCTGACCACTTCCAGCAAGGCGGTCCTGAAACAATCCAACAACGCGGCGATGCAACGTTATGACTACATCGTCTCCAAATACCATTTCGAAGACTTCATCGACCGTCAAGGAAACGGGGAAGCGCTCGCCGGCGAAAAGGTGATCTATTCCACCGGCATCGCTTTGGCCGGAACCATCGTCGCCTCTCTTGCCATCGTTGGAGGATTCGCCTATTTCCAGAAAAAGAGACGGGAAAACGCGGAATAAACTCCTATGAATATTCTCGATTACATTGATCGATACGCGGAGGCGACCTTTGAGCAAGTCCCCTTCAACGAAGTGGACGCGATGCTTTTCGCCGAACTCGCTTACGTCAATTTGGAGAACATCATCCCCTCCTACCTCCATCCCCAAGATGGGGTGCTCATCAAGGATTGGGAATTCTCCGTCGATTGGCACACCTTAACCACGGGATCGGTCGACGCCTCCTTCAACAAGACGATGCTCAAGAAGATGAAGAAGTCTTTGCGTTTCGGAAGCGTCCGTTGCGCATTGGCTTCCTCCAAATTCTCCCCCGAAAAGTTTTTGCAATTCGCCGCCTATACCTTCTTCCTCCCCGACGGGACGATGATCCTCTCCTTCCGCGGGACCGACACGACTTTGGTCGGATGGAAAGAGGATTTCCTTTTGACCTACAAAGACACCATCCCTTCGCAAAAAGAATCCATCGCCTACGCCAAACACGCCATAGCGAATTACCCTGACCGCCCCCTTTATTGCGTCGGCCATAGCAAAGGCGGTAACCTCGCCTTTTATACCGCCCTCCATCTTGAGGAAAAGGATTTCGCCCGCCTTAAGGCCGCCTATTCCTTCGATGGTCCGGGATTCCGCATCCCTCCCGAGAATTTCGAGGAAAGAAAGCACAAGCTCATCAAATTCATGACGAGGAACGACATCATCGGGGTGTTCTATAACCTCATCGAGAACCCCGAAATCGTCCCTAGCTCCGGTTTATTATTAGGAGGCCACGATCCCTTCTATTGGTCGGTGAACAGGAAAAGCCCCGCTTTCCGAAGGGCGAAGAAAAGAAGCCAAGGCTCCTATCTCGCGGAAAGGATCTTTATGCGGTGGCTTTCTTCTTTAAATGAGACCGACCTCGTCCAGGCCACCGAGGCCATCGCGGAGATCTTCTACCGTTCCACGACGGTTTATGACCTCCTCTACCGTGGCATCCCGGGCATCGCCCATAGCAAGAAGATCTATGATGGCAAGAGCCAAGAGGAACAACAGCAACTGAAAGCCACCTTTGGACTGCTTTGGGAGATCGCAAAGGAAGAAACGAAGAACGCCATGCTCAAATGGGAAGGAAACGTCGAGGAGATTGTCAGAAAATGAACGCATTCGAGAAACTAAAACCCTTCTTGGAGGAATTCCGGAAGAAGAACCAATTGATGTCGATCCTCAATTACGACATCGCGACCAACACGCCCGAACAGGCCATCGAAGAGGAAAGCGACCTCCTCAATGACCTCGCCTCCCAACAAGCGGCGATGCAGAAAGACCCCGCCTTCATCCAGGCGGTCAAAGAAGCCGCGGCTTCGGATTTGACCCCGCGTCAAAGAAAGGTCGTTTCCGAATATCTACGCGAGATCGAATTCTTCGAAAAGATCCCCTTGGAAGAATATGAGGAATTCTCTCGCCTCGCTTCCAAGAGCAACGAGATGTGGCGGAAATACAAGCCGACCGGGGACTTCGCTTCCTGGCTTCCTTATTGGGAGAAGATGATCGCCTCCTTCCGTCATTTGCTCACCTACCGTCAAAAACCCGGCATGAGCCTATATGAGGCGGCCCTCGACCGTTTCGAGCCCGGGGAGAAAGAAGAGGACATCGACCGCGTGTTCATCCCCTTGAAGGAATTCCTTTTAAGGAAGATCCCCGAGGCGATAGAGAAGCAAAAACGCCTACCTGTCCCCGTTATTCCGTCCTATCCGAAGCATAAGCAGGAACAGCTTTCCCTCACCTTATTGGCCTTAGAGCATTATGACATGAGCCGGGGCTGCATCCGCGAATCCGAGCACCCCTTCTCCGACTTCACGGGGCATTATGATTCCCGCGTCACCACGCATTATTACGAAGAGGATTGGCGTTCCTCCGCCTTCTCCGTTCTCCACGAAGGCGGGCACTGCCTCGAATTCCAGGGCTGGACGAAGGAGATGATGGAAGACTACGCGGACGCCTTGCCGACCGCGGCGATCTGCGAGACCCATTCCCGTTTCTACGAAAACATCATCGGCAGAAGCCTCGCCTTCGCCTCGCATTTCAAAAAGGCCTGCGAAGACTGTCTCGGAGAAGAGTTCGCGAGGATGAGCGATGAGGAGTTCTTCTCCCTCATCAACCGCGTCGAGCCGATCCCCAACCGTTGCGATTCCGATGAGCTCACCTACTGCATGCATATCATCATCCGTTATGAGATCGAACGCGACCTCATCAATGGGAAGATCGCATGCAAGGACGTCCCGGCGATCTGGAACAAGAAATACCTCGATTACCTTGGGGTCAAAGTCCCCGATGATGGAGAAGGGTGCATGCAGGACATCCACTGGACCGATGGGGAGATCGGTTATTTCCCCTCCTATGCCTTAGGCAACATGTATGGGGCGCAGATCCTCGAGACCATCAAGAAGGACCTCCCCTTCGAGGAATATCTCCGTCAGGGGAAGATGAAGGAGATCAAAGCCTGGTTCGATGAAAAGGATTTCCCCTATGACTGGATGGATCCCGCGGATTGGATCAAGCAGGTCACGGGCAAGCCCCTCGACCCCGCTTATTACATCGCCTATTTGGATCAAAAATTCTAAAAGGAGCGACCCATGGACGTGAAAAAGATATTGCCTGATCTACTAAACTGGATCAAAGAAACTGTCGGGGACGCGACCGTCGTCATCGGCATCTCCGGAGGGAAGGACTCCTCCGTGGCCGCGGCCTTATGCGCGAAGGCCCTAGGGAAAGAGAAGGTCATCGGGGTGATGATGCCGGATGGCTACCAGCATGACCAAGACGCCTCGAGGAAGCTGATCGCCCATCTGGGGATCCCTTCCTACGACATCAACATCCAAGACATCACCGAAGCCTCCCGCGAATCGATTCGGAAGGCCATCTCCCCCGAGCTCACCCCTCAACTGAAGAGCAACCTCGGGGCCCGCATCCGCATGACGACCCTCTATAACGTCGCGGCGATGGTTGGCAACGCGCGGGTCTGCAACACCTGCAACCGCAGCGAGGACTATGTCGGGTATTCGACGAAATTCGGAGATTCCGCGGGTGATTTCAGCCCCTTATCGCATCTCCTGGTCAAAGAAGTGAAGGAACTCGGCCGCCTGCTAGGCCTGCCCGAGGATTTGGTGGAAAAAGCCCCCGAAGACGGCTTGTCCGGGAAGACGGACGAGGATAATCTCGGTTTCTCTTATGCGACTTTGGATCACTATATCCTAACCGGGGAATGCCCCAATCCGGAGACCAAGGCGAAGATCGACCGCCTTCACAAGGCCAATCTCCATAAGATATTGCCGATGCCCGCGTTCATGCCAAAGGAGGAACGTTAAATGCGCCTAGAACCAATTGTCCAAAGCTTGTTGGACACCGACCTATATAAGTTCAACATGGATCAGGTCATTTTCCATAAGCACACCGACCTGATGGGGGAATACCACTTCAAATGCCGTAGCAAAGGCATCGTCTTCACGCCGGAGATCGTCGAGGAGATCAACGCCCAAATCGATCATCTTTGCACCCTGCGGTTCAAAAAAGATGAGCTCGATTACCTCCGTTCCATCCGTTTCATCAAAGACGACTATGTCGAATTCCTGCGCCTCTACCATCCGATCCGCGATTACGTCGATTGCCATCTAGAGGATAACGGGGAACTCTATCTCCGCGTCCATGGGCCTTTGTTTTCCGCGATGCAATTCGAGATCTATCTCCTAGAAATCGTCTCCGAGGTCTATTTCCGCATGGCCTATGACTATGAAGCCCTCCGCGCTTCCGCCTTAGAAAGGCTCAACGCGAAGATCAAAGACTTCCAGGACGGGAAATACACCTTCCGCTTTGCCGAATTCGGCGCGCGAAGGAGACTATCCAGGGAATGGGAGGACGAAGTGGTCCGCCGCTTCGCGAAGGAAACGAAGAACCTCGTGGGCACCTCCAACGTCTACTTGGCGAAGAAATACCACCTCATCCCGATCGGCACCTACGCGCACGAATTCGTGCAGATGTATCAAGGCATCGACTCGATCCCCTTGGCCTACACGAATGCCTTCGCCTTACGCGACTGGTATGACGAATATCGCGGGGACAACGGGACGGCCTTGACCGATACCCTGTCCACGGATTTGTTCCTTTTGGATTTCGACCGCGCGATGTCAAACAACTATAACGGGGTCCGTCATGACTCCGGCGATCCCTACGAATGGGGGGAGAAAATCATCGCCCATTATGAGAAATACGGCATCGACCCGAAGAGCAAGATGCTGCTGTTCTCCGACTCCCTCAATGATGACAAGGCGCAGGCCCTCTTCGATTTCTTCAAAGACCGCATCCGCGTCTCCTTCGGCATCGGCACCTTCTTCTCTAACGACACCATGGTCGATGCGCTTAACATCGTCATCAAGCTCCAATACGTCAATGGCAGGCCCGTTGCCAAGCTTAGCGACGCGGATGGCAAGACGATGTGCGACGACCCCGAATACGAAGATTATCTCCGCAAGGCGGTGGCCTTCCGCCTGGAAAGGGAGAAACAAAAAAGCAAATAGCCTTTGCAAAACCTAGAGGCCCCCTATAATGGGGAAAGAAAGGAACCCTTAGCATGCCCGAAAAGAAATACTTCCGTTGCCCACTATGCGGCGCGATCCTCTCAGAAGATCAATTGACCCCCGAGGGACAATGCCCCTACTGCCTTGCCCCGAAGGAAGATCTCATCCCCTGCGACGAGAACGGCAACGACCTCTGATTCCCATCAACATAAAGGGCGCCACCTCGGCGCCCTTTCTTCATAGTTTCCTGACCTTCGCTTCGTAAGGCCGTAATAGTCCCACATGATCGTTAGGATAGTTGGTGATCTCCAACGTCCCATTGTCTTCTTTGACGTCGCGCATCT
>ONGB01000065.1 GCA_900317295.1 uncultured Erysipelotrichaceae bacterium
AGGTAGGGAAGGTCGCCATAAGGCGAGACGAAGCCGTCGCTTTCCGGATAGCCCCCGGCCTCGGCGATGTAGCGTTTGGAGGAATAGAGCTCGTGGAGGTTATTGATCTCTTCCTGCGTGGAGGGGATGCCCTTCACGTCGAAATTGGAATACCAATTGGAGAGGAATAGATAAGTGAAATTCTCCACCGCTTTCCCTTTTAGGAGGATGGCGTTGTCCTTCCAATGGCCGAAGCGCACCTCGGCGTTGATGTATTCGTCGGCGAGGTTGAAGCCGCCGGAGAAGGCGGTGTGGCCGTCGATGATGAGGATCTTGCGGTGGTCGCGGTTATTCAAATTGACGTCCAATAACGGGCGGAACGGGTTGAATTTGCCGACCTTGATGCCATAGGAGGTGAGTTCCCTCACGAAGCTATCCGGGGCGGTCGAAAGCGAGCCGACGTCATCATAGATGATGCGGACATCAAGCCCTTTGGCGGCTTTTTCGCGCAGGACGTCGAGGATCCCGTCGAAGAATTTGCCATGCCCGACGATGAAGAATTCGAGGTAGATATAGTGCTTTGCCTTCTTGAGCTCCTCGATGATGACGGGGAAGGCGTCATCCACTAACGGGAAATAACGGGTGCTCGTGGAGGCGAAGGTGCCCCCGCGGGAAGTGGCTTCCAAATAGGCGGAGATGCCGGCGGCCTTCGGATAGGCGCGGTTCATTAAGGCGATGGTCTGCTCGGAGGAGGGATTCGCCTGCATGGGGAGCGAGTATTTCTCGATCGCTTTGCGGCGTTTCCTCTTCGTCGTGGTGTTGCCGAGGAAAAGATATAGGAAGATGCCGACGATCGGCAGGACGAAGACAAAGAACATCCAGACGATCTTGTAGGAGGCCGGGGTGTTCGTGGAGATGATGATCACCTCGACGATGACGTCCAAGGCGAAGACGCCCAAAAGGAGGTAATTGACAAAGCGCCCTTCTTCAAGGTCGCCAAGCGTCTCGATGCCCCAAACGAACAAGGCGACGAGGCCGCCGATCTGCAGTAGTAGCAACAAGCCGACTAGGAGCTTGCCTAGATATTCCCATTTAAGTAGTTTCATTTGCCTTTCTTCCTTGAATATTTGACCGCGTCTAAGTAACGGTTGATGTCTAAGCGATATTCCCCGAGGAGATATGCGTGGGCGCGTTCCGCGTCGACGTAATCGACCGCCTTCTCCAAGAAGCGGAGGAAGAGGTCGAACTCCGCCATCGGGAGGAGCTTCAGATTGGCGAAGAAGCGTAGCGATGAGGCGAGGTATTCCGCCTTTTTCCTCTCTTGGGGGCTCAGGGTCTCGATTCTTTTATGGGGGAGGTAGAGATCGGCGAAGGCCAGGGCCCTTTTGGCGATCGCCTTGTCATAGGGATCGACGTAATGGGAATCCAGCCCTTCGTAATCGAGGAACTTCGCCCCGTCCTTCCGCTTAGTGAGCAAGGGGGTGACTTCCTTGCAGTAGAAGATCTTCGCGCCCATATAGGGGGGCAGTTCCTGCAAGGGGGCGATCTCCCCGCCGTAGCGGCGCATCAAGGACTTCCCCAGCGAGAGGATATCCGTCGTCTCCTCGCGGGGGAGGCGGAAGCCGGAAAGGGGGTAGCCCGAGCTATCGAAATCGCGCAGGAAAAGCAGCTTCCCGTGATAGAAGATCAAGGCGATGCTGCGAACGGGTTTCTCTGCCATAACGAAAAAGGACTTCCTTATTATAAGGAAATCCTAAGGCTTTGGGAGGGGGAACTCCGTAAAATCACGGAGTTATTTGACGTAATTGGAGACGGGGTCGCTATAGCGTTTCGCCATCCCATAGGGGTTGCCGTCGTGGTCGAGGTTATCGGCCCACTGCTTCAATTCCGCATACACGTCCTCGCCCTTTTTGGCTTTTAGGAGGATTTCGTGGACGGCGCGATACCCTTCTTTGGATTTCTCAAAGAGGTCTTCGAAGGAGGCGGTTTTCTCTTCCCCAGTGCAAGGATCTTTCCACGTTGCGTGAGCGTCATTGCAGACGTCGAAGCGGTTGGCTTCCTTCCTGGAGGCGGGATAGATCATCGAATAGGCCTGCGAGGATTTCTTCATGAAGAGCTTCACGAAGAAGCGCTTGATCCCCGTGGGGGACCACATCATGCGGGTGACGTCGTTATAGTCCTTGTAGGAGATTTCGTAGCTATTCTCCTTCAAGGGGAAAGGCGCGCATTCCCGCCACATCTTCCCAATTTTTTGTACACTGTCTAAATCCAGGTTCCCCATCGCCTTATCCGGGCGGATGAAGGTGCCTTTCCGACTGCCGAATTCCTTATCGAGGCAGGCTTCGAAATAGCCGTGCCACCACCCGAAGGAGCCGGAGATGCCGCCCTTCTCGTCGAAGCCGGTGCGGTAAAAGACATAGGGGTGGCAGATGCGGTCGACGGAGAAATGCATGAGCAATCCATCGATATAGGCATAAAGGAGTTCCTTCTCCCCCGCTTCTTTCGTATTGGCGTATTCCATCATCTTTCCGTAGACGTCCTCGACGGGCGTGTGGTGCATGACGGTACCCCAGGGGCGGATTTCTTTGGCATCCTCTCTTTTCTTGAGGGGGTTCTTGCCATAGGCCATGAACAAATCAGGGCCTTGGGTGCCGCTTCTGACCGCGGCGATATAAGGCTTTTCGTCTTCGGGGATCATCTCGAGGGCGAAGGTGTCATGGACGATGACGGCGGGCATCAGTCGTCCGCTCCGATGCCTTCAAGGCCGGATTTGAGTTCGGTTTTGTGGGTTTTGACGTTCTGGACGAAGAAGAACAGAACCAAAGCGATGGCGATGCAGATGATGCCGTAGAAGGGCAGGTATTCCCAGCCGATGTTCGGGTTGAGGAGCAACAAACCGACGAGGATCGGGGTGACGGTCTGCGCGGCCATCGAGGAGGCGTAGTAATAACCGGTGAAGGCACCGATCTTCTTCGAAGAGCAAAGCTCGACGACCATCGGGAACGAGTTGACGTGGACGAGCGACATCCCAAGGCCCTTAAGGAACCAGATGATATAGAGCCAGAACGGAAGCTCGCCGCTGCCCTTGATGCCGGTGGCGAAGGTGAGGATCGCCCACAGGGTATAGCCAAGCAACGTGATGCCAAGGCCGCCGAAGATGGTCCACTTCCTGCCGATCTTCCCGGCGATGATGCCGCCGACGGCGAAACCGGCGACCGAGCCGACGCCGAAGATGATCGTGTTGACCATCATCGAAGCAAACGGGGCGCCCAAGAAGTAGACGGTGTAGTTGGTCATGAAGGTGCTGATGCCGTTATCAGCCATGAACCAGAAGAATTCGGCCGCGAGGATGAAGATGAGCATACGGAGGTTGGCTTTGGTCATCGGCTTGTCGTCATCGACTTTGTCGACGGTTTCCGCGGCCTTTTCGCCACGTTCGAGTTCCGGACGAAGCTCTTCGGCGAGCTTGTTCTCGCGGATCGTGATGAACAAGACGACGGCGGAGGCGACCATCAAGACGGAAGCGATGAGGAAGGGGGCTTCGATCGCCCAGATGTTGCCGAATGCCCAGGTATGGGCTTTATAGATGGCATAGCCAGCGGCTTTCGAGGCCTTGGCGTCGATTTCGGTGCCAAGATACTGCGTGAGGGAGAAGAAGATGCCGACGACGGTGGCGCAGGCGCCGCCGAGGTAGCCCATGATGTTGATGATGCCGTTAGCTTTGGAGCGGAGCGGCTTCGGGGTGATGTCCGGCATTAAGGCGACGGCGGGGTTGCGATACATCATCGCGAAGAAGACGACGACGGCCATCAAGGCGATGACGCCGCCGAGCTGGGTGTAATGGAACAAAACGGGGATGAATGGGAAGGCGATCGCGGTGACGATCGTGCCGATGAAGATATAGGGCATGCGTTTGCCCCAACGCGTATGCGTCTTATCGGACAGTTTCCCGAAGATCGGGAGCATGATGAGCGCGGCGATATTATCGATCGCCATCATGATGCCGACCAAATACTGGACCTGGCGGGTCGCCGCTTCTTGCGCCGCGGGGGCCAAAGTGTCGTAATTGGGGTAGATGGCGCCGCGGAAGAGTTCGGTTAGGAAGGTCGGGCACCAGGAGTCATAGACTTGCCACAATAGCAAAATGCCGAAGAAGGCAAAGCCGATGAGCATCGTCCGCTTATAGTTAAGCTTAAAGGGCTTATCGGCCGCGGGCAAAGAATGTTCTTGGGTCATGATAAATACCTCGTTGGGGGTATTCTAACACACTTGGGGGCGCATGGTAGTCCAACCCTGAAATAGGCCCATTTAGACAATGTATAAAAAATAAAAGAAAAGCGGTATGATGCCGCGTTTCGTTATGGATAGATTTCCTTGGGGGGATGCTGCCGGAACCGCTGCTTCTTCCGCCTCTGCCACGGACGCATGCCATAGGATTCCATCTTATCCTCGTAACGGATCTCTCGACGGCAGAAGGCGCGGAGATGATTGAGCTCACGGAGATGGCATAGCTGCGGATAGGGATAGGCCACCGTTTCTCCATAGGGGGCGAGAAGCGTGAAGTCTAGACATAGGAAATACGCGAGCATGCCCGTGGCCGCGGAAAGGGTGATCGAAGGGACCGCGAAGGGGAGTAAACGCAAAGGAAGCGTCGCCAAATAAGCAAGCAATAGCGCGAGGAAATACGGCATATACACCTTGATGAAGATGCTGCCGGCGAACCCCTGCCTCCTCCGGAAAGTCGCTAGATAGGGAATCAGCCAGGCGATCGGGAGGCCAAGCCACCCCACATAGCCTAGCCATGTATTCGGGGAAAGGACGGATAAAGCGATCGAGATCCCCGCGAAAAGGATGACGAAGAATACCCCAAAGAAGGAACCGGCCTTCGTCTTCGCGTAGCAGAAGGCATAGACCGCATAAGGGACCGCCATTAAGCCGAAGACAAGAGATACCCCAAAGGGGACGCTTCCTAAGAATGGAGCGTCGACATATTGGCCTAACGAATAACCTAAGCCGAGATATGCGGCGATCAAGGGGACGATGACCCCAAGCATCGCCCCGGCTTTGCGGTAAGGCGGCATCTCCACGCGGGCTTTCTCTTTTGGTTCAAAGGCCAGGCGCTTCTTGGCTTCGTCGAAGACGTCCGCGTGCTTGGCGCGGTAATGCTCCGCCAAGGGAAGATAGAGGGCGAATAAGGCGAAGACCATCGATTTGCCGTCCATGCGGAAGAGGTCGGTCGACTCGGTGGCGCCGTGGGAGATGGCGACCAATAAGGTGAAGAACGCAGGCAAAGCCATGCGGGAGCCTTTTGCTTGGGCGTCGAAGGTGGCGTAGATGAGATAGACGAGCATCGCTAAGGCCAAAGCCGAGCCCAAAATCCCCGAACGGAGGAAGATCTCCAACCATCCATTATGGGTGACCCCGGGGACATAAGAAGCATGGTTGATGATGCCCTCTAGGTAATCGACGTTGCGGTAGCCTAAGCCGAACAACAATGACACGGGTCCCTCGAATAGGCGGACGGAGGCTTCCCAAATGCGCATGCGAGAGTCGAAGCTCGAACCATCGAATTTGCCGAATAGTTCGACGAGGTTGTCGTAAAGATGGACCATCCCGTTCTCTTTCGGGAGCCAGCCATGGAGGAGGAAATAGAAGATCACCACGGTCAAGACGATGAGCCCAAGGGAGAGCCAATTCCTTAACGCATGCCCCTTCATCGTGAGGATAAAGCGATAGAAGGCGAAAATGAACAAGGAGACGCCCCCGATGACCATCGCGGTCTTGGAGAAGACGAAGATCATCTCAAATAAGAGGCCGAGGGCGATGATCCAATGGAAGAAGAACGGGCGATAGCAATGCAAGACGAAGGTGGCGACGACCGCGAGAAGGAGCAAGGTCCCGAAGGTGTTGCGGTTATTCAAGAAGCTCGAGACGACCCTTAAAGCGCCCTCCGGGTCTTGGAAATAGGAGACATAGGTCTTCCATTCGAAGATGAGCGACCATACCAAGGCGAAGATCGCGGTAAGGATGATGCCGAGGCAGCAGAAACGGATGAAGTCCTTCGGAAGGGTGCACCGCGGGGCGATGCCGGCGAGGAGATAGAAGCTTAAGGAGGCGACGGTGAGCCATAGCAAATCGCGGAAGCGCTCGCCTAAGTCTTGGGAATACGAAACGTTGCCGCCTGCGTAAATCGAATAGACCTCTTTGCTTTCGGGGTAGGCGAAGATCGCCACGACCCCTAAACCGAAGAAAGCCAAAGTCCCCGCGAAGATCGGCCAGGGGGTCGGCGCGGGGAAATAACGCCGCTTCACGAAGATAATGCCCAAATAGAAGGCCATAAACGCGGCGAAGAGGAAGCTATATTCGACGTCGCTCATCTTCGTGGAGATGGAGAAGCCGACATTGAAAAAGGCGATTTCGTTGACCAAAAACGCCCCGAGGGCGAGGCAAAGGAGAATCAATAGGCCCATGAGGATATGGGGCCCGTCGACGCGGATTTGGGTCGCCTTCTTTTCCATAACTTAGGATTCTACCCTATTTCCTCCCTCTGGGGGAAAGCCCCTCGAGATGGTCGAGGATGTCTTTGACGCAGGTTTGGATCTCATCCACCACTTTCGCATACCGTCCCGTATACCAAGGGTCTTCGATCTCATATAGGCGGGCCGTGTAGGCGAAAATCGGCTTCGCCTTGCCTTCGGGAAGCGAGAATAAATAAGAGATTCGGCGGAGGTTATCCCCGTCCATATAAAAGATCTCATCGGCCTCTTCGATGTCTTTTTGGGTGACTTTCCGTGAGGTATGCGGATATAGGGGGATGCCACGGGAAAGAAGCTCCCGCTTCATTGGGGGATAGATGGGATTGCCTTCCTCTTCGCTAGATAAGGCGAGGGAGGTGACTTCGTATTCGTTTTCGATCCCCCGCTTCTTGCATTCAAGGCGGAAAAGCATCTCCGCGGCGGGGCTGCTGCGCTTCATCCTTCATTCCTCCGGGGATGGGACGGTGGGATGGGCGAGGGATTTCACCGCATAGGAATACTGGATGATCCCGGCTTTGGCGGTCTCCCCTTCCTCGGTGAAGTTCTTGTAATTGACGCGTTTGGGGGAATAAGAGGCGAAAGACAAGGCATAGGAAGCGCCCTGGGTCTTCGCGTCCAATTCCAAGGTGCCGGCTTCGGAGGCGTAGAAATTGGAACATTCGTAATCGTGCTGCTCCGCGTCGGAGACGAAATCCCTTAACGGGGCGTAAGCGAGTTCGAGGTAGGTGTAATAAAGGGCGATCCCCGCGGTCAAAGAGAGGCCATAGGTCGCTTCCCCTTCGGAGAAGATGGTTCTGCCTTCCATCGTGTAGGCGGTATGGTAGATGACGCCTTCTTCGCTTTCTTCCTTCCAGCACCAGGTCTCGTTTTCCGTGATGACCCCGTTATTGGATTCGGAGATGAGCATATGCAAATAGCCATTCGGCTGATCGACAGATAGGGAACCCGTGCGCTCGATCTTGCCTTCTTGTTCGCTTAAGGAAAGCGAGGCGACGCAGTCGACGCGCTTCTCTTCGTTAGAATAATGCCCTTTTTCCAAAATCGCTTGGGCGCGCGCATTCGCCTCGCCCTCCGCGATCTGGTGCTTGGCCGCGCAAGAAACAAGCAAGCAGGCGCAAGCAAGCACTGGCAGATACCTGAAATGCGATTTCATAGGGTTTTCCCGCCTGAATCAGGCAGCGGCCTCCTCTTTTGGCGCTTCTTCTTTCGGCTCCTCTTCGGCGAGGGCGAAGTCACCCTTTTTGATCCAGCCCGCTTTGCGGAAAAGCAGGTCAATCGCGAAGACGGTGCCGCCGGCCAAGACGACGCAGACGCCGACGATCAAAATGGCGTTCACCCAATCCCAACCGGTGGAGGCGAGGGTGTTGATCGGGCCCACGAGGCCGCTGGTGCCCATGCCGGCGCCGACGGAAAGGCTTTGTTGCAGAGCCTTGGCGGCGCTTTCCTCCATCTCCGCGTAATTGGGGATGTTCCTAAATAGGAAGGCGAAAGGCGAAAGCAAAGCCGAGGCGATGATGGTCGGGAGCCAGATCACCGGTTTGCGGATGATGTTCTTGAATTGGAGCATCGAGGTACCGATCCCGATGGCGAGGACGCTCCCCCACTTGTTGTCGCGGGCGGATTGCACGGCGAAGCCCACCATCTGCACGCAGCAACCAATGAGGGCGCTCATCGCGGCCAAGGGGGTGGCGCCGATATTGATGGCGACGCAAACGGCGACCGAGCTAATCGGCGCGGTCAAGGCCATGCCGACCAAAACCGAGACGATGATGACCATCAGCCACGGCACGGCCTGGAAACTTAGTTCCACCGCCATCTGGAGGCCGATTGTCACGTAATGGACCCAATAGGAAAGCAATAGGACGTAGCCCAAAGCCGCGCCTAAGCCGATCAAGGGGATCAGGATCAAATCGACGGGGGTCTTTTTCCTAAGGATGTATTTGATGGCGAAATAGGCGCATAAAGCGCTGCAATAGCAAGACAAAGGATCGCTATAGGAAGCAAGCTTCCACTCGCTTAGCCCAAAGCCGAAGCCCAAGGTGCCGACGGCCCCGGCGGCGGCGATCGCGACGATCGCCACGCCTTTGACTTCCAAAGCCAAGGCGACGCCTAAGCCGATGCCGACCCCCATCAAACCTTTGATGAGGTTGGCGAAGGAGGTGACGACTTCTAGCCCGGGAATCATCCCGAAGAGGGCGATGATCGTCCCGATGATCAACGTGCCGAAAAGACCGAGGGCCATTCCGTTCGTCGATTTCATCAAAAACCGACGAATGCCCCCCTTGTTTTCTTTTTTAACGATGCTTTCCTCAGCCATATTAGGCTCCTTTGACCTCCGGCTTCTCCGCTTCGTGGGCGGGGAAGAAGTCGTATTTGGCGTTCACGGCGAGGCAGAAGGCCATCACCATGATGTAGGAACGGCTGCTGGCAACCCCGAGCCAATAGGTGAGGTCGCCCTGATGGGCGTTCATGTTGAAGATGGAATAGGAGGACTGCGTCATGCTGCCGAAGAGGAAGAAGGCGAGGCTCCATAAGAAGGCGGCCCAATAAGGCCAGAGGTTATCCCCATCCCAGGCTTTCTTCAGATAGAAGTAGGCGCTAGCGAGGGCGCCGAGCATGCTGAGGAGATAGAACACGCCGACGATGACGTTGGTCGATCCCTTGGGGAAGCAATACGCCATGCGGGCGATGCAGTAGGCGACGATGAGACCCTGCCCCAATAAGACGACGGCGATATGGCTGGCTTTCTTCCTAAGCAGCACATCGAGGAATAGGCCGAGCAGGAAGAAGAAGGCCAATAGGCCGAAGATGACGGAAATAAGCATCTCCGGGGTCTTCAGATAGGCATCGGGTGCCTGGCCGCGGAGGTTATCCGCGCGCCAATTGAAGGCAAGCGGGTTCGCAAGCGCGCAAAGCCAGACGATGATGAAGGGGATGAACACCGCCAAGCAGACG
>ONGB01000025.1 GCA_900317295.1 uncultured Erysipelotrichaceae bacterium
AAGCACCACCCCGCGGGATCCAAGACGGCGAAGGAGGAGAAAAGGAATCCGCTGCAGTCGGTGAAATCGAAGGGGATGAAACGCGTGTTCTTGCTCGCATTCCGATCAAAGACCGAGCCATCGATGAAGCCTGGGCCCAAGATTTTTACATTCTGGGTATTCGTCGAAACGAAGGCCGCTTCCACGAACGCCCCTTCGGCGAGATAAACGGTCTGGTTAGAGGAGAGGTATATCGTGGAATTGGAGGCGAGGCGGCTATCGTTATTCTTGTTATGAACACCCGGGCCAAAATAGATCGAATTGCTTTCGTTATAGGGGCAAGTCGCTTCATAGGAATGGACGAATAGATGCAGCATGCGGTTGCCGCGGTATTCGATGACGTAATCCCCGGGCTCGGTGATTTCGAAATGCACCACGCGGTGCACCTCATCGAAAGTCATCGGCACTTCTTTGTTCAGGGGTTTGATTTTGCATCGCCCCTCCCCGACGACCCAGGTGGTCGCGATGCTGAACTTCGCCCCTTGGGAAATCGATACGCTGGCGACGCCGGAGAGATCCCTGATTTTCGCTTCGGGATCCCATCTTCTGGTCTGGTTCACATAGACCCCGTAGACGGGGACCTGCTCATCGCCGAGATATAGACGCATATTGGGGGCTTTTTGCTTGGTGGCAACATCCGCGCCGAAAGAATGGGGACGGGTTTCGTGTTCGAAATACCCATCGGGGAGGACGATGAATCCCTGTTCGTCTTTTTCTACCGAAGTAGATGCTTCAGGGGAACTATATTCGCTTTCAGACGCCGCCTCGGAAGTATCCTGGCTGCTAGTTTCAGGGGAGGAAGGACGGCTATCTTCCGCGGGGGTAATGATGTTGCAGGAAAAGAGGGTGAAGACAAACGGAAGGATCCACTTGCCCCACCGCTTCATAATAGCGATTCCCCGCTTTCCTTATCGAAGAGGCAGACCCCGGAGAGGTCAAAGCAAACGCCGACCTCCTCGCCTTTATGGAACCTGCCTAAGCCAGAGGTGGAGATGATGAGATCCCCTTCTAGCCCAGGGAAGGAGGCGTAGACGATCGTGTCTTCGCCCAGTTGCTCGAATAAAGAGATCTTCCCGCGGAAGCCCTGCTCCTCGTAACCGAGGTCTCCGCTGACGCGGATCGCCTTCGGACGGACGCCTAAAACGACTTCCTTTCCTAGGTAGTCGCGATGGAAGGAAGCGACGCGGTTTTTCGGCAAAAGGATTTCCTTCCCATCGATTAACGCATACATGTCCCCCTTCTTTTCGGAGATGGTCACGTTAAGGAAATTCATCTGGGGGGTGCCGATGAAGCCGGCGACGAATTGATTGACGGGGTTGAGGAACACTTCTTCAGGGCTGCCGATCTGTTGGATGAGGCCATCCTTCATAATGACGATCTTGCTGCCCATCGTCATCGCCTCAACTTGGTCGTGGGTGACATAGACGAAGATGGTATGGAGTTTATCGTGGAGCTTGGAGATTTCCGCGCGCATGGAAACCCTCATCTTCGCGTCGAGGTTCGATAAGGGCTCATCGAGGAGGAAAACCTTGGGGTTACGGACGATCGCCCTGCCTAAGGCGACTCTTTGCCTTTGCCCGCCGGAAAGGTTCTCGGGCTTCTCGTCTAGGTATTCGGTTAGGCCGATCCTTTCCGCGGCGGTCTCCACCGCTTCTGCGATCCTCTTTTTCCTTTCCTTGCGGTATTTGAAATCGAAGAAATGCTTGAATGGGATCTTCTCCATCGTCAAGGGAAAGGCGATGTTCTTCCTGACCGTGAAATGCGGATAGAGGGCGTAATTCTGGAACACCATCGCGATGTTGCGGTCTTTGGATTCCCTGTCGGTGATCTCTTCCCCGTTTAGGAGGATGCTGCCGGAGGTAACATCTTCTAGACCCGCGATCATCCTAAGCACCGTGGATTTCCCGCATCCGGAGGGGCCGACGAAGACGACGAATTCCTCGTTTTCGATGTCCAAAGAGAAATCGTGGACAGCTTCATAGCCATTAGGATAGGTTTTCTTCAAGTGCTGAAGCGACATCACGGGCCCGCCGTTCCCTCCGCATAACGCGGAAAGCTCGGAAAGCGAAGCGATCTTCTTCTCCGCGATGTCTAGCTTCGACGCCGGGCCGATGCCCACGGAGAGGAAACCCCCGCGATTCGCGGCGATGATTCCCGCCTCCGCGTCTTCGACGACCAGGCAATCGCTCGGGGAAAGGCCGAGCTTTTCTGCGGCCAAAAGGAACACTTCGGGATCGGGTTTGCTATTCTTGATCATCGTGCCGTCGGCGATCGCGTCGAAATAAGGGAGGAGGCCCACCCGTTCCATGATCGCCTTGGTGTTTTTGCTGGAGCTCCCCACCGCGAGGGCGATGCCCCGGGAACGAAGTTCTTCTAGGACCTTGCGGTCTTCGTCTTTGACGTCCTTCTCGCTTAGTGAGGCAAGCGATTCGACATAGTAGTCGTTCTTTCGTTTCGCTAGGGCAAGTTTTTCTTCTTCGGTATAGGCCTTCGTCGCTTTTTCCAAAACGATCTCCAAAGACTCCATCCGCGAGACGCCGCGGAGGCGGAGATTGATTTCCTCATTGAATTCGATGCCTTCTTCATCGGCGAGCTTCTTCCAGGCCGCGTAATGCAGGCGGTCGGTGAAGACGAGCACCCCATCGAGATCGAATATGGCTCCTTTGATCATAGCTTGGTCTCCTTAATCTGGTACCGCCCATCCGAATAGGCGGAGACTTCGTAAACTTTGTTTTTCCTTTGGTAATGGAACGTCACTTTGGTAATGCCCTTGGGCAATTGGGGACGCAGGGAGAGGACGCCTTCCTGCAAGTGGGCGCCCAAGAACCCGTAGATGAGCCCGAGGTACGCCCCGGCGTTGGCCGCCGGATGGGTGCCCCCGATATAGACCCCGCCGGCGAAGAGCTTCTCCGCCCCGCGGATATCAATCCCCGAGGAGGAACGTAGGAAGCGATATGCCTCTTCTTCTCTTCCGATCGAGACCCCGAGAAGACAATGCATCGAGGCGCTTAACGAGGAACCGTGCTCGGTCCTCGGGAAGTAGTATTCGTAATTCGCCTTCTTGGCCTTAAGGGTGAAGTCTTCCGGGCAAAGGGCGAGCAAGGCCACGACATCGGCTTGCTTAATGACTTGGGTCTTCGTCGCGATCCCGTCTTTCCCTCCCCAATAGTCTTGAGAATGGACGAGGCGTTTCTTTAAAGAAACCACGTCGATGTCCTCAAGGTCGAAATAGCCTTTGAATTCCTCGATGACCCCATTCTTCTCCCGGGGTTTCGCCCAATTGGCTTTCTCGCAAAGGCGGTAGATCTTCGCGTCTTCTTCGCTTAGGTCTTTGACATGGAGGTATTTCAGCAATACCTTGCCGACGCGCTCCGCCATCAAAAGGGTGAAGGCCTCATCATCGACCCGCTCATGGTATTCGTCGGGCCCGATGACGTCTTTGAGGTGGCGGTTGCCCGCTTTGTCGATGAAGGAATACGAGAAGAAGAACCTCGCCACTTCCAAAATGACCTTATCCGCGCCTTCTTTGAGGATGCTTAGGTCGCCTGTCGCCTCGATATAACGGTCGATCGCGTAGACGACATCCGCGGAAATATGGATCTGCTTCGTCCCGAAATAGGTGATGACCGGTTCCCCGGTGACGGGGTCGGTGACGTTATCGGATCGGCAGGCCTCGAGCCCACTGTCTTGGGATTCCCAGGCGTAATAGGCACCGGAATAACCCAAGGATTTGGCTTTCTGCTTCGCCCCCTCGAGGGTGTGGATGCGATAAAGCAATAGGTTCCTCGCCACTTCGGGGTCGGCGAGGACATAGAAAGGCAAAAGGAAGATCTCGGTATCCCAAAACACCGCCCCTTTGTAGGTTTGGCCAGATAGTCCCCTGGCGGCGATCGAACGGACGCGCTTCTTATCCCCGAGGATCAAGACGTGATAGATGGAATAGGCAATCTCGAAATCGAGTTCGTCATCCCCTTCGATCTCCACCTGGCAGGCATAGAGTTTCTTTTCATAGGCGCGGATCGAGGCATCTAGGAGTTCCTCGAACCCTTTCTTGGGCAGTGGCTCTGGCTTATCTTCGTCCACCCGGGCGAGGATATCCAAAGCGACCTTTTGCCCAGCTTTTAGTTTCATCTCCGCCTCATAGAGGCCGGTTTCTTCTTCATAAGTTCCCTCTAACCCATCGAATTGGGCGAGGACATACATCGATTTTCCTTCGTTGGTGACCCCGCGGAAGGAAGTTTGGCGGCCTTTCGATTCGACTTTCATCGAGGCGAAATGGGGGCCATGGATCTCGTAGATATCCGTGGATAGACCATAACGGAAACGGTAGGTCCCGGCTTGTTTGGCCACCACTTCGATCCGCTCGCCTAATAACGCGTCATCGTCATGGCTGACGAAGCGCGTGGAGGAAATGGAGAGTTCTTCGAATTCGCTTTCGCGTTGATACACCGCCTTCGCAATGTCGAGGCTCGTCTTGTGAGATAAGGGTTCCTCCGCCAAAACGGAGATTTCCTTCCCTTCGTAATGGGCTTTGAAATAGAAAGGATTGGGCAGGGACAAATTCTCCCTCCATTGATCCTGGTATTGGTCGTAGACCCCGGCGATCGTCAAAGAGACCAATTGCTCTTTGCCATATTCCTCCAAGGTGCCGCGGTAACCGAGGTGGCCATTGGCCAAAAGAAAACGATTCCCATCGAGGATGATGTCTTCTTTTCGGTATGCCGTGACGACCAATTCGCGTTTCATCTCATTAGGGTTCCTTTTCCTTCGATTACGATGGTTTTGCCGCGATAAAGGAGTTCTAAAGGCGCACCGGAGGTTTCGATCTCCACGCGGTCAGAATAAACGTCGAAGCGCACCGGATGGCCATGGTAGGTCAGTTTGACCCCGTAATGGGTCCATCGCTCCGGCAAGGTCGGGGCGATCTTCAAAACCTCGCGGTCGCTCCTTAAGCCGAGGAAGCCATAGACGATATTCATCCAGGCAGCGGCGATCGAGGTCATATGCAGACCCTCGCAGGTGTTGCGGTTATAGTCGTCGAGATCAAGGCGCGTAGCAAAGCCAAAGAAATCCGAAGCTTCTTTCTCTTTGCCGATTTGGGCGGCCAGGATCGAATGGATGGAGGGGGACAACGAGGATTCGTGGATGCAGCGCGGCTCATAGAATTCGTAATTCGCCTTGAGGGTTTCCTCATCGAAATCCTGGTTATAGAGGAACATAAACATCAAGACGTCGGGCTGCTTGATCATGTCGTTGCGGTAGATGCGGTCATAGGTCCAATGCGAATAGAGGGGGAATTCCTCCATCGGGATCTTGTCCACGTCGATATGGGGCAGATCGAAATATCCTTGATGCTGTTCGAATAGTTTCGTTTTGGGATCATAGAGGATCAGCATCGCCTCGCAGGCTTCCTCCATTTCCTTCATCTTGCCTTCGTCTAGGCCGAGTTTCTTTAGCAATTCAGGGGAGGCGTAACGCGGATCGCGGAGGATCTTAAGCGCGTATTCCATGCTCTTTTTGCCCATGAAGTTGGTATAGGTGTTATGGGCGACCATCAGCTGGAATTCGTCTGGGCCCATCACCCCGTAGTAGCCGAAATGGGTTTGGGAGGCGTTCCATTGCCCGCGGGAATAAAGGAATTTGGCGATTTCCCCAAGCATCTCCGCGCCGCACTCCTTCATGAAGGCGTCGTCGTGGTAGAGGTTCATGTAATGGAAGATCGCATAGGCCACCGCGGAGGTCGGCTGCAGCTGGGTGGAGGCGTGCTGCCATAATGTGCAGGCTTCCTTCCCGTTCCGCGTGGCGATGGGGAAGCAGGCGCCCTCGCAATCGAGGTCCTTCGCCCGCTGCTTGGCTTCTTCCAAAGTCGCGAAGCGGAAGAGCAATAGGTTCTTCGCGCTTTGCTGATCGTTGAAAAGATAATACGGGAGGCAATAGGTCTCCGAATCCCAAAAGGCGTGGCCGGAATAGGCTTCGCCGGTGAGGCCCTTGGCCCCGATGTTGTTGTCGCTTTCTAGTCCATGATAGGCCGAAAGCATTTGGAAGATGCAGAAACGGATGCCCTGCTGATCGGAGGCATCGCCGTCGATGACGATGTCAGATTTCGCATAGTTATCTCCAAAGAAGCGCCGGTTTTCTTCTTCCAATCCCACGAAGCCTAAGGCAGTCGCTTCCTTGAGGTCTTTCTCGGCTTTGGAAAGAGAGGTTTCATAAGCCTCCGCCTTCTTCGCGGCGATGTTGGAGACGAAACGTTCCCATTTCGCTTCTTTCCCCGCCTCGAGGTTCATTTCGTAAACGGAAATGACTTCTTTTTCTTTGATTTCGGTCGCTTTAGGCGGGACGGGCGAAAGGACCTTTTGGGCGGTCAATAAGGACTGATGGGTGGTCGGGGTCTTGAGGTAGACGACGTCTTTTTCGACGCGCCCCGCTTCCCAATAGTTGTGTTTGCCCCAATGGAGGATCGTGCCATCCAAGGACAAAGCGAGGGAGACGTGTATCGGTTTTTCCGATTTCAAGGCGATGGACTGATAGGCGATATGGGGGCGATCCATGCTTAATAGGCGAACGAACTCCATCGCGACGTCTTTGCCATTTAGATGCCAAACGAAACGGCGGCGGAGCACCCCGGTGCGCATATCGAGAACGCGGAGATAATCGCTTACTTCCGCCTCCGCGAGGTCGAGCTTCGTCCCATCGACTTCGATATGGCATTTCAGGTAGTTCGTGGAATTGATGGTGAAATGGGTGCGCTTGACGATGCCCTTATAGGCGCTAGGGGTATCTTCCAAGGCGTATTCGTAGATGCCGTTATAGTAGGTGCCGATAAGCGAAGGCAAAGAAACCCCTTCTTCGAAGAACCCACGGACCCCGCTATATTCGTTGCCGAGGGAGAACAAAGACTCCGAGACCATGTTCTTGTCTTTCCGGAAACCTTTTTCCACGAGGAAATAGGGGTCGATTTCGAGATAGCGTTCGCCTTTTTTAGCCATAACTCACTCCTTGCTCCCCTTCCCGGCGCCGGCGTTCATGATCAGGCGCTGGAAAACGAGGAATATGACGATCTGCGGGATGATGGATAGCAAAATGAGCAACAAGAACTCCGGCAACTGCAGCGGCGGGTTGATGTTGGAGATGTTGTAGATGCCAACCACGACGGTCTGCAGCTGCGCGCTTTGCAATACGCAATAAGGAAGCAAGAAGTCGCTATAGGCCGCCGTCATCGCGAAGATCGCGACGATGCCGATGATCGGGCGGGAAAGCGGCAAGACGATGCGGGTGAAGATGCGAAGCTGATTCGCCCCGTCCATCGACGCCGCCTCGACGAGCCCCTTAGGCAGGCGGGCGAAATAGTCGCGGAAGAGCATGTAATAATAGGCATTCGCCCCAAAGCCGAGCCATAAAGGCAGGAAGGTCAGATAGCTTTGATGGTCGGGATCAAGGAACCCAAAGGCTTTGATTTCTTGTAACAACGGGAAGATGTTAAGGATCGTCGGGACCATGTAGCCGAGGAAGATCAGCGCGTTGATGACCTTATATCCCACCGGTTTGACAACGGCGACCGCGTAGGCCAATAGAGAATTGAATACGACGGCGCAGATGACCGCCCCGATGACGTAGACGAAGGTGTTGAGATAATACCGCCCGAAGTCAAAGCGGCTCCAAAGCGCCCCGATCTTCGCAAAGTCCCACTCCTTCGGCCAGAAGGTGTAGGTCGCGGAGGTGATCTCCGAGACGCTCTTCATCGAGGAGGCGAAAAGGAAGACGATCGGGAATACGGCGATGAAACTGAAGAACAATAGGAAGACGATGATGAAAGCATAGGCCACTTTGTTCGCGGGCTTCCGGTAATCGGCGAAATTCAAAAGGCCGCCGCGCTTGTCTTTCAGACGCGGGAAAACGAATTTCGGCTTCTTTCCGCGCTTCATTTGCCCATCTCCTGTTTCTTTTTGGTTTTCTTCTTTTTGCTAGGATCCTCTAGGACGCGAAGCAGCAGGCGATACGCCAAAGTGAAGGCGCCGATGATCAACACCAACACAATCGCGACCGCCGCGGATTTGCCATGCTCGAATTCCTCAAAGGCATAGAGGTAGCTAAGCAGCAATAAGGACATCGAACTATCCAAAGGACCGCCTTTGGGCCCGATGACCAACGGCTCATAGAAAACCTGGAAGACCGAGATGATCTGCAAGACGAACAAGGTGATCAGCGTCGCCTTCAAACTCGGCGCGGTGATCTTGATGAACCTTTGCCACGGGGAGGCCCCGTCCATCCTCGCCGCCTCATACATCGAATCGTCGACGGATTGGAAGGAGGATAGGTAGATGAGCGCGGTGGAGCCGGCCCCGCGCCAAGTCATCGCCAAAACAATCAAAGGGATGATCAATGAAGTCGAGCCCTTCCAAGGAAGCGGATCCCCGCCTAACCCGATCAGGATGACGTTGAATAAATCGGTCGAGGAATCGCCATACATCGTCGAGAAAAGGAACACGACGGCGATGCCGGAGATCATGCAAGGGAGGTATAGCAATACGCGGAACAATCCCTTGAGGTGGAAGACCTCGGAGAGCAAAAACCCTAGGAAAACCGGCACCAAATAGCCGATGAGCAAAGAGAAGAGGATATAAAGGAAGGTGTTTCCTAATGCCTTAAGGAAGGTGCCGTCATTGAAGATCGCCTCGAAGTTGGCGAACCCGACGAAATTCTGATCGAAGTAATTGTCTTGGAAGCTGAGGATGAAGTTCCTGACCATCGGCACCCAGACAAAAAAGGCGAACAAAGCTAAGGGGATCAGCATGAGCCCCCAGCCGAAGGCGTTGCGTTTCAAAGCGGACTTGAAACGCGCCTTGCGGCGTCTTCTCTCTTGTTCGTCCATCGGCTTCATTGTGGTTTATTTGTTGTCCAATTTCTTTTGGAGGGTGGTGTTCGCGGTGGTCAATAAGGCTTGGCAATTCGCGGTTTCCGGCGCGGTGAAAACGCTTTGGATCGCGGTGTCCAAGGCCGCGTACATCTCCTGGGCCATCTGCGGCTCTTCGGAATGCTTATTGTCCTCAATCGCATCGAAGAAGGGCGCGTAATCGGGCAGGTTGATGTTGACGTATTGGTTCTCTAGTTCTTTCGCCTTTTCCAAGAATTCGCCATCCTTCCACGGCATGATGGTCGGCAGGATCGGCTGATTCTTGCGCTTGGCGACTTCGTAGCCCTCTTTCTTCGCGAGGAGGTTCTTCTCGCTGATTTCGGGGGAACGCCCGATGTAGGAGAAGAATTTGAGGATGCCCTCGACTTTCGCGTCGGACACGCCTTTGGTGAAGACGAAAGGGGTGCCGCCATAGAGGGAATAATGATGGGTCCCATCGCCGCTAGGCATCGGGACGAAGGCAAGGTCGTTCATATCGACGCCGCCCAATAGCTTGGCGTTTTGCAGAACGTCGCTGCCGACGACGGCGAAGGCGACGCGCTCGCCGATGTTGGAATACCAATCGTTATAGACGCAGGAGACGGCTTCTTGGAGCAATCCGTTGGAACGCATCTCCTTGATCCATTCAAGGGCTTGAACGGAGGCGGGGTCGTTGAGGTTGGCGAGCCATCTGCCGCCTTCTTGCTTTTCCAAGACGGCGCCGTAATTCCAGGCCATGTTGGAGAAGACCCAGCCGCCGTTTTTGTTCGCGGAATACATCATGAAGCCGCGGACGTTATCCTGATCGACCAAGGTCTCGGAGATCTCCATGATCTTCTCGAAGGTGGTCGGATAGGCGGGGGAACCGTCTTCGTTGAAGATCGAGTATTCGCCATCGATCTCCGGGAGGAGGTCGTTGTCCCCAAGGATGCGTTTATTGAGCAATAGCCCAAGGCCATACCCATCGCGAGGGACGCCATAAAGCTCTCCGCCGAAGGTGAGCTCTTCTTTCATCGCCTCGTCCATCGCCTCGTCCCAGCCTAAATCGGCGATCTGGGTGGTGATGGGGCGGATGATGTTTTTGTCTTTGAGCTTACCGGGCTCGGTGAACCAAGTCTGCCATACATCGGGGAGGGCGCCGGTCGCGAATTTCTGACCGACGGTCTCCGTGGAATAGGTGTAAGGCATCCCTTTGATTTGGTATTGGGGGTAATCCTCCATGAAGCGCTTGGCCCAGGTCTCATACATCGCCACGTCGGCGGTGTCGCTAGGCTCCGGCCAGAAACCGATTTTCAAGACGATTTTGCCGTTGCTGCCTCCACCGCACGCGGATAGCGCGAGCGTGAAAGCGCTGGCGAAAAGGGATAGGGATAACTTCTTCATGGGTTTTCCTCCAAAGGATCCCGGGGGAGGAACGTCGCCTCCCCCAGGAAAATAGATGTGGGATTAAAGTTTATCGCGGCAGGTTGGCGATGATGAGATTGATCGGGGTATTCACGGCGCAGCCGGAGATATCGGTGATCTGGATGGTACCAACCGGATCGCCCCAGCCCGCGTAATGGAAGTCAACATAACCGCCCGCGGAGAGCTCGACGGCACTCTTGGAGACGTCGAGGAGGATGGTCTCACCATCTTCGGGGATCACGTCAGCGGCGACGACCGGGGTACCGTCCGCGTGGATCGCGGAGAAGGTGGCCGGGTTATTCGCGAATGCGGTGGTGCTGGTGCCCAACGGGCTCTCGAGGCGGAAGGACTCGTAAGTCATGGCGGTGCCCGTGGCTTTGAGGGTGATCATCAAGAAGTCATAGGCGGCATCCACGCACACATTACCAAGCCACATGTACTCCTTGTTGATCGTTTTCTCCGCAAGACCGCCGAAGCTATGGAGATAGCCGCGGTTCATCCGTAGCAGTTTGGAGATCTGGACGGAACCGACGGCATCATCGAGCCCGATCTCGCAGTGGACATAATGCTCCACGTCTTCGGGGAAGACGGAGAGATCAAAGAAGATGTCGCAGCCATCCTCGGGGATCTTGTCGGTCGGGAGGACCGGGCGGCCATCCGCGTAGAAAGCGGAGACGGCTTTGTCCTTGAGCCAGAGGGTGGTGGTGCCCATCTTGACGCGGAAGGAATGGAAGTCGGCGTCGCCTTCGGCTTTGGCGATGCGAACGCCAAGGACATCGGTCGGAGCGGCAGCGATGCCACCGACATAGGTGTAACCGGCGAGAGAGACCAAAGTCCCGTTGACGGGATCGGCTTCGGCGGCCTTGTTGACCGCGAAGTCATCGGTCGCGAAGTAGATCGATTCGATCTGCGCGCCGGTAGCGCCGGTGTAATAGAGGTCGAGGAGGTCACCGGCGCCAAGACCATTGAGGGCTAGGTCGAAGACATAATGGGTGAAGCCATTCTCGTCGACATAGGGGGACGGGACCTTGGCATCGCCATAGGCTTTGACGCCTTCGGCGGCTAATCCGGCGTTGAAATAAACTACTTCATCTTTCCCTTGCCCGGTAAATTTGAAGCGCATGAGGTTGAGGTCATCGCCCTTCGCGGCGATGACGACGTATTTGGCGGTGGTGTCAACGTGCGTCGGGAGATGGCCGGCAACCACTTGGGCATAGCCATCGCCCGTGGCCGGGAGGTTCAAGACGCCATCTTTGACGTTGATCTGATCGCCCATGGAATAAGAGACGAAGCCCGTGCGGCCGGCGTCGATGTTGACCTGTTTCGCCGCAGAGGCATTCCAATCGGCATCCAAAGAGGCGACGTCGCCGACGAAGTTATCGAGGGTGACGGTCGGCTTGATGGTCGGGTAGACCAAATCCAGCTGCGGGAGCTCCATCGAGGTGAGGAAGACGTTGGAGAGTTCGACCGGGGTGGTCGAGGAGAGTTTGACCTTGGCGAGGATGCCATCGCCGGAAAGCTGGTCGAGATCGACGATGTAGTTACCATATTCTTTTTCGCCGAGGGTCTTGAGCAGGCCTTCTTTGCCGGTGGCTTCGCCCCAAGCCAGGGAGGCGAGGTCATTGCCTTCGCCGTCGATGCCGGTCAGGACAGCGCCAGAGGCGTCGCCGATGAGGCTGAGGGCGATGTGGGTGTGTTTGGCGAGGAGGGTTGGGGTGGTGTATTGATGCCCTTTATCGAGGGTGACGCCGCGACGGACGATGAAGCCGGAAGCGGAACCGCCCCACCAGGCATTGGGGACTTTAGCGACGTCTTCGCGGTTGAAGTCGTCGAGGACGACGCGGTTGGTTCCCGCGAAAGTGAAGACTTCGGCGATTTCGATTTCGCCGCCGACTTCGATATCATTGGCGACCAGGTGGAAACCGAGGATGTGGCCAAGGACGGTATAGTCGGAATCGGTGCCGTCTTTGTTCTTGTAGACGGTGTTCTCATCATCGATGGTCTGGCCGGGGTTGACGACGATGTCTTGGAATTCATTCGTCAGTTCGGGGAGGGCTTCGCCATCGCCGTTGAGCGCATCGGTCAGCTCGATCTTATAGGTTTGATAATCGTCTCCGCCGCGCAGCTCGAGGTGGAGGTTCTTCAAAGCGACTTTGCCGCGGGAGACGCGGATCTTGAAGCCGATGCCGTTCGCGCCGAAGTCCATCGCTTCGTACGTGCCGCCGGCCGCTTTGTAGATCGCGTCATCGGTGGTTTTCGGGAAACCAGGAAGCGCGGAATCGACGAGGGCACGGAGGAAACCATTATGGCGCACGCCATCGGTAGCGCCTTGGAGGGTGTTGCTCGAGAAATCGTCGATCGGGGCGTCGAAACGCGCGTCATAGGTGCGCACTTCCGCGCCGTCAGCAATCGGGGCATAGGGATCGAGGTGCTCGACGACGGGGTCCACGGAAGTGTCTTCGGAGGTGCCTTCTTCGGAGGTGTGGATGCTGGTGTCCTCGCTGGTGTCAGTGGGGGACGAGGTGGATGGGGTAGGCTTAGGTCCACCGCAGGCCGCTAGTAAGGCGGCGAGAGGCAACACGGCCCAAGCAATCAGCTTTTTCTTCATGTTTCGCTCCTTTCTTTATATATCAGTGAACATGAAACAATGGGATTAGACTCCGTAAGCGCTGATTTCGGATAGCTGTCCGCCATATCCGCCATAAGCGCTATTGGAAGCGATGACGACCTTGAGGAATCGGCAGGCCACCGCATCCAGGTCGACGATGACGCGGTTTCCTTCAATCGGATCGAAGAGATAGTCTTTGGCCGGGACGGCGACCGTAAACGGCGTCGTTGCGGCGTCGTAGGCCAAAGCGGAGTCGGAAACGGAGATCTCGATGTTCTGGACGCGGGCCGACCAAGTGAGCATCGGCGGCAGGCAGAAGACGATCTTGCTAAGGTGATAGACATCGCCCAAATCGATGACGATGTGGCAAGGAAGCGACTTCGACTCGTAATAGGAGGTGCCGGTCGGATCGCCGTCCACCACTTTCCCGACGGGATAGACGTCGTTATGCTCGCTGGCGTCCACCACCGCTTTTCCGAAGGTCAAAGAAGGCGGGTAGAACTCGACTTCGGAGAATTCGTAATAGCTCGGCGCGGACAAGCCACTTTGCCGGGCGAGCCGGAGTTGGAGGCCGCCAAAGTCCTGGGTCGGCAGATTGATGTCGATGATGTTGCTGGAAGCCGGGGTCATCGCGTAATTCTTCGTGGTCAATAGGCGGGTGTAATTGGGGTTCATCGTCCCATCCGTCTTGTATCTTCTGGCCCAGACTTGGATGCCGAATTGGTAGGAATAGACGTTATTCGGATTTCCCTTGATGCGAAGGACGCCGACGTTGGTGATCGTGTCGAAATCGAAGGTGAGCGCGGCGAATTCGTTATCTTGATCTTTCCAAGTGCCAGATTGGTATAGCGTCGTCGGATCGCCGTCGAAGGCGTAATCGGCGGAGGAGCCTTCTTTGAGGAAGGGGCCGCTGCCATCATCGGCGGGCGTGGAGGTCTTTGACCCGGCGCCATGGGTGGCGGCCGCGGTGCCAGTGATCGGGGCTTTCACGCCGATGAAGGGTTCTTCGCCGCGGTAATAGGCGAATTCGGGGACGAGCATCCCTTCCTGCGGAACGGCTTCCTGATTGAGCAGTTCCACATCGGCGGAGGTGAGGCTCAGTTTATAAGGAAGATGGATATGCGCGCCTTTCGCATTCGGAAGCGTCGCGAAGGTGACGTTCTTGACGTGGCTATTGGTCGCGAGTTTGAGGTCTTCGGCGTTTCTGGCCTGCTTGCCAACGATGTTGACGCCCTTGAAAGCGACGCCGTTGACGTCGGTGCCCTCTTCGTCGCCCAAAATGCGGCAGGTGACGGTCGGGGCGATCTTCAAAACGTTGACGTTTTCGACTTCGACGTTATTGATCGAGCCGCGTTTTCCGCCGGACTTCGTCCATTCTTGGTTATAGGCGATCGTGAAATCGACGAGGAAATCGTTCTCCCCATCACCGCGGTCGTCGCCGAGGGTTTGGCAATCCTCGACGGTGATGTTGCGGTATTTGACGTTGGAGATGACCGCTTGGTCGCAGTTGTGCATCGAGATGACGGCCTTGTGCATGGCGTGCACGACCGTGATGTCCTCGAAGACGATGTCATCCATCGTCGGGCCATAGGTCTCATAACCGACTTCCATGCACTGGGCGAGATCGGTCCAGACGGTGACGTCATGGATATGGATGTCCGCGGTGGAGCCGAGGTCGCTGTTCTTGACGACCAAGGAATCATCCCAGGAACGGACGAAGCCGCCATTGACCTCGACATTGGAGCAGCTCTGAAGGGAAATGCCATCGCCATTGCTCCGCGCGGTGATGATCTTGACGTTCTCGATCAAGACATTCGAGCACTTCCAAATGTGGAGGGCCCAACCCGCCGGATCGAAGAAGGCGATGTCTTTGATGGTGAGGTCACTAACCCCGCGCATGACGACGGGGATCTTGTATTCGCTGCTGGAGGCGCGGCTATAGATGGAGCCGGAGACGATGCCGCGGCCGAAGATCTTCACGTTCCTCGCCCCTTCCGCGGAGAATTGGCCATAAACATAGCTTCCGCCGGCCAAATAAATTTTGGTGTTGTCTTTAATCGGGAAAGCGCCCGCGTCATAGATGCCAGGCCCCACATAGATGAGGTCGGGATCATCCAAATCGGGGAGATCGGTCTCGATCGGGTTGGCGAAGATATGCACCGCGGTGGTCGGGTCGTCGTTATATTCCAAGACGTAGTTCCCGGGGTGGGTGAGTTCAAAGGAAAGCTTGTTGCCGCTTACCGCAACGGGGATCGAATAGGCCAACGGACGGAGGGTGGCGGTTTGAATCGGGGCGACGGGTGAGGCGATTTCGACTTCAACGTGGACGAGACCTTCAAAATCGAAGATCGCCGCGGCGGCCTTGGTGGTCGGGGGGATCCAAGAGAAGACCCGCCCATGATTGACGAGGGTCTCATAGACGAAGAGGGGTTGCCCTTCCACGGAAATCGCGACTTCCGAGGAGGTCTGCATGAGGGAAGGCCCTTCATAGGTGCGGATCGTCGTGGAGTTCACCTGATTCTCTGGTGTGATCACGACATCGGGGTCGACGCTATGGGATGGGATGGAGGACTCGCTCTCCTGCTCCGATCCGGAGGTGGAGGACGGCGAAACGGGCCGACCGCCGCAAGAGGCGAGGCCTAACGCCAGCGATAGAGCCCAAATGCGAAAAAACGGTTTGCGCATGGTTGTTCCTTTCGCCTTCAATTATGGCGCGAAAAACCCACTCCGCAACCATTTTTTGTTAATCGGTTAACTAACTACCCAATACAAATACTATGTATTTGCATAAGGACATGTTAACTGCTTTTTTTGTAAGCGCTTACCGCTTCTTAGGCGCCGCGGTGGAATTCCTTACTCTTAAAGTCGGGCGGATCGGTTCCACATCAGGAAGTTCTTCCCCTTCCATCGCCTTCAGCAACGCGTTGGCCGCGACCTGGCCTTTCCTGGCGATATCCTGCGCGATCGTCGTAAGCGCGGGGTAAACGTACGTGCAGGCCTTAAGATCGTCGAACCCCACGACGGAGAGATCTTCGGGGATCGAGACCCCCAGTTCCTGCGCGTGCCTCATCAAACCGATCGCGACGATGTCAGAGCCACAGAATACCGCGGTCACGTCCTTGTGTTTCAAAAGCGATTCGGCGATCTCATAGCCCCCATCGAAGGTCGTCTTCGTTTCAATGACATAGGCATCCTCTAGCCCCTTCTCCCTTAAAGCTTTATTCAACCCCTCCAAACGCTTAGAGTCGACCTTGGAGGTCTTCTGCTCCCCACCGACGAAGGCGATTTTCTTATGCCCTAACCCAATGAGGTATTCGCCGGCCAAATAGCCCCCATACGCATCATCCACGCGGATGGATAAGGCGTCCGTGGAGGCGTCATAAAAATCGGTAAGGACGTAGGGGGTTTTCTTCGCTTTGATGATCTTGAAGATCTCGGGGCTATAGAGACCGAAGATCACGAGGCCGTCTAGGCGCCTAGAGCTAAGCCACCGCTCGAACTCGGACGGGGTTTTCAAATAGCCGACGATGATGTCGTAATTGGCTTTGGAGATCTCACGTTCAAAATTGGCGAGGAATTCCGAATAGAAGGGGTTATCCGAGAAGACGAGGGAGGCTGACTCCAAAGGGAAGCAGATGCCGACGATATTGCTTTTGCCGCGGGAAAGGCTGACCGCCGCTTGGTCGGCCACATAGCCCATCTCCGCCATCGTGGCGAGGATCTTTTGTTTGGTCTTCTCCGAGACTTTGTTCTTTCCGTTGATGACGTAGCTCACCGTCGCCGCGGAAACCCCCACCGCTTTCGCGATGTCATAGATGGAGGGTTTGTTCTTCTTCGTCTTCTTCATGTTTCCATCATAGTTTGGTTAACCGGATTTGTTAAGGATTCGCGCGGTTTTCCGCGACTTTGTTAACCAAAAGAGGAAACTTATTGGGCGATGTATTGCGAATGCTTTTCTTGGATGAGTTCGTAGGCTTTTTTAAGTTCTCCGATCTCTTTGTCGAGGTCGACGCCGTCATCGTTCCGGGTGGCCTCGGTGATCGATGAAGCGAGGTCGAAGATCGGGGTCAAGGCCAGATTGCCCGCGACTCCTTTTAAGGAATGGGAGGCGGCGAACACCGCGCGGTAATCCTTCTGCTCATAGGAGGAGATGAGTTGTTCGACGGCGTCCCCCTTGATGAATTTGGAAAGCATTCGGGCGATCAAAGCGTCGTTCATCATGATCGCGACCGCGTTAGCATAGCTGCCGCCGATCTCTTCATAGAATTTCTTCACGTCCATGTTGGGCCATCTCCTTTTGGATGAGTTCCTCGAAGTCGTTCAAAGGCAAGGGCTTGGACAAATAATACCCTTGGATGATGTCGCAGCCATGCTCTTTCAAGAAAGCGTATTGCTCCGCGGTCTCCACCCCTTCCGCCACCGTCGTGGTGTTAAGCGTCTTCGCTAGGCCGATAATCATCTTGATGATGTCTTTGACCTTGGGGTTCTTCTCCATCGCGCGGATGAACTGCATGTCGATCTTGAGGGTGTCGAAGGGGAGGTCGGCCAAAGCGCCGAAGGACGAATAGCCGCTGCCGAAGTCGTCGATCTCGATCCTAAAGCCGTTGCTGCGGATCTTGTCGATGACGGGGATGACCTCCTTCGCGTCTTCGACGAAGGCGGATTCGGTGATCTCGATGAGGAATTTCTCGCGGGGGATGCCATTGGAATCGACATATCCGTTGATCTCTTCCGCCAAATTGGGGCGGTAGATGTCTACCCGCGATAGATTTAGCGACAAAGGCACGTAGACGCCATATTTTTCTTTCCAATCGGCCATGTATTTCGCCGCCTTGTCAAAGATATAGGAATCCAGTTTCCCAATGAGGCCATTCTCCTCGAATAAGGAGATGAATTCCCCTGGGGAGACTAAACCGAATTCCGGGCTGATCCAACGGATGAGCACTTCGGCGCTGGCGAAAACGGGCTTATCGCCTTGGATATAGTATTTCGGCTGGAAATAGAGCTGGAATTGGCCTTCTTCTAACGCCTTAGGGAACCCCTCGACCAATTCTTCCCGATGGAGGGTCTTTTCTTGGTTCTCATGGCTATAGACGGCGATGGTTTTCGTATAGTCATCCGGAAGGTCGTCCGCGGTGGTCCTAAGCCTGCCTAGGACGATGTCTTTGTCTAGCGCCGGGTCGACATTAGGATAAACGGCGATCCTGAAGGAGACGTTGATGTCGTTGACCGCCCGCTTGACCGCTTCATTAAGTTTGGCGGGGAGGATCTCGTAATCCTCATGATGCTCGCAATAGATCAGGAAGGTGCTCCCCGCGTCATTGCCGACCAAGCCGTTGCAATGGCTGATGCAGGCCCTCAATTGATCGGCGATCGCAAGCAATATCTTATCGGCGAATTCCTTGCCGTAGAGTTCATGGATCAGACGGAAGCGATTGATGGAAATCAATAGCATGTCCTTCGCCAAATCGGGGAAATTCGCGTCGAATTGCTTGCCGTATTTCTTGAAGAACTCGATGTTATATAAATCGGTGAGCTTATCCCTTTCGACTTCTTTTAGAATCGAACGGTCTTCGTAAAGCTCGATCATCCTCTTGACCCTCGCGACGATGATGTCGGGGTTCTCGTAGGGTTTTTTGATGAAATCGTTCACCCCGAGGTGGAAGCACTCCTTCTCGATGTTTTTGTCGCTGGTGCAGACGATGAAGGGGATTTTCCGCAGGTCTATGTTCTCCTTGCGGACCTTCAATACCTCGCGCCCATCCATCGGCATGAAGACGTCCAAAAGCACCATGTCGATCTTCTGTTCGCCTTTTAGTAAAAGATCCAGCGCCTCTTTGCCATCATAGGCCTTGAGGACGTTGAAGTCGTTTTCCAAAATCGACGACATGATCTCTACGTTGATTTCCTCGTCGTCGACGATCAAGACGGTTCTTTTGATCGAAAAGTTTCCTTGGCTGCGGTTTTCCATCGTTTTTAGGTCGCTTTATTCTATAAAGTCCCCGCTGCTTTTTCCATTATCAGCATAAAAGAAAACCGTCCAGATGGACGGCTTCTTTACGGATGGGTTATTAAGCCAAGGGCCCGGTGTCTTTGAGGGATCCGTATTTCGCGATCGCCTCATCGATGGTGAGCTCGCCCCTGCCGACGTAGAAGGAGGCGAAGCGGATCTGCGCGACCAGCGGGTCTTTGACCCCGATGACCTCCGGGGAGATGATGCGGGAGGCGGGGACGCTGCTGAAGGGGGTATAGACCGGGGTGTGGCTCTCGTCGACCGGATAATAGATCGGCGGGATCGGGGTGG
>ONGB01000036.1 GCA_900317295.1 uncultured Erysipelotrichaceae bacterium
CGCCCCCTCAGCCGCCGGGTATGGGGTCCGGCCCCAGGGACAGGAGGAAGTCGGCCCCGCTGACGGGCTGCCCGTCGATGACAACGGGGGGCGGGGGTGTGTTTTCGCTGTAACGGGCGCGGAAATCCGCCGCCGCTGGATCGCCTTCTTCGAATCGAAGGGGCACAAATTCCTGCCGGGCGTCAATCTCATCCCCCAAGGCGATAAGTCTTTGCTTTGGGTCAACGCCGGGGTCACCGGGCTTAAGAAATACTTCGACGGCTCCGAGATCCCGCCTTGCCGGCGCATCGTCAACGTGCAGAAATCGATCCGCACCAACGACATCGAAAACGTCGGCCACACCGCGCGCCATCACACGTTCTTCGAGATGCTCGGCAATTTCTCGATCGGCGATTATTTCCGCGATGAAGTCATCCCTTGGGCCTATGAGATCCTCACCTCCGAGGAGAAGGGCTTCGGGATGCCGATCGAAAAGCTTTACTTCACCTATAGCCCCCTCGACAAGGCCACCCATGACCTTTGGGTCAAAGTGGGGGTGCCCGAAAGCCACCTCATCCCCCTAGAAGGCAACTTCTGGGAGATCGGGGAAGGCCCCTGCGGCCCGGACACCGAGATGTTCTTCGACCGCGGCGAGGCCTATGACCCTGAGCATAAGGGCGTCGAAATGCTCCGCAACGACGAAGAAAACGACCGCTACATCGAGATTTGGAACATCGTTTTCTCCCAGTTCAACTCCGTCGCCGGCGTGGCGAGGAAAGACTATAAGGAATTGCCATCGAAGAACATCGACACCGGTTCGGGACTGGAGCGCATCGCCTGCGTCCTCCAGGGGACCGAGACCAACTTCGAGACCGATCTCTTCCTCCCGATCATCGAGGCCGCCCAAGCGATCTGCCAAAAACCCTATGAAGGCGAATACAAGATGTGCTACCGCGTCATCGCCGACCACGCCCGCTGCCTCACCTTCGCTTTAAGCGATGGGGCCTATTTCTCCAACGAAGGCCGCGGCTACGCCCTCCGCCGCATCATCCGCCGCGCGATGCGCTATGGCAGGAAACTCGGCATCGAAGAGCCCTTCATGCATGAGCTCGTCAAAGTCGTCGCCGAGAAATACAGCGATTTCTACCCCGAGCTCCTCGACCGCGTCGAGATGGTCAGCAAGATGATCCTCGGCGAGGAGAAGAAGTTCATCCACGCCTTGGAAAACGGCGAGGCGATGCTCCGCGAGAAAATCGCGGGGAAGGATACCCTCCCCGGCGAAGATGTCTTCCGCCTCTATGACACCTTCGGCTTCCCGCCCGACCTCACCGCGGAAATCTGCGCGGAAGCGGGCGTCTCCGTCGATATGGAAGGTTTCAAGGCCTGCATGGAAGAGCAGCGCAACCGCGCCCGTTCGGCCCGCGGCGAAGTCGAATCCTTCCATAAGCAATCCAAGGATCTTCTGGCCTTCAAAATCCCGTCGGAATTCTCTTATGAACACACCTCCCTCCGCGGGAAAGTCACCGGCATATTCGTCGATGGCGTCGCGGTTTCCTCGATTGACGAAGAAGGCGATGTCGCTTTCGACGCCACGCCTTTCTACGCGGAAAGCGGCGGCCAAGTCAGCGACCGCGGAAGCATCAAAAACGAAGAATGCGAAGGCGAAGTGATCGCCGTGGCGAAAGCCCCCGCCGGTCAACATCTGCACCGCGTCCATCTCCGTTACGGCAGTTTGAAAGTGGGGGACGAGGTCACCTTGGCCGTCGATGAGAAGAAGCGCGCCTTGACCGCCCGCAACCACTCGGCCACCCACCTCCTCCACGCCGCGATCGGCGAAGTGCTCGGGCAGCACGTCGATCAGAAGGGCAGCTATGTGGACGAGAATTACCTCCGTTTCGACTTCTCTTCGATGGAGAAAGTCTCCGACGAGAACCTCGCCAAGATCGAAGAACTCGTCAACGAGAAGATCTCCGAAGCGATTCCCGAAGAGACCAAGATCTTGCCGATCGAAGAGGCGAAGAGCCTCGGGGCCGAGATGGAATTCGCCGAGAAATACGGCTCCGTCGTCCGCGTGGTGTGCTTTGGCGATTATTCCCGCGAATTCTGCGGCGGCACTCACGTCAAAAACTCCAGCGATATCGGCCTATTCGTCATCGAAAGCGAAGGCAGCGTCTCTAGCGGCACGCGCCGCATCCAAGCGAGGACGAGCCTTGGGGCGTATCGCTATCTATCCAACAAAAAAGCCGTGCTATCTTCTTTGGAAGAATCCTTAGGCAACGTCCCCGATTCGGTCGCCCTCAGCCGCCTAAAAGCGGAAAAGGAGAACGCCGCTTCCTTGCAAAAGGAATTGATGGGGCTCAAGGATAAACTCTCCGCCCAAAGCGCCAACGCGCTCAATAACGCCTTCGAAGAAGTCGGTTCCTTCGCCTTCCTTGGCAAATCGATCGATGGGGAACGCGGCGATCTATTGAAGCTCGGCGATAACCTCAAAGGCCAGCGCAAAGACGCGCTCATCCTCCTCGCCGGCAAAGGGCCAAAGGGCATCTCCCTGGTCATCTTCAGCCTCGGGGAAGCCGCGAAGAAAGCCCCGGCTGGGGCCGTCATGAAGGCCATCGCTCCCTTGCTTGAAGGCAATGGGGGAGGCAAACCCGAGATGGCTTCTGGCTCCGCCAAATCGCTAAGCCGTTTCGATGAGGCCTGCCAAATGGCCAAGGCGATGTTAAAATAAGAAACCGCTATGATTGAAATCAAAAACGACAACGACATGATCATCACCCGCGAAGACGGGAGCCAAGAGCTGATCAAGATCCTATTCTTCTTCCATAACGATGAGCGAGGGAAGGACTACTATTTCCTCTACACCGAGGATAACCCCGACGAGGTCATCTGCATGTCCTCCGCCGACGGGCAATCCTTAGAAGAACTCGACGACGAGGAATTCGACGAAGCCAATCAGGTCTTCGAGGCCTATATGGAGGACCCGAAGATCCAAGAAGCCAAAGGGCAATAACGCCCTTGAATGGTTTCCGCGCCTACGCGTATAATCTAACCCGCGAAGAAAAGAGGTATACCCCCATGCCAGCAAGCAATCAGAAAATCAGCATCACCATCTCCGAGAAAGCCAAGCTTGAGGAAGAACTCGATCATCTCGTACACGTCGAGAAGCCCCAAGTCCTCGAAGAGCTCCAATTGGCCCGTAGCCAAGGCGACCTTTCCGAAAACGCCGACTACGATGCCGCCCGTGAGCACCAGGGCCGCCTAGAAGCCCGTATCACCGAGATCCAGGCCCTTCTCAATAACGCCACCATCATCGATGAAAAGGCCACCGGAAAAGGCATCGGCATCGGCAGCCTTGTCCGCTTCGAAGACCTCCGCGACGGCAGCGTCTGCGAGATTCAGCTCAAAGGCCATATGTCCGCCGACCCCTTGGCTGAGATCCCCGCGATCTCCGTCGAGTCCCCGTTAGGTAGGGCGCTTGAGACCCATTTGGAAGGTGACGTCGTGCTCGTCGAAGCCCCGGAGCCTTACGAGATTAAGGTGTTGAAAATCAAAAAATAAATAATTTGTGAAAAAGGCCGTGGTTACGGTCTTTTTTCATGCATTTTTTAAAGAAAAAAGCGAGGCGTTTTTCTAATTTTCCTTCTTTCCGGGTATAGAAGAGTAGGAGGAAAAAAAGATGAAAATGATTCTCATCGTCGTCGTGGTGACCATGGTGGCGCTCGTCGGATTCGGCGTGGCGTCGAAGGCCCATAGCGCCATAACGACATCCAACACGACATCCATGGCGACCGACAACCTCATCAGCGTCGCCATCTCCGGCTGCATCAACAAACCGGGCACCTACAAACTCACTTTGGGAAAATCCCTGATCGACCTCATCACGGCCGCGGGTGGGGTGACCACCAACGCGGATTCGCTCGCGTATAACCCCAACCATCTTTTGGTCGCGAAGGACGAGTATTACATCGCCCCGATCTACGATAATTCCAACACCTGCAGCACCGACCCGATTTTGAAGGTCAACGTCAATACCGCGAGCGCGGATTCCCTTCAGACGATCGCCGGATTCTCTAAATCCGTTAGCGCCGCTGTGGTTTCTTATCGCGCCACCGCGACCTTCGATACGCTAGAGCAAATCAAAGAGGTGAAAGGCTGCGGCCAAGCGACCTATATTACCGTAAGAGACAAGATCACTCTCCGCGATTATGCGGATTAAATAATGCGAGCCTTCTTCCTCTTTCTCGGGCTCGTTCTTGGGCTATGGCTCGGCTATTGCCGAGAACCATGGTCGCTGGCCTGCATGGCCATCCTATCCCTCATCGCACTCATTCTATCCGTTAAGAAGAAAGAGGCCCTGTGGTACGTAATCGCTCTTCTCCTAGGCGCGGGAATCGGCCTGACGCTAAGCCTTTTGCCTGTGCTCGAAGGGAAGAGAACCATCGTCGGAGTCGTGACGAAGACCTCAGAAAACTACTTCATCGTCCTATCTTTTCAAGGACGCTATTACGTCAGCGCCGAGGAACACCTCTATGAAGTGGGGGACTGGGTCAGCGTCAGCGGCACGTTCAAGCCGTTCGTTAGGACGACATACGAAAGCCGTTTCGATTTCGGCGAATATCTCAGCTTCTTGGGCGTACGAAGTGAAGTCGCTTACCCGAAAATCGCGGGAAGGTTGCTTCTTCCGTTACGCTTTCGAACCTATGAGAAGGCTTTTCTCCAAAACTTCTCTTCGGAAGCCCAAGGGGCGTTATCTTCCTTGCTTTTCAACAGGAAGGATTATTCCTCCTTGGCGGTTAGCTTGGCTTCATCCCTGAATGTGCTGTTTTTGCTAAGCGCTTCAGGGATGTTTTTCTCTCTAGCCTTTCGGGGAATCCGAAAGATTCTAGGTAGGCATATCGATAACGAGAAAGCGGTAGGGGTGATCGTTTTGGTCTTCGAATGGTTATTCGTCCCGATCGCTCTAAGGAAGGTCGGCCTGGCTAGGGTTTTACTTAGGGATGCCCTCGCCTTTGTTAACAAATATCCGTTAAAAGAGCGGTGGAACCGCGTAGAGGTCCTCTCTTATTCCGGGCTCTTCCTATTGGCCTTATGGCCCTTCGCGGCTTTCCAAAGCGGCTTTTTGATCGGGTATGGGCTTAGTTTCATCCTGTATTTCGCTTCCTCTTTCATAAAAGGGCATAAAGGGGCCTGGAAAAGGAAAATCCTGGGGTTATTCCTGATCCGCCTTCTCATCCTCCCGGTTTCCGCTTCTACAGAGGGCGAGCTTCATCTATTCGGTTTCCTGATCGCGGAATGCTGCCTTCCTTACGCCGTTTTGTTATTCGTCTTGGGATGGCTTAGCTATGCTTTCGTTGCCATCCCTCCCTTGCTGAATCCGCTTTGCCAAGGCTTTTTGGGGATGATGGGGGCGCTTCAGAAAATCGATGTCATCCTCTATATCCCTCCTTCAGGAAAGCTGGGCGCCCTTGTCTTCTATCTTCTTTTCGTTTTCTTGCTGTGGCTAAGCGAAATCAAAATGCGTTCGTTGCGAATAAAGACTGGCGCGATCGCGGTTTTGGCGTATTTGATTTCCTTGGTTCCGGTGCTTTCGCCCTTCACGGAGGAAGTTTCTTTCATCAATGTGGGGCAGGGGGATTGCATCCTTCTACGGGACCGTTTCAAAACGGCGATGATCGATACCGGCGGGAACATCGGCTTCGACATGGCCAAGGAAGTGCTTATTCCTTATCTAAGGAAGAAAAGGATTTACCACATCGATTATTTGTTCATCACCCATCACGATTTTGACCATTATGGCGCGGCGGATAGCCTTCGTCGGCTTTATGATGTCCGTCATTATGTGGACGACATCGATCCGTTCCCGATTAAGGTCGGTTCGATGGTCTTCGCCAATTACAACGAATACGGAGGGACGGAGGAGAATGACACGAGCCTCGTCCTTTACACGGAATTGATGGGGAAGAAGTGGCTTTTCACCGGCGACGCCCCCAAGGAAATCGAGAGGAAGATCATCGCCGACCATCCTGAATTGGACTGCGACATCCTGAAGGTCGGACACCATGGCTCGGATACCTCGACCTGCGAGGAATTCATCGCGACGATCACCCCACAGGAGGCGGTCATATCGGTGGGAGCGAAGAATACCTACGGCCATCCGAAGCAAGTGGTGCTGGCCACCTTGAAAAAATACGGGGTGAAGATTCGAAGAACCGACCTAGAAGGAACGATTACTTATGCACGGTTATGCTCCCCTTGGGTATAATTAACAGGATGGTATACCTGGTCTGCTGCGTGGAGCCTTCGATCGCCCGTTATTCGGCGAAAAAGCTTTTGAATAAAGAGTTCCCTACCCGCGATGAGTGGAACTATGTTTCCTTCAACATGGCGGATTCCTCCTTATCCGATCTATGCGGTGAAGTGGAGTTCCTGCCTTTAGGCGTGGAACGTAAGGCCATTTATGCGGAAGACTGCGCCTTTTTGAAGAAAGCCGAGCGCGGAAGCGGAAAGAAAAAGAAGACCCCGGAGGCCAAGGTTCAGGCATTGGCCGATTACTGCGCTCACCCCAATGAGCAAATCGATCTTTTCTTGGTGCTGTATGAAGAGGCGCCGGATGAAAAGAACCCCATCGTCGAAGGCATCAAAGCCGGCGGTGGCCAGATCATCACGCTCGATTTGCCCAAAGAGGCGGACTTTGTTTCCTTCGCCAAGCGGTATTGCGAAAAGCATAATTGCCCTTGCGAAAAAGGCGCGGCCGAAGAGCTGGCCAAACGCGTGGGGACCGATTATGGTTCCTTTAGGAAAAACCTAGAAAAACTCGTCGCCTATGCCAATGGAGAACCCGTCACGCTTCAGACCGTCAAAAAGCTCGTCCCGCCAAAGCTTGAGGACAACACGTTCGCGATGAGCGACGCATTGACCCGAGGAAGAGTCCCGGAGGCCATTAGGATTTACCGCGATTTGAAGATCCACGGGGTCGACGAGATCCGCCTGATCAATATGCTCGCCAACCAATTCCGTTTTTTTGATTCGGTCGCCTTCCTGGACGCGAAAGGAATGGGGGCGCAAGCGATAGCCCGCGAATTGAAATCCAACCCAAAACGCGTGGAGATCACCTTGCGGAATCTCTATCACGTCAAGCGCGGTTCCTTGAAGAAGATACAGGAAGAGCTCTATCAAACTGAGGCATCAATCCTCTCCGGAAAGGAAAAACCGGAGTTCGCCTTCGAGAGATTCCTCGCCAACTTCGCATTATAAAACCCCGGTCGAGCCGGGGTTTTCGTTATCGTTTCGCTTATAGAGCGGCGACGATGTGCTGAAGGTGAGCTTTTTTCCTCGTGGCGTTGTTGCGGGCGATGATGCCTTCACGCGCGAGTTTGTCGAGCAGGGAGATGGCTTCGTTAAGGGCCTTCTCGGCTTCGGCTTTCTTGCCTTCGGCGACGAGGGCTTCCACTTTCTTGATGGCGGTGCGGGCTTCGGATTTGGCAGCGCTGTTCTTCAAGTTGGCAGCTTTGTTCGTGCGGTCGCGTTTGATTTGATTCTTGATGTTCGGCATGGTGGTTTCCTTTTATGCGGTGAATATAGTAGCCATTAGGCTAGGGTTAATCAACTATTTTTCTTCTTATGGGGAGCGTGTTTCTTCTTCTTTTCGCTCGGTTGACGGTCTTTGGTCATCTCCAGGACCTGTTTGGCGAAATCATTGACGGTGCCTAGGACGCCGTAGAGCTCTTCGGGGATCTCGATCTCGAATTCGGCGTTGAGGCGTTGGCACATCTCGATGTAGCTCATCGAATCGCCGCCAAGATCGACATTCCAGATGGCTTCGGGTTCGATCTTATAGGTCGGGAGGGAGAGCACTTTGGAGAAGACGCCGGTCACGCGTTCGATCGTCTCGGCGACGAGCTGATCGTCATAGCCTTCGAAGGTGACGACCTCTTTCTCCGGGGCTTCGGCGTTATAGAAGTCCTTGGAGCCTTCTTCAATCGCTTTCTTAATCATGAAGCGTTTGATCTTCATGGAACCCGAAACGGGGAGCGGGCGCTTATCGATGAGGATGGCCTGGACTTTCTTCTCATTGGGGAGCCCGGCGTTGATCGATTTGATGTCGGCGTAGATCTTCTCGATTTCCTCTGGTCCGGCGGAGTTGTCGAGTTCGCACACCAAGGTGATCTTTTCTTCGGCGTCGCCCGGGTGTTTGGCGCCAAGGCAGACGAGGTTCGTGACGTTTTTTACGCCCTTGAAGTAGTATTCGATCTCGTCGGGGAAGACGTTTTCGCCATTGGAGAGGATGATCGTATCCTTGATGCGGCCTTTGATGTAGTAGTTACCCTGGGGGTCGCAGAAGGCGATGTCGCCGGTCGGATAGAAGCCATCAGCATCCAGCTCGGTGGGTTTTCTCACGCCGCCGATGATCTCTTCGACATGGGTGACGGGGGATTTGACCCAAAGCTCGCCTTCATTGCCATGCTTTCCTTTGGAATTGGCGATTTTGTATTCCACTTGGTAGAAGGGGCGGCCAATGGAGCATTTCAACCTTTGCTCAACGCGCGGGCTTTGCTCGACGGAGGAGATGCCGATCTCGGTCATGCCGAATCCGTTATATAGCGGGAAGCCCAAGCCATTGATCGTGGTTTGGGTCTTCGGGGAGAGGAATCCGCCGCCGGAAATGCAGTAGCGGATGTGTTTCCCAAGCGTTTTCTTTTGGAAGGTGCGCACGACGACGCCATGAGAGGCGAGGCCGGCTTCCTTTTTGGAGATCTTATGGGTGTTATAGGCCAGGAGTTTGGCGTAGAGGTCCCTCTTGCCCGGCTTCATGACCGCGACCATACGGTCGACGGCCAGCGCGACGCCATCCCAGAACATCGGGACGGAGAACACGTGGGTGCATTTGCCTTTTTGGCAGGCATAAAGCAGATCGCTCGTGGCCATCGAAGAGGGGTAGACATGGCATTTGCCATAGAAAGCGAACCAAAGATAGGTCGCGAAGAACCCGAAGACGTGGTGGTAGGGGAGCATGACCAACTGACGGATGGGTCCCGGATACATCAAATCCTGCGTCCTTTCGGGAATCGTCAAGGAGGCGATGGCCTGCGCGCAGAAGTTCTGGCCGGAATAGACCATCATCTTGGCGTCCCCGGTGGTGCCGGAGGAGCAGAAGATGGCGTTATTGGCCCAGCTCGGCTGGAAAGTATAGTCCGCCGATTGGTTCATGATTTCGTTCACGCGGTAGGAGGGGACGGCGAATTTGGCCTCGTCATTGGCGATGAGCGCCTTGGCGTCGGCCTGTTTTAATAGGTTATTGGTGTTCTCCACGGCGAGCCTGGCGTCGATGAGCAAGGGGACGTGGCCCGTCATGAGGATCGCCCAGAAGATCATCGTCCAACGGGGCGAGTTTTTGAGCTTCAAGCCCACGATGGTGCCCGGGGCGATGGAGGAGAAAATGCGCGAAAGCTTGGAAGCGGTGGTGAATACGCTATTGGCGAAATCCTCATAGCTCCGGGTTTTGGGCGCGCCGTTCTCATCGAAGTAGGTGTAGCAATCCGCTTTGGGATCGCGGGTGATGATGGCGTTATAGAGATCCTCCATCGTTTGGGAGGTTTCCTGCAATTTGTTGACGCAGGCCGTCATATATTGACGAACAATGTCTTGGGAGTCTTTTTTCATTGGAAAAAACTTACCACTTTTTCCAATAGGAATAAACCCCTCTAGGATTTTTGAGGCCCTTTCTCCGTCGCAAGGGGAGTCAAGAAAAGCAAAACGATGACCAGTTTTTCATTAATAGCGCGTGAGTGCGTGATAGAATAAAGCCCGAATAAGGTTTAATGGCATGGCAATGTATAGAAAAGACGCTCGCATCGTTTATATGGGGACCCCCGAGATCAGCGCGATCGTGCTGAGAGGGCTGATCGAAGCCGGATTCCAAATCGTCGGATTGATCTGCAATGAAGATAAGCCGATCGGCAGGAAGGGCCTTTTGGAGCCCGTCCCGACCAAACGGGTCGCTTTGGAACATGGCATCCCCGTTTTCCAGCCGCATAGAATCCGTGAGGACTATGCCTTTCTATATGACCTTAAGCCCGACGTCATCGTGACGATGGCCTATGGCCAAATCGTTCCCCAAGCGGTTTTGGACATCCCCGTCCGCGGATGCATCAACCTCCATGGCTCTTTGCTTCCCGAGCTGCGGGGCGCCGCGCCGATCCAAAGATCGATCATCGAAGGGAAAACCGAGACGGGCGTCACCTTGATGGAGATGGTCGACAAGATGGACGCGGGGCGGATGTATGACAAGAAAACGGTCGCCATCCTACCTACGGACAATTACGGAACCTTGGCGGAGAAGATCGGGCATGCGGCGAAAGAGCTCATTGTCGAAGACCTCCTCCCTTATCTTAACGGGGAACTGCCTGGCATCGAGCAAGACGAAGCCCAAGTGACTTTCGCCAACAAGATCAAACCGGAGCATGAGCATCTTTCCCTCTCTTTGGCAGCCAAAGAGTTGGTGCAGTGGATCCGCGGCCTTTCCCCAACGCCGGGCGGATTCCTATTCCTCCAAGGGAAGAAGATCAAGATCCTCGGCGCCCATCTAGAAAGCGAAGAAACCCTCGGCGCCGTCGGGGAAATCGTCAAAGATACTAAAGGCCTATCCTTCCAAGCTGTTGGTGGGGTCATCGCCATTGATTACCTCCAGATGGAGGGGAAGAAGCCGATGGACGCGAAATCCTTCGTCAATGGTTATCGCGGGTTGAAGGGGAGCCTCCTTGAATAAAAAGCCCTATCTCCAACTATCCGTCCACGAACTGGTCGATTTTTTGCTGCGCAAAGGCGATATCGACAATCGAATCTATAACCAAGAGACGATGCAACTCGGGACGAAGCTGCATTCCTCTTATCAAGAAGCGCAAGGGAACACCTATCTTTCCGAATACGATCTCTCCGGCGAAGTCGAGACCGAAGAGGGCGTTTTGTTTTTGCAAGGCCGCGCGGACGGGATCATCCTCGATGGAGGAACCCCGATCATCGACGAGGTCAAAACCACGGTGGCTCCTTTGGAGAAGTTCTTCGAAGAACAAGAGGAATGGCATCTTGGCCAAGCGCTTTGCTACGCCTACCTCTACCTGCAAAGCCAAGGCGGTTCGGAATGCGGCGTCCAGCTTACCTATATCTCCCAGCTCGACCCCAAGGAGAAGATGCGCAAGGCCTATCATTTCTCCAAAGAGGAAATCGAAACCCGGGTCAAAGGCTATGCGCGGGATTTCTTAGCCTATCGCAAGGAAAGATTTGACCACATCGCGGCCAGGGATGCCTCCGTTAAGGGTCTAAAATTTCCTTTTTCCGCGTTCCGCCCAGGCCAAAGGTCGTTATCGAAATATGTTTACAACCTTTGCCAAAAAGGCGGCGCGCTTTTCGTGGAGGCGCCCACAGGCATCGGCAAGACGATTTCCTGCCTCTATCCCGGGGTTTTGAATTTCAAAGACGGCCAGATGGACCGCGTGTTTTATCTAACGGCCAAGAACACCGGCGGAGCCGCGGCTTATGACGCAATGACGGCCCTATATGAGAAGGGCTTTGTCGGACGCGATTCCTTTTTGGTCGCAAAAGAGAAGATCTGTTTCCAACCCGGGCACGCCTGCAATCCCGATGACTGTCCTTTCGCGAAGGGATATTACACCAAGCTCAAAGCGGCGATCCAAGAAGCGGTGGAGAAAACCAACCGTTTTGACCTGCAGACGGTTTCCGTCATCTGCTTCAAGCACATGATCTGCCCGTTCGAATTCCAGTTGGACTTATCTTTAGAAGCCGACGTGATCATTGGGGATTACAACTATTTCTTCGACCCCATGGTGCATTTGGAACGTTACTTCGACCCCACGGTTGATTCCAAGAAATACCTCGTGTTGGTGGATGAGGCGCATAATCTCATCGATCGCGGGAGGGAGATGTATTCCGCCGCCTTATCCTCCAAAGACGCGGCCCTGGCGAAGAAAAGCCTCAAGGGCCCGCGGTGGGCTTCGTTAAGGAAACGCCTAAATAAGATCATTCAGACCTTGGAAGCCATCGAAATCGAAACCGACGAGCCGCTCGATATCCAAGCCGTTCCTTTGGAATTCCTAAAAGCGGTGGAGGGTTTCCGCAAAGCGGAGCAAGAAGCGCGCAAGAACGAAAAAGGACAGATGCCCGACGATTTCCGCGCTTTCAGTCGCGAGGCTTCGCGGTTTGGAAAAATCGCGGATGAGTATTATGGAAGCCATTATCGGGGGATCATCACCCGAAAGGGCGAAAACACCGAGATCAACCTCCTTTGCGTCGACCCCTCTTCGTATCTGAAGAACAGTTTGGATTCCGTGAAAGGAGGGGTGCTTTTCTCGGCGACCCTTTCCCCGATCGAGTTCTACATGAACGCCATCTGTGGATCCTCGGAGTGCCCAAACCTTCTTTTGCCTTCACCCTTCCCCAAAGAGAATCTGAAGATCCTCATCGCCCCCAAAGTGAGCGTCCGTTACAAAGATAGGGAGAAATCTTACGCGGAAGTCGCTCAATACCTCATGAATTTCGTCCGTGGGAAAACGGGGAATTATTTCCTGTATTTCCCGAGTTACGAATACATGGAAAACATCCGACCATTCCTTGATTTTTCTGGATGCAACATCTTGATTCAAGGGCGGAGGATGTCGGTGGAGGACCGCGAGCTCTTCCTCAGCGCCTTCCTCCCCAATCCCGCGCGGACGACGATTGGCCTTCTTATCCTCGGAGGCGCGTTCAGCGAGGGGATCGATTTGGCCGATGACCGCCTCATCGGGGTCGGCATCGTCGGGGTCGGCATCCCCCAAGTGAACCACGAGAACAACCTCATCCGCGCTTACCGCGAGGAGCAGGGGGAATCGGGATATGATTTCGCCTACAAATTCCCCGGAATCAACAAAGTGACCCAGGCCGTCGGCCGCCTCATCCGCAGCGAGACCGACGTAGGCGCCGCTTTGCTGATCGACGACCGCTACCTCCATCGCGATTACCGCGACCAATTCGCCAGGATCTGGCCGGATTACGAAGTCGTCTTGAAACCGGAAGAAGTCACCGATGTCCTTTCTTCCTTCTACAAGAAGGACAAAGATTAGTCTATAATCCCTCCGTTAATTATGGCGTTCGACAAATCCCACATCCGAAACTTCTCCATCATCGCCCATATCGATCATGGAAAATCGACCTTGGCCGATCGCATTTTGGAATTGACCGGCGCCATCGATAAGCGCGAGATGAAGGACCAGATCCTCGACTCGATGGATTTGGAGCAGGAACGCGGCATCACGATCAAGCTGAACGCCGTCACCATCTCCTACACCGCCAAAGATGGCGAAAAATACATTTATAACCTCATCGACACGCCGGGGCACGTCGACTTTTCCTATGAAGTCAGCCGTTCCTTGGCCGCCTGCGAAGGGGCGCTTTTGGTCGTCGACGCCACCCAAGGGGTGCAAGCCCAGACCTTGGCCAACGTTTACCTGGCCATCGATAATAACCTCGCCTTATTGCCCGTCATCAACAAAGTAGACCTCCCCTCCGCCATGCCGGAGATGGTCAAAAAGGAAATCGAGGAGCGCATCGGCATCGATTGCACCAACGCCTGCTTGGCTTCGGCCAAAACGGGGATGGGCGTGGAAGAGATCCTTGAAAGGATCCCCTATGAAATCCCCGCGCCTTCCGGCGATCCCGACGCCCCTTTGAAGGCCTTGATCTTCGACTCTTATTACGATTCTTATCGCGGAGTGGTGGTGCTCATCCGCATCATGGATGGCTCCGTCAAACCCGGTTCGCGCATCCGTCTGATGCAAGCGGATAAGGAATACCTCGTCACCGAAGTCGGCATCCGCACCCCCTCTGAAATCAAGACCGCTTCTTTGGAATGCGGCGAAGTCGGCTATCTATGCGCCCAAATCAAAGACATCAAAGATGTCCATCCTGGCGAAACCATCACCTCCGCCGATCGTCCCGCGGCCACGCCTTTGCCGGGGTATCGCAGAATCAACCCGATGGTCTATTGCGGACTTTACCCCGTGGATTCCAAAGCCTATGGCGATCTGCGCGAAGCGCTAGAAAAGCTCACCCTCAATGATGCTTCTTTGACCTTCGAACCCGAGACCTCCCAAGCCCTTGGCTTCGGCTTCCGTTGCGGTTTCCTGGGCCTCTTGCACATGGACGTCGTCCAAGAACGGTTGGAGCGCGAGTATAACCTAAATTTGATCCTCACCGCCCCTAGCGTCATCTACAAAGTCATCAAAACCAATGGCGAAGTCCTGATGGTCGATAACCCTTCGGCGCTTCCCGAACCTTCCGTCACCGCCGCCATCGAGGAGCCTTTCGTCACCGCGGACATCATGTCCCCGAAGGAATACGTGGGCGCGATCATGAAACTTTGCCAAGACCGCCGCGGCGTCTATAAGGACATGGAATATTTCGACGATTCCCGCGTGATCATCAAATACGAACTCCCCTTAAGCGAGATCATTTATAGCTTCTTCGATCGCCTGAAGAGTTTCACCCGAGGCTATGCCTCTTTGGATTACGAGTTCCTCGAATACCGCAAATCGGATTTGGCGAAGATGGACATCCTCCTCAACGGCGACATCGTTGACGCGTTATCCTCCATCGTCTACCGGCCGACCGCCTATAACCGCGGCGTCGCCCTCGTTTCCAAATTGAAGGAAGTCATCCCAAGACAGCAATTCACCGTTCCGGTGCAGGCCGCCATCAACGGCAAAGTCATCTCCCGCGCCGATGTCAAAGCCGTCCGCAAAGACGTTTTGGCCAAGTGTT
>ONGB01000017.1 GCA_900317295.1 uncultured Erysipelotrichaceae bacterium
CATTCTCGTGGGCGGGGAGAAGCTCGTTCCCGTCGCCCCGCCGAAAGGCTATCGTTTGATCAACGGCTACGGGCCGACTGAATGCACGATCATCGTCTCCGAGCAGACGGTGGACCGTCTCTATTACCGCGTCCCGATCGGCAAACCCTTGCCCATCACCCATACCTTCATCCTCGATAAGAAGATGCGTCGTTTGCCCTATGGGGCGCTCGGGTTCCTTTATTGCTCCGGCCACCAAGTCGGCCGCGGGTATCTAAACCGCCCGGAAGAAAACGCGAAGGCCTTCTTGGAGAACCCCTTCGAGGATGGCGATTTCAAGAAGTTCTATCATACGGGCGACGTCGTGCGTTACCTCAAAGACGGCACCCTCGACTTCATCGGCAGGAAAGACGGCCAGGTCAAGATCCGCGGCTTCCGCATCGAAACGAGCGAAGTCGAACGGGTTTTGCGCGAATTCCCGGGAATCAAGGATGCGACCGTCCAAGCCTTCCCCGCCCCGAGCGGCGGCATGTTCATCGCCGGGTATTTCGTCGCGGATAGCAAACTCGACATCGACGCGATCAAGAAGTTCATCGGGGAAAGAAAACCCCCATACATGGTCCCCGAGGCCTTGATGCAGCTAGACGCCATCCCCTTAAACCAAAATAGCAAAGTCAATAAGCGCGCCCTTCCCATCCCGAAGCGGGAAGCGGGGGAGATCGTTCCGCCCGAAGGAGAGAAAGAAGAAGCGATCCTCTCCCTCACCAAAGAGATTCTTGGCTATGAGGAAGTCGGGGTCACCACCGACATCTTCGAGGCCGGGCTCACCTCGATCGCCTCGATCCGTTACATGGGATTGCTCTCCTCTAGATGCGGGATCGAAGTGTCCTTAGAAGACCTCCGCGTCCATCCGACCGTAAGGGAGCTTGCCAAGCTTGGGAAAGCCGAAGAAGCGGAAGAAGCCATCGACCCGAAGGCCTCCTATCCGCTCACCAAGACCCAGCAGGGCATCTTCGTCGAGATGATGGCCCACCCCAATTCGACGATCTATAACATCCCCTTGCTCTATAAGCTCGATAAGGGCATCGACCTCGACGCCTTGGAAAACGCGATCAAGGAAGCCATCGACGCCCACCCAGGGTTGAAGGCCCATCTCCATAACAATGGCAGCGACGTCGAGTTCGTCCCAAGCGAAGAGCCCGCGAAGGTCGAACGGATCGGAAAAGACCCCGTTTTCCCGTTCGTCTTGACGCCTTATGACCTCTTCAAAGGCCCGTTATACCAAGCCCGCATCTACGAAGGGAAGGAACATTATCTCTTCCTCGACACCCACCACATCGGAAGCGATGGCTCCTCCTTGGCTTTGTTGATGGCCCAGATCGCCGAAATCCTAGAAGGCAAAGCCATCGATCCGAAAAGAAGGAGCCCCGCGCAGATCGCCTTCTCCGAAATCAAACGGGGAAGCGAAGAAGAGCTCGCCAAGCAAAAGGCCCATTATGCTTCCTTCCTCACCGGGGTGGACAATTCCTCCTTGCCCCATAAGGACTATGGCCTCCCCGAAACCGCGAAGCCCTTGCTTTGCTCCGTGCCCTTGAAGCTAGACGTCAAGAAAGCCGCGGACTATTTCAAGAAGAACGCGATTAACCCCAACGGCTTCTTCAACGCCGTCTTCGCCTACGCCCTCGCCGTGTGGAACGGCAACGAAGACGCCTTGTTCACCTCCATCTATTCCGGGCGCGATGAGGCCTCCTTGCTCTCCACGATGACGATGCTTGTGAAGACTTTGCCGGTCTATGCGCTTGCCCCCGCGGATAAAAAACGCCTGGATTTCGTGAAGGAAGTGGAGTCGCAGCTGCAGAAAAGCGCGGCCAACACCCTCTATTCCTTCGCCGAGGTGAGCCATGACTTCGGGGTGAAGCCCGACATCATGTTTGCTTACCAAGGGGACGGCTTCCTCCCCGACCATCTCGGGGATAAGAAAATCGAGCTCATCCCCTTGATCGGGGAAGATGCGAAAGCCCCCTTCTCCGTGGATTGCCTCCTAAAAGAAGAAGGGTATCTCCTCAATTTCGAGGTGCCCGAGAACCTCTATCTCCCCGAGACCTTGAAGGGATTCGGCAAGCTATTCGACCTCATCGCCCAGGGATTCCTCTCCGACGGGGTCCTCGGGGACATCGCCTTGGTCGACGAAGAAGACAAGAAGGCGATGGACGTCTATAACGCGACGGAGGAGAAGCTCGCTTTCCCGTGCTACTTGGATTATCTGTCTCGCGAAGTCCAAGCCCATCCCGACAAGGAGATGATCATCGGGATCGACGAGACCCTGACCTATCGCCAATTCGACGAACGGACCAACCAAATCGCCAACGCCTTAGTCAAACTCGGCGTCAAAGCCGACGATAAGGTCGTCACCCTCACTAGAAGGATCGCCAATGCCTTCGTCGCGAGGGAAGGCGTCCTTAAATCCGGCGCGGCCTTCCTTCCGATCGACCCGGCCTACCCCGATGAGCGCATCTCCTACATCATCGAGGATGCCGAGGCCAAGTTCGTCTTGACCACGAAGGACATCTTCGAGAAGAAGAAAGATAGCTATCCTAACGCCACCTTCCTCCTCATCGAGGACATCCTCGCGAAGGAATCCAAGGACCCCGTGCATGTGAAAATCGACCCGTCCTCCTTGGCTTACTGCATCTATACCTCCGGCTCCACCGGCAAGCCCAAAGGCGTGATGATCGAGCATCATAGCCTCGCCAATCTGGTGGATCTTAACTCCCATAACTACGTCGCCAGGGAATATAACGAGAACGCCTCGGTCACCATCGCCTTGGCCTCGCTTTCCTTCGACTTATCGATCCAAGAGGAATTCGTCCCCTTCGCCTCCGGCTTGACCACCGTGATGGCCAGCGAAGATGAGATCCTCAACCCCGTCGATCTCGCCAAGCGGATGAAGGAACACAAGGTCGATATCCTCACGACCACCCCCTCCTACGTCAATAACATTCTCGATATCGAATCGGTCATGGAGGCCTTCCGCAACCTCAACGCGATCGACTTAGGCGCCGAAGCGATCCCCGCCGCCCTCATCAAGAAGATGAAGGACCGCGGCATGAAAGCCGTCCCCTATAACGGCTATGGCCCGACCGAAGCCACCGTCACCTGCACGATGGACATCATCACCTCCCCGCGCATCACGATCGGCTTCCCCGACGCGAACGTGAAGACCTACATCATCGACCCGAAGCTCCGCCGCTTGCCTTTGGGCGCGACGGGCGAGCTGCTCATCGGGGGCGATGGGGTGGCCCGCGGCTATATCCACCGCGATGACCTCAACAAAGAGAAATTCATCCAATACGAAGGGGTCTATTCCTACCGTTCCGGCGACTTGGCGCGCATCAATTACGATGGGCGCATCGAGTTCTTCGGCAGGAAGGACAACCAAGTCAAGCTCCGCGGCCTCCGCGTCGAGCTCGACGAAATCGAGAACAACATGGCCTCCTACCCCGGGATCTCCCGCGCGGTGGTCTTGGTCAAAGAAACCGCGGAAGAAGGGCAATTCCTCGTCGGGTATTACCTCGCCAAAGAAGAAGTGCCGACCGCGGATCTGAAGGCGCATCTATCCAAATCGCTGACCCCGTATATGATCCCGAAGGTCTTCGTGCGGCTAGACGCCATCCCGATGACCCAAAACGGCAAAGTCGACAAGAAGGCCTTGCCCGAGCCGACCCTCAAACGCGAAGAAGCCAAACTCCGCCTGCCACGGAATGACACCCAAAAGGCGATCTATGAGATCTTCCAACACGTCTTGGGCGTCAAAGACCTTTCGATCGACGACGACTTCTTCGATCTGGGCGGCACTTCCTTAAGCGCCTCGAAGGTCGCGATGCTCGCGATCGAGAAGCAGTTGCCGATTTCCTATGGCGACATCTTCGATAACCCGACCGTCGCCGATTTGGCGGCCCTGGTGAAGAACCACGGGCAGGGGAAAGCCGTTTCCGAAACCGAAGAAACGACCCCCTCCGCGGAAGGGGCGGAGCATAACGTCATCCCCGAAGTCGACAAAATCCGCGCGGAATTCCACCCCAAACGCGTCCTGCTCACCGGGGCGACCGGTTTCTTGGGCATCCATGTCTTCCGCGAACTATTGCAAAACGAAGGGATCGAGATCCTCGCCTTGATCCGCGGGGCGGAGGACATCTCCGCGAAAGAACGCCTCTCGGGGCTGCTCGCCTATTATTTCGGCGACATCTTTGAAGAAGCGGTGGATCGCCGCGTCGCCTTCATCGAGTCCGACGTCACCGCGGAGGACTTGCTGAAGAAACTAGAGAAGGAGCAGTTCGACCTCATCATCAACTGCGCCGCTTTGGTGAAGCATTTCTCCAACGACGACTCCATCGAGCGCGTCAATCTCGGCGGGGTGAAGAACCTCATCGAAGTCGCCCTCGCGCATCAGGCGAGGTTGGTGCAGATTTCCACCCTCTCCGTCGCCGGGGAGAACATCAACGGCAAATTCCCGGAGACCAAGCGCATCCACGAGAACGAAGTCTATTTTGGCCAGGACATCTCCAATAAATACATCCATTCGAAGATCAAGGCCGAGGAAGCGCTCCTTGAGGCCGTCAGCAAGCGCGGATTAGACGGCAAAGTCATCCGCGTCGGCAATTTGATGGGCCGCGAACGCGATGGCGAGTTCCAGATCAACTCCGGGACCAATAGCTTCATGAATTCGTTAAGGGCCTACGTCCAATTAGGTTGCTTCCCCGTCTCCGCGGCCGACGCGACCATCGACTTCTCCCCGATCGACGAAGTGGCGAAGACGGTGTTGCTATTCGCCTCGACCCCGAAGGAGTTCACCCTCTTCCATAGCGCCAACTCGCACGAAGTCGAATTCGGCGACGTCTTGTCCGCGCTTAACGGATGCGGTTATAAGGTCGACATCGTCCCCGATGAGGTCTACGCCAAACGGTTGGCCGAGTTCATGAAAGACGAGGAGAAGAACATGGCGGTGTCTTCGCTGATTTCCTATGACTCTTCCTCTGGAGAGAGCCGCAGCTTCATCCTCTCCGACAATTCCTTCTCCATCAAAGCCCTCTATCGCCTTGGCTATAAGTGGCCGATCACCGGGATGCATTACCTCGAGCGGTCCATCGAGTCCTTGGCGACCCTCGGCTTCTTCGATTAAGGGGGCAGCATGGATTCGTCTTATTCCCGCAACGACAAGATCATCCGCAGGAAGTTCTACCAATACCTCATCCCGACGGTGTTGATGGTTTTGGCGATGCAATTCGGCTCGCTGGCCGACGCGATCGTCATCGGGAATTTCCTTGGCGATGGTGCGCTAAGCGCGGCCTCGCTAGCCTTGCCCGTCGTCTTTTTGGTCGAGATCCCCGGGATGATGATCGGCACCGGCGCTTCGATCGTCGGGGCCAATTACATCGGGAAGCGCCTGATCAAAGAAGCATCCCAGACGTTTTATCTGGCGATGCTCCTCTCTTTTGTGAGTTCCCTCATCTTCATCCCCGTGGCCGCCTTCGCGGGGAATCAGATCGCGGGATTATTCGCCGGGAGCTTCGGCGAATTGACCCCGATGATCTCCCAATATATCCAGGTCTACGCCTATCAGGCCCCGATTCTAGGGGCGGGGATCACCTTGGCCTATTGGCTATCCTCCGACAACCACCCCAATCTCGGCGCGGCCTTCTTCATCATCACCAACATCGTCCATGTCGGCGCGGAAATCCTCTTCTGCGTCTTCCTTTCCCCCGATGTCGCGATGTGGGGCGTCGCCAGCTCGATGGGCATCGGCATGCTCGCGGGGATGGGCGTTTTGATCCCCTACATCCGTTCGAAGAAGCGAGTGGTGGACCTTAAGACCCCCTTTAAAGGCGCCTTCTCCTTGGCAAAGCCCTTATTGAAATCGGGCTCCTCTTCCGGGGCCTTGACCTTGCTCTCCTTCGTCTATTACCTCGTCCTCAACATCGCCGCGACCTCCTACCTCCAAGGGATGGAGATGCCCTTATACGCGATGCTCACCAATTTCTCTTTCGTCATCGACATCTTCGTCATCGGCATCCTGCAGATCATGCCCTCGGTCGTCTCTTCTTTATTCGGGGAGAAAGACTATTTCGGGATCCGCGCGATCTGCAAACGCGTCTTCTTCATCGCGATGGGCATCACCGTGGTATTGACCGCGGTGTCGATGATCTTCCCCGAGCTCTTCTTCACGATGTTCGGGGTGAATCTCTCCTCGATCCGCGATGGTTTGACGATCGATCCGTTGTTCGTCGTGAGGATCTATTGCCTATCCTTCCTCTTCTACACGGTGAACAAATACATCGTCTATTACTATCCCTCCGTCATGCTCAACGGGCCTTCGTTGCTCTCCAATGTCTTACGCATGGGGGCGGTGGGCCCGGTGTCGATTTTCTTCCTGATGATGCGCTTTGGGGTGATGGGCTTCTCCTATGGCGTCATCCTGATGGAAGGGGCGGGGGCCCTATTGGTGTTCTTCTTCATCCTCATCATGAAGAAACTCGGGCGTTACCCCGGCAAAGGGGTGCTATTGCTCCCCGCTTCCGAGAAAAAGGAGAACCAGGTCGATCTTTCCATCCCGGCGAAGGAGGAGGAGATCTCCGCCGTCGTGGAGGCTTTGCAAAACGCGGCCTTCGAGATTTCGAAAGACGAAACCGCCTCGGCGATGCTCGCCTTGGCCGCGGAAGAGATCATCGCCAACACCATCGCCTATGGTTACCGTCATCATGGGCCCTCCCAATATATCGACGTCAACCTCGCCAAGACGGAGCAGGGGGTCCTCGTCCGCATCCGCGATGACGGCATCGCCTTCGATCCGACGACCTATCAACCCGGCGACGAGGAAGACATGCGTTTCCACGGGATCGAGATCATCCGCAAGGTGGCCAAGGACTTCAAGTATCTGCGTTTGCTCAACACGAACAACACCATCATCGAGATCCCCATAGGCGAGAAAATAGCCTAATGGTCCCCACGAAATAAAGAAAAGACGCCCGCGAGGACGTCTTTCTTTTTGCGCATTTCTAGCCGCGATTAGGCTTCCGCTTCGACGGTGTAGGCGTAGGCTTCGATGCAAGTGGCCTCGACTTCGCTCGTGCCTTCGCTGCTTTCCTCGACGATTTTGCCTTCGCCGTCAACGATTAGCGTTTGGGCATAGACGTAGACCTCAAGCTCGGTATTGGCGGGGTTGATGTAGGTGCAGGCTTCGGTGCCGTCCTCGAGAGTGGACCAGTCCTCATCCAATTCGAATTCCTCGGGAACGAAGAGGGTGGAGACATAGTTCTTCAGATCCTCAATGGGATAGTTCGCGGCGGGGAATGCGCCATAAACGCCGAAAACGCCAGTTTCGACTTCTACAGCCGTTCCTCCAAAATAGGAACCGATTTCGGTGATGACTTCTTCCGGAGTCATGTATGTCGGGGCTGCTTCGGAACTTTCCGAATCGACGGATTGGACGCTGGCCGGATCGACAGAGGCGTCTTTGCTGGATTCTTTCCCGCCATTGCCGCCGGCGCCGCAAGCGGCAAGCAGGGCAGCGGAGGAGAGAAGAGCCAGGATTTTTAGTGCTTTCATTTTCGTTTCTCCTTTTGATCAAGATTGCTTAAAAGCTTGGGATAAATAAGACATACGTCGATAAAAATGCAAGGTTTTTCGCACAAATGCGCATAAGAATCCTAAAAAGAAGGTCGCCCGCGTGTCTTGATGAGCTTGCAAGCACATGAAAACCGCGCAAATCATCATTTTTCTCTTCTTTTAGAAGGATTCGATGTCTAGAATATTCGCGTATCGAGGTACTCGAATGATTTCCGTTGTCTTAGCTAATCCCACGTTCATCGTCAACTTCGCCGATCCGTTGACGATCGTCACTTTCGTCGTGCTTACGGTGTTGGCCGTCTTGATCAATTTGTTCTCTTTCTATGAATTCCGCCGCTGGCTCCCCCGCATCGTCATCTTGAGCCTGACGGGTTTTTCCATTATCGCCTACATCTTCCTTCTCTCCCCGGTGTTCTACGCCCTTTTGATCGTGATGGCGGTCGCCATGGTCTATTTCCTCTCCGCCAACGCGACGGAGACCCGCGCCTTGGTCGCCAACAACATGAAGGGCAAGAAGAGCCTTTCCTTCCATCGCGCTGGGAAGAAGCAGGGCGAAGTCATCTTCGACCGCGATGAGGTTTACGGCAAAGTCATGTCCGCGGTTCTATGGATGTCCAAACAAAAGATGGGCGCCCTCATTACCTTCGAACGCAAGGATTCCCTAAGCGAGGAAATGAAATCGGGCACCTTCATCAATGCCCCGGTGTCCGCCGAGCTCATCCAGACGATCTTCTATCCCGGCACCCGCCTCCATGACGGCGCCGTCGTCATCCGCAACGACCAAATCGTCGCCGCTTCCGTCTATTACAAGCCGACGACCCGCCCCTTGACCGGCAAATACGGCTCCCGCCACCGCGCCGCCATCGGCATCTCCGAGCAGTGCGACGCCGTGACCATCGTCGTCTCAGAAGAGACGGGCCGCATCTCCATCGCCGCGCAGGGCGAACTCAATTCCGTCACCCCGGACGCCTTGATGTCCACCTTCCAGGAATTCATGTCCGCCGCCAGCGAGCCGAAGGAAGAATAAAGCCAAAACCCATAGGACGCCCTCCCCAAGGGGGCGTTTTTCGTATAAGATAATCGCGTTCATTCCCAAAGGAGCAAACAACATGCCTACCCCCCATATCAATGCCAAGCCTGGCGATTTCGCCAAAGTCGTTTTGATGCCCGGCGATCCGATGCGCGCCAAATGGATCATCGAGAACTTCCTCCATGACGCGGTTTTGGTCACCGAAGTCCGTGGCGTCTTCGGCTATACCGGCTACACGGATAATGGCAAACGCATCTCCGTCATGGCCTCCGGCATGGGCATGCCCTCGATTGGCATCTATAGCCACGAACTCTTCGAGCATTACGGCGTCGAAGCGATCATCCGCATCGGCACCTGCGGCTCCTATAGCAAAGAAGCCCACGTCGGCTCGGTCATCCTCGCCCAGGGCGCCTGCACCGATTCCAATTGGGCCTACCAATATAACCTCCAAGGCGGGGTCTATTCCGCCATCTCCGATTTCGGGATGCTCCAAACCGCCTATAACGCGGCGAAGGAACTCAAGAAGAACGTCGTCGTCGGCAACGTCTTGTCCGCGGACGTCTTCTATGACACCGACCCCGACTACTGGAAGAAGTGGGCGAAGCTCGGCGTCGTCTGCGTCGAGATGGAATCCTACGCCCTCTTCGGTAACGCCGCCTACATGGGCAAGAAGGCCCTTTCCATCTTCACCGTTTCGGATTCCTTCGTCGAGGAAGGCATCCTCACCCCCGAGCAGCGCCAGACCGGATTGAAAGACATGGTCTTGGTCGCCCTCAAGACCGCGGAGGCCTACGCCGATTAAGCGATGGGCCACGAACTGCAAGTCGCCATCTATATCGTCGCCGCCTCGATCGCCGTGGCCGGCTACCTTTTTTGGCTGCTTTTCGGCCCCATTTACCGTTATTTGCTAAGGCATCACACCGTCTCCTTCTATTACAGGAAGGTGAACCAGGTCGTCCTCAACCACGACTTTTACCTCATCAACCAATTCGAGAACCAAATCGCCGGTTCGGAGACTTTTCACATCGACCACATCATCGTCGGGGACAAATTCATCTATTGCATCCGCGACCTTTATTTCGATGGGACACTTAAGGCCAACCCCGAGAACGAGAGTTGGATCTATTACCATCGCCGGAAATGGGTGTATATCGGCAACCCCTTATCCAAAAACGCCCTCCGCGCGGAGCATTTCGCGTTGATGGCCAACCTTCCTTTGGATTACATCATCCCCATCGTTTTGATCAATGACGATTGCTACTATTCGACTTTCGACCAAAGCAAGCGGGGGAGCTACATGGTGTCTCTGCGCAACCTCAATCATTTCATCGAGGACATGGAAAGCCGCGACGTCGATCCCCTCAATGCCGCGGCGACGAGCCTATTGGTCGCCGACATCGCCCAGCTGAACCAACATGGAAAAAAGTGAGCTGACCTTCTTTCAAAGGACCAAGAAGCGGGCCCTCGTCGATCCTTTCCGCCTCGCGGTGGCGATTTTCCCTTTCTTCTTGTTTGCGCTCCTCGCCATCCTCCCCGCGCTTTTCTTTCCGCTTAGTCTGGTCATCACTTTGCCCTTCATCTTTGTCCCGGGCTTTGTGATGTATTGCTTCTATAGCGATGGCCTCACCGATCCGAATTCTGGCTTGGACGTCCGTTTCATGAACAACCTCCGCCTTTTCGGGCGTTATTACCGCCGTCCCTATTTCGGGAGCATGTCGGTGCTTATTGGACTGCTCAAGGGTGGGGCCGCCTATATGGTCAGCGCCTTTCTCTGCGGCATCCTCTTCGCTTTGGCTGGAGACGCTTTCTTCCCAGGATTAAGTAGCGAATACCAAGCGTTGCTCGCCCTTATCGAGAGCGCCTCCGACGGCAACGAAGTGATCGCCTTCTTGAATTCCTCCGAGCCGATCATCCACATGATTTCCTATGCCGACGCGATCTCCTTCGGCCTGGCTTTTCTCTTCTTTTTCCATCATTTATCGATGCACGCCCCCCTTGTTTTGCTTTTGGCGCATTACCAGGATAACGGGGCGCCCGGGCGGTTTTACGCGAGCGTCTACCGCAGCGTTTTCGCCGCCCACCGCAAAGACGCCTATAAGAAACATTTCTCCTCCCAATGGCCTTTGATCCCTCTGTATCTAGGGGGCTATGCCCTAGGGATGTTCCTCGCCTCCTTGGTCCAGATCGACCTCGGCGTTATGACCTTCGGGGGACTCGCGATGGGTTTGGTCTTCCTACTGCCCCAAATGCCCTTGCTAGGCGTTTCTAGGTTGTTGCTTGCCCGCGATTATTTCACCTCATTCGCCAAAGAGACGCTGCTCACTTGGGAACGTTATTTCGAGGAGATGCAGGGGATGTTCCCGCCCGATAGCCCCGAAGAGCAAGAACGCCAAAAAGCCCTGTCTTCCCTCCGCGAGGCGATGGAGAAGCTAAAGCAAAATAATGGTGATCTCCCGCCGGAGAATCCCACCGATATTCCAAAGGAATAAAGAAAACCCCGGATCGTCCGGGGTTTTGTTTTTTGCTGGAGCAAGCGACGGGAATCGGACCCGCGTGTCAACCTTGGCAAGGTTGCGTTCTACCATTGAACTACGCCTGCGAATGCCCTTAAAGGCTCGCTTATTATAGGGAGGGCATATCGAGATATCAAGGGGGAGATTGCCTTATTTAATGCGTGCGTAAATGCATATTCATGTTATGATTGCCTAAAAGGAAAACTTTATTGTTTTAACGAAAGGAAGGCTAAACATGGGCGCTCCCGGATCGAAGAAAAAACAACCTACCCAGCACAATTGGTGGAAATACCTTCTCTGCTTTGTCGGCGGGTTCGCCGCCTGCGGCGTCGCCATCGTCGGCGGCGTTGCGATCGCCGGCACGGCGGTGCGCGTCTCCGACCTCACCCGCATGGCGGGGCAGGATCCCAACGAATTCATCGGCGAAGAATACCTCAACGACTCGCTTTTGAGCATGATCACCAAACTCTCGACGCAGAAGTTCGAGACCCTCGGCGACCTCAATAAGGTGAGCCCCCAGGTCCGCAAACTCGTCGAAGATACCATCAACCCCGCGATGAATAGCCTCCTCGGCTTCGAATTCGATTGGGATGAGATCCAGAACAAACCTTTCGTCCTCGATGCTTCCTCCCCCCGCCCGGAAACGGAATACGACCACACGACCGATCTAAGCACCTACCTCCCCGAGAAGGTCGAAAAGGGCATCAAAATCGGCAATTTCTTCAAAGATGAGCACGGCAACGTGAACGCGGAAGGCCTTTTGAAATACATCGTTTACCCCGTCGTCTATGACGATGTTTCGGGCAAATACGTCGTCGATACCAGCGGCGAGCTCGTCTCCCTTTATGACATCATGAACGGCGGCTCCTCCTTCTTCGATAACGTCAAAAACGCCATCGTCATCGGCGACGTCGTCGACACCTCCGGTAGCCCCTTCCTTGCCCAGGTCGCCGATTGGACGCTCAACGATTTCAACGACGCGAACATCAAAACCTTGGAAATCGGCCTCCTTTTCGATCCGATCCCCGCGGATAACGTCCTCTTGCAGACCATCGCGGACAACCATTGGACCATCAATTCGCTTTCGGATTTCGAAAACATCAAAGGTCTGCGCCTAGATCAGGTTTTGGATACTTCCACCGCCTCGGATTTCATCCAATCGATCGCCGGCAACACCTTCAACGACATCATGGAGCCCGGCTTCATCGATACCTTGGAGCTCCGCGAGATCTTCCCCGATGCCACGGGCGTCCTAAAGGCGCTTTCTGAAAAGAGCTACATCGTCGGAGGCGAAACGCAGTACTACACCGTCGGCGATTTGAAGGACAACGACCGCGTCCTCGCCTTGACGATCGGCGAGCTCTTCGATGATCTCCATGACGGCGATTTGCTTTACGCTTTCCGCGATGACACCTTGCAGGAAATCTCCAACAAAGACGTCGCCACGGTCCGCATCGCCGACATCTTCACCGCTTCCCAAATCAACGACAACAAGATCCTCAAGGCCATCGTCGATGACGACGCGGACGCCACGATCGGCGACCTCACTGACCAAGAAACCATCAATGGGTTGGCGCTTTCTGACGTCGTCGATACCTCAGGGAGCAAAGTCCTCACCTCTTTGGCCGCCAAAGGCGCGACGATCGGCACGCTTTCCACCGCCGTTGAATCGCTAACGCTATCCGAAGCGATGGACATCGGCACCGACCCCGACGCGATGATCTATAAAGTCGCGACCTCGGAAGCCTTGGCCGACACCCCGATCTCGGAGATCCCCAACAAATTCGGCGAACTGAAATTAAGCGACATCTTCACCCCGACCGCCTCCTCTCCGCGCGTCCTCACCGCGCTATGCGAAAAGGGCAGCACCCTCGAGACCTTGGAAGCGGATATGAACAGCCTGACGATGAAAGACGTCATGGAAATCCATCCGGGCGACATCTTCAAGCACGTCATCGATTCCACGACCACGGATTACTATGTCCTTTTCCGTTCGGGCTGGACGCTTCTAGAAGGCGCATCCCTCACGGCCGAATACGATGACTATTACGATTCGACCACCGGCTACATCGCCACGGGGAAAGCGGTGGAATTCACCGATAGCGAAGATCCTTTCCATACCTCCCTCGATTTGAGCGGAGCGGTGGCCAGGGATCCCTTCTATTCCGTCAAGGACACGAGCATCAACGATTCCAATACGATCTTGGAATCCCTGAAGAACAGCCTCATCCTCCGCGACCTCATCGATATCGATGAAAACACCCCGCGCATCATCCGCAACCTGGCCAACACGAACCTCTGCGACCTCTCCGACGTCGTCAAGACGATGAAGCTTCGCGAGATGATCGATATCGGCGCGACGAGCTCCCCGATCCTCAAGATGCTCTCCGACGTCGTCGTCTTCGGCGAAGGCAATACCGGCCTTAAGCATGCCCTAGAGAACCTCAACCTCGTCGATTTGTTCGCCGATAACCTATTCCTCACCGGTGCAGAAGCGGAAAGCCGCAACGCGATCAACATCCACTTCACCCCGAAAGAAGCCGACCTCAATGACGGCAACATCCAACCGGGCGCCGCAATGACCCTTGGCGCGCAGATCGTCGCCCGTTCCGGCAAGAGCAACGTGGAATTCATCCACGATTCGTTTAAAAACGATTACTTCCTCAAGTACTGCTATAGTGGTTCCCCCTACACGGCGGGCACGGTGGACGCGGCGATCAAACAGGCCTATCAGTATGTCACCGGATCGCCTTATGACGGCTCCGAAGTCTTCAGCGAAACCGATAACACCCTCACGGTGGACATCGATGGATATGAGGTGGAGATCGAGCACTTCGAGGCTCGGAAATTCGACATGACCTATTGGTTCATGTTCACCGAGGACACGGAAACCTTCTCCGCGGAGAATCGCCAATTCATCCTTGAGAAAGGATACACCTATACCATCCAAGACCTCGGGAAGCTCTCCGACAACATGACCCATCACATCAAAACCGAGCCGATCCGTGCCTTGGTGGAAGCCCATCTCATCGATGTCTCCTTCGACCTCGATAAAGAACTGAAATCTTCGATCACCGTTCCTGGGCACACCTATCCGATCCCCCATGGCGGGGAGAAGATCGGCGACCTCACCGTCTCCGACATCCTCGAGGTCCTCGAGGCCTTGCTGCCGCTCATCGCGGAGCCCTAATCTCTCACGCGTGCACATTTAATGTTGGAATAGGCGTCTTTCATCGCCTATAATCTCGCCGTTGCTTTTGGAGGTGCTCTTATGGCCACCAATGAAGAATTAGCCGAATTATTGTTCCCCGACGTCACCGAAACGATCGAGGACCTCGAAAAACGTTATCCCCCGCGCAATTTGCCCGAAGGGGCGCAGGTGACGCGCTTCGCCCCCTCCCCGACGGGGTTCCTGCATACGGGAAGCCTTTTCACTTCCTTTATCTCCTATACCGTCGCGAAGCAGTCCGGCGGCGTCTATTTCTTCCGTTTGGAGGATACCGACACCAAGCGCACGATCGAAGGCTCGGGCGATTTGCTTATCAAGGAGCTCCATGCCTTTGGCATCGATGCCGACGAGGGGTATTTCCCAGAAGGCGATAAGGGCGAATACGGCCCCTATCAGCAGTCGCAGCGCCGCATGATCTACCGCACCGTCATCAAGGAACTCGTCCGCCGCGGACGCGCCTATCCGGACTTCTGCACCCCGGAGGACCTCGACAAGATCCGCAAAGCCCAAGAAGCCAATAAGGTGTTGCCCGGGTATTACGGCGCTTACGCCAGGGATAGGAACCTCAGCGTCGACGAGCGCATCGCCCGCATCCAAGCCGGCACCCCGTGGGTCATCCGCTTCTATTCGATGGGCGACCATGATCGCAAAACCAAATTCACCGACGCCATCCGCGGGGAAATCGAACTGCAGGACAACGACACCGACGTCGTCATCCTCAAATCCGATGGCTTGCCGACCTATCACTTCGCCCACGTCTGCGATGACCACTTCATGCGCACGACTTTGATCACCCGCGGCGAAGAATGGATCCCCTCCACCCCGATCCACCTCGACATGTTCCGCGCCCTCGGCTGGAAAGCCCCGAAATACGCGCATATCCCCTCGATCATGAAACTCGATCACGGGAATAAGAGGAAACTCTCCAAGCGCAAAGACCCGGAGGCCGCCGTCAGTTATTTCCTCGACCTCGGCTATTCCCCGGAAGCCTTGAAGACCTACCTCATGTCCATCGCGAACTCCAACTTCGAGGAGTGGGGGATCGCCAATAAGACCTTCGATGTCTCCAAGTTCAAATTCTCCTTGAAGAAGATGTCCTTGGATGGCGCCTTGTTCGATCAGGACAAACTCAATTACTTCGCGAAGGAAATCCTCGCCAGGATGCCCTTGGAAGAAGAATTCGCCGCGGTTAAGGCCTATGCCTCCGTCCATGAGCCGATTCTCGCCAAGCGCATCGAGGAGGACCCGGCCTACTTCAAGCGGATCCTCAACATCGAGAAGGACCGCCCGAACCCGAGGAAAGACTACGCCAAATACAGCGACATCTACCCCCTCATCAAGTTCTTCTACGAAGACGAATACCTCAAGATCATCGATAACGGATTGCCCCTGCAGGAGAAATTCGATAAGGCCACCGTCTCCGCTTTGCTGAAGAAAGAGGAGAAGGAGATGCTCTTCGGGGTCGATGAATCCACTTGGTTCGCCCAACTGAAAGAAGCCGGGGGAAGCCTAGGGTTCGCCACCTCCAACAAGGATTACAAAGCCAACCCCGACGCCTATAAAGGCTCCCTAAGCGACATGTCGGAGATCATCCGCGTCGCCTTGGTGGGCTCCACCCAATCCCCGAACCTCCACGAAATCGTGGAAATCCTTGGCCAAGAAGCGGTTTCCCGCCGCTTGGGCCTTGTCGCGGGGAAGTTGAATTAAACTCTTGCCACCTACGGCGAATGATGATTTAATTTCCTTCGCCGTTATGGCCCCATGGTCAATCGGTTAAGACGGGACCCTCTCAAGGTCCAATGACTGGTTCGACTCCAGTTGGGGTCACCAAATGACCAAAATGGTGATCCAGTCCATCGTGACTGAGGCACGGCAAAGAAGACCGGGAAGCGATTCCCGGTTTTCCTTTTTCCCTTCCCTTTGTCCGCGCGCCTATGGGAGAATAAAGGAAAGAAGGAGCTCCGTTATGAATGCTTCCGTCGATATCTCCAATGTCACTTTGAAGACCCCGCGCCTGGTCCTTCGTCCTTGGCGGCAATCCGACCTCGACGATTTCTTCGAATACGCCTCCGTCGAAGGGGTGGGGGAAATGGTCGGCTGGCGCCATCACAAATACAAAGACCAGACCCAAGAGATCCTCAATACCTTCATCGGCAGCAAGAAAATCTGGTGCGTTGAATACCAGGGGAAAGCGGTGGGTTCCTTCACTTTGGAGGATACCCGCGAACAATACGTTCCCGAATTCTTCGATGAGACCATCCGCGAGCTTGGCTTCATCCTCGCCAAGCCGCTTTGGGGGCAGGGCTTGATGAAGGAAGCGGTGGATGCCGCGCTGGATTATTTGTTCAAAGAAGTCGGATGCACTTTGGTGATATACGGCTATTTCGAAGGGAACATCCGCGCGGAGAAGCTCATGAAGAAATGCGGGTTCCAGACCTATCAGAAAATCTCCGTCACCTCGCGTCTAGGGTCGGCCGAGACCGTCATCCAGGGCCTGATGTGGAAAAAGGATTGGTTGAAAATCCATCCGTAGGCCTCAGAAGGTGTATCATCTATCCATGCGCCAACCCGCCTTTTTGAATGAAAATGACAAAGTCCGCCTCGTGGCCCCGTCTTTCGGCGTGACGATTGAGCCTTATTTGACGCGGCATGAAGCCTCCGTCAAGCGGCTAAAGAAGGAGGGGTTCCGTCTCGAAGAAGGCAATTGCGTCCGTCTCGAAGAAGGGGTGGCGGCCTCCGCTTCTCCTAAAAAGAGGGCGAAGGAGATCATGGATGCTTTTTCTAGTGATGCCTCGCTTCTTTTGTCGGTGGGCGGCGGCGAAACCATGTGCGAAATCCTGCCGTTTTTGGATTTCGAGAAGATCAAATCCTTGCCCGCGAAATGGTTCATGGGCTTCTCAGATAACACGAATCTTTGCTTCCCTTTGGTCGTCTTGTCCGACACGATGTCGATCTATGGCCCCTGCGCCCCGCATTTCTTTGAAAAGAAATTCCGCACCGCGGAGAAAGACGCCCTGGCGATGCTGCGCGGCAAAAAGCATTTCGAAGGCTATCCGAAATACTCGATTTCCAAATCCAATCCCAAACATCCCCTTTGGGGATACCGATTGACGAAAGAGAAGATCATTACGCCGGATGGCTATAAAAAGCCGATGGAGGGCATCCTCTTAGGCGGATGTCTCGACTGTTTGATCAACCTATGCGGAACGGCTTATGACAAAGTCAAAGAATTCAACGCCAAGCATCCCGAGGGGGTCATCTGGTTCCTCGAAGCTTGCGATCTCTCCCCATTAGGGATTAGGAGGGCCTTATTTCAGCTAAAGGAAGCTGGGTGGTTCGAAAACGCGAACGGCTTCCTCATTGGGCGCCCATTATGCCGGGATGCGGAAGTGCTCGGGGTCAATCGGTTCAACGCCGTCCTCGACATGCTTAAGCCCCTAGGCAAACCGATCCTCATGGATATCGACCTAGGCCATGTCGGCCCCTCGATGCCGATCAAGGTCGGGGCGCATGCGAAAGTGACTTACGCGAACAAAAACATCATCTTCGATTATCAAGAATAAGAAAGGACTAATAAAATGATCATTCTCCACATCAAAGACTACGGCGACATCGAGATCGAACTCGACCGCGAGGCGGCGCCGATTTCCGCGAATAATTTCGCCTCCCTCGTTTCCCAAGGCTTCTATAACGGATTGACCTTCCACCGCGTCATCAAAGGCTTCATGATCCAAGGCGGATGCCCCCGCGGCAACGGCACCGGAGGACCGGGCTATTCCATCAAAGGCGAATTCAGGGCCAACGGGGTCGATAACCCCCTCTCCCATAAACGCGGCGTCATCTCGATGGCCAGGGCGATGGATCCCAATTCCGCGGGCAGCCAATTCTTCATCTGCGACGCGGATGACCTCTTCCTCGACGGCAACTACGCCGCCTTCGGACGCGTCAGCAAAGGGATGGATGTCGTCGATAAGATCGCCGGGGTCCGCAAAGGACCTAACGATCGTCCCGTCACCCCGGTCGTCATCATGAAGGCCGAAACGATCGACGAGAAAATCCTCCCGGTTAAGAAAAACTAAAAGAAACCCAAATCCGGGTTTCTTTTTCTAATCCATCCGCGAAATCGCATAGTTTTCGAAATCTAGAATGCCTTTTCCTATAGGAACGATTATCATAATGCCGTATGGAAATCACCTTGCTCCCCAACGGGGAATACCGCCTTGCCTCCATGGGCAAGGAAGCCTTGTTTTCCTTTCCTTTGCCGACTTGCATCCATCTTCGTGAACCGGACGCCAAACCAAGCCGCCTCATCGGAAAGCTGATTCTGCTAAATGACGAAATAACTTATCGAGTCGAAGGCGAAGACGCGGTCATCGAAACCCCATTCCTACGCGTAGAGGTGGACAAAGATCTTCGCCTCAAAGCTTTCTTCAACGGGGAGACCGTTCTTGAGGAAGCGCCATTCCTCCCCAAGGAAGAAGAAAAAGGCGGCATGAGTTTGAAATCCTCTCGCCCCGTCTATGGGCTTGGGGATAAAACCGGCCCTTTGGATAAACGGGGATATTCTTATATCAACTGGAATTCCGATGTGCCGGAAGCCCACGTCGATACGACCCCATCCTTATATAAATCCATTAACTTTTTCCTGCTTTTCGATGGGGGTGCATCGATGGGCGTTTTCTTGGATAACTCCTGCAAAACCCGCTTCGATTTCAATAAAACTGTCAAAGACGAGGTGCGTTTTTCCTTCGATGGCGGGACAAAGGACGTCTATTTCTTCTTTGGCTCCCTCCCCGAGGTCATCGCGGCCTATACCGCTTTACTGGGCAGGAGTCCCTTGCCTCCGCGTTTCTCCTTAGGCGCCCAGCAGAGCCGTTGGAGCTATGGAAGCAAGGAAGACGTGGAGAAAGTCATCGCCGGATATAAGAAGGCTGGGCTTCCTTTGACCACGATTTACCTCGACATCGACTACATGGACCATTTCAAGGATTTCACGGTCAACGAAGAAACCTTCCCCGATATCCGGAATTGGCTGGCCGAAAAGAAAAAAGAAGGCATCCACATCATCCCGATCATCGATGCGGGGGTAAAAGCGGAAGTGGGATACCGCGTCTATGACGAGGGTATCGCCGATCATCATTTCTGCACCTTAAACGGCGAGGTCTACCATAACGAAGTGTGGCCTGGGGATTCGGTGTTCCCCGCTTTCCCTGAAGTTGGCACGCGTATTTGGTGGTCGATGTATGTCCGCGATTTCCTCCGCTTTGGCTTCGACGGCATTTGGAACGACATGAACGAACCCGCTTCCTTCAAAGGACCTTTGCCCCTCAATGTTGATATGGGTGGAATTCCCCATGCAGAAGCCCATAACCTATACGCTCATTATATGAACCAGGCGACCCATATGGGCTTTTTGGCCGCCCAAAAACGTCCTTATATCGTTACTCGTGCGGGTTGCGCGGGAACGCAAAGATTCGCCGCGACCTGGACGGGGGATAACCAATCGACTTGGGATCATCTTCGTTTGATGATTCCTCAGCTTTGCAATCTTTCCCTTTCGGGCTTTGCCTGCGCCGGGGTTGATATCGGCGGGTTCGGCGGCGATAGCACCCCCGAACTCATCGCCCGTTGGGCCGAGGCTTCCCTCTTCAATCCCATTTATCGCAACCACAGCGCCATCCACACCCTGCCTCAAGAACCTTATCTATTGGAAGAGGAGGAGTTCCTCGCATATAAGAACGCCCTGATGATCCGTTATCAATTGATTCCGAGTCTCTACACCGCTTTATTCGAAGCCGAGAGCGCGGGAAAGATCGCCTTAGGACCCCTCATCTACAATTTCCCTAAAGACGAAAGAGCGAAAAACGAGAATACCGAACTGATGCTCGGGGAGCAGTGGTTACTCGCCCCGGCGCTATTCCCGGGACAGCAATCTCGTTCGGTTTATTTCCCTTGCGCCTTCTATCGGTATAGCGATGGCCAACGATTCAAAAAAGGCGACCAGTTGGTTCCCTGTCCCTTAGGAAACATCCCGTTATTCCAACGCGAGCAAAGCGTGGTCGTTTTGCCCCAAAAGAAGGAAAAACATATCGATTTCCCGACTGTTTTGCGTCTTCGCTGGACGGAAGACGGCCTCGCGAAGACCCTTTATTACGAAGATGAAGGGGAGGGACTTGGCTACCAAAAAGGAGAATATAACCTCTTCGAAATCTCCGTCTCCAAGGAAGATGGTTTGGCGATCGTCCCCCTCCATCAAGGGATGAAGAGCCATATCCAAGAGATCGTTTTGGAAAGCGTGACGGGGGAGATTCTCCTCAAGAAAGCCTATTAGTTCCCTCAAACTGGTAAAAAACATAATTGCCCCTTTTCCTAAATTGAGTTCCCTTTAGAATAAAGGGCGTTGTTTTTCCGAGGGTTCCCTATGGCTACCAAATTCATCTTCGTCACCGGCGGCGTCGTTTCCTCTTTGGGAAAGGGCATCAGCGCTTCTTCCCTAGGCATGCTTTTGAAGCGTCGCGGCCTCAAAGTCTTCATGCAGAAATTCGACCCGTATCTCAATGTCGATCCGGGCACGATGTCCCCTTACCAGCACGGTGAGGTTTTCGTCACCGACGACGGGGCGGAGACCGATTTGGACATCGGCCATTACGAAAGATGGCTGGACGAATGCTATTCCAAGGAATCCTCCGTCACTTCCGGCAAAATCTATAGCGCGGTCATCGAGAAAGAACGCCGCGGGGATTACCTCGGGGCGACCGTTCAGGTCATTCCTCACGTGACGAATGAGATCAAATCGCGTTTGCTTTCCGCAGCGAACAGCTCGCATGCGGATATCGTCATCACCGAAATCGGCGGCACCGTCGGCGACATCGAATCCCTCCCCTTCCTCGAGGCGATCCGCCAAGCGCGCTTAGAATTCGGTTACGACAATACCTTCTTCGTCCATAACACCTTAGTGCCATATCTTCGCACTTCCGGCGAAACCAAAACCAAACCGACCCAGCATAGCGTCAAAGAGTTGACTGGGCTTGGCATCCAACCCGACGCGATCGTCTTAAGAAGCGAAGTCCCCTTGGATAAACACACCAAAGAGAAAGTTTCCCTATTCTGCAACGTCCCTCTTGAAGGCGTCTTCGAGGCCGATGACCAACCCTGCCTCTACGACCTCCCGATGGCCTTGCATGAGCAGGGGATCGACGATTTCGTCCTCCGTCATTTCCGTATGGAAGACACCAAACCCTTGGATTGGGGCGATTACCCCGCCTTCGTTGAGAAGATCAAGCACCTTTCCAAAACCGTCCGCATCGCCTTGGTCGGCAAATACGTCGAACTCCATGACGCCTATCTCTCCGTTTCCCAAGCCCTCAAAGCCGGCGGATTCGCCGCGGATGCGGAAGTGGAGATCGGCTGGATCCCGGCGATCGACGTGAACGACGGCAACGCCAAAGAAAAACTTGGCGATTATGATGGCATCCTCGTCCCCGGCGGATTCGGGAGCCGCGGATCGGAAGGCAAAATCGCCGCGATCCGTTACGCCAGGGAAAACAAAGTCCCCTTCCTCGGCATTTGCTTTGGGATGCAGCTAGCGGCCATCGAGTTCGCCAGGAACGTCGTCGGCCTGCCCAACGCCACCTCCACCGAGTTCGACCCCCGTTCGGATACTCCCATCATCGACATCCTCCGCGATCAATATGCGGGGATCAACATGGGTGGAACCCTGCGTCTTGGCCTATATGACTGCGCTTTGACGCCGGGGAGTTTGGCGGAACGTTGCTACGGGCAGAAGCTCATCCGCGAACGCCATCGCCACCGTTACGAATTCAATAACGCCTACCGCAAACAGTTCGAGCAAAAGGGCGGCCTCTTCTCCGGGAACAACCCCCAGCAAGGGCTCGCCGAGATCTTTGAGATTCCGGATCACCCCTTCTTCATCGCCTCCCAATTCCACCCAGAATTCACCTCGCGTCCATGGCGTCCTAACCCCTTGTTTGCCGCCTTCATCCGCGCCGCTTTGGCAAAATAAACGCAATTTTCCAAAAATAGCAAAACCGCGCAAAACTGCGATAAAAAATATAAATCATTCGCAAATTGCGCGGTTTTTAAGTTCTTTACGCGTGCGCGAACTAATCTTATAATAGCCTCCGTATCCCGAGGTTTTATTATGAAGAAAAAAGTTTTGGGTCTTTGCATTAGCGGTGGCGTCACCTTCCTGATCGGCATCGCCTTGTTTCTAACCATTCCTTTGATGTCCACCCCCGAGGTGAAGTACTACGATGTCTTCAACTTCGCTTGGATCGGGAACTTCGTCCCGGCGATGGTCGCCCTATTCAATTTCCAGACGATCACCACCGCCCAGATCATCTACCTCTCCTTCATGGGCATCGGCGCGATTTTTTGGATCGTCCACCTCATCATGGTCATCGCGAAGAAGAAACCCGTCGGCCTCGTCATGGTCTTCTTGGGCCTTCTTTATCTCGCCTTGTTCCTCCTCGGCGCGTTATTGATGTTCTCCCCGAACTACGCCGTCAACTATGGCAGTGGATTCTTATTCGACAAAGAAGGGTTCTATGAAGGAACCGGTTTGCTTGGGCCGTTCGGTTGGTTTGACGCCACCATCTGCGGCTTCACCACCGGGAAGCTTCCGCTCCTTGGCTTCATCCTCGCCATCGCCGCGGTCGCCCTCTTCTTCATCGGCACCATCCTTTATCTGATCGGCGCCATCGTTCATATCGTTTATATCGCCCAGGGTGATGTCGTCCCCGAAAGCGAGGAAGAGAAAGCCGTGCGTGAGCAAATGTACCGCGAAGCCGCCGAGAAAGCGGCCGGCCCGGACGTCATCATCGTCCATGACGACGAAATCGACGCCGCCGCCGCGGAACGCGAGGAAAAGGAAGAAAAACCTGAGCCGCGCGAACAACAATCCCATCGCGAGGAAGTCCCCGCTCCGAATACCGGACTATCTGGCTCTGGCATCACTGGCCCGATCATCGTCCAATACATCAACACCTATAGCCCGGATGCGGCTCCCGTTTATGGGAAGCGCGGTTCCGTCCCCGTCTCCGAAATCCAAGGCGAGATCACCGGCAACAAGCCGCTGACCGCCGAAGAAATCCGCCGCATCGTCAAAGAAGAGCTCGCCCCGAAAGAAGAATCGAAGCAGCCCGTCATCATCTCCGTCCCCGCCCCCACCGCCCCGCAGATGGATGCCAAGCCCGTCACCGCTGAAGAAGTTCGTCGCATCATTTCCGATGAGCTTAACGCGAAGAAGGAAATCGGCTATGGCGACGTCATCGTGGAAAGCCCCGATGAGAATCGTCCCTTAAGCGCCGAGGAAGTCCGCCGCATCATCGCGGAAGAACGCGAATACAAGGCTGCCCAAAAACCGGTTGAAGAGAAGAAAGAAGGCCTGACCGCCGAAGACATCCGCGCGATCATCGCCGAGGAATTCGCCAAGCGCGATCCTAAGCCCGAGCCCAAAGAAGAGCTCTCCGCTTCGCAGATCCGCGCGATCATCCGCAGCGAGCTGCAACAAAAAGCCCCGCTCGCGGAAGAGAAGATCCAACCCGTCACCGTCATGGTCGGCATGCCCGAGGCGCCTAAGCCCGCCCCGAAGCCCGTCGAAGAGCCCGAAGCGGAAGTCGAGGAAGAACCCGAGCCCGTCAAGCGCGCCGTAGGCGAAATCAATCCGAACCTCCCGCCCCACGACAAAATTATCCGCATCCCCTTCCAAGATCGCTTCAAAGAAGCCGATCCGGAAATGCTCTCCAACTACAACGAATTGAAGTCCGAGATCATGTCCTATGGCGTGAAGAGCCGCATCTCCAACAAAGGCGACACCTTCCGTCTCCATAAGGTCACCTTCGTTCGCATCACCGTCGCCGGGAAGAGCCTGAAACTCTATTTCGCTCTCGATCCGAAGGATTACGCGAATACCACGCTCCCCGTCCAAGATGCGTCCGGCAAGGGCGTCTATAAGGACATCCCCTTGGTCTTCAAGGTCAAGAGCGACCTCTCCCTCCGCCGCGCGAAGCAATTGATCGCCGACGTCATGGAGAAGAATGGTCTAGAACAAGGCAAAGTTGAGCCACGCAACTGGGCCGACGAACTCATCAATTCCTCCTCGAGCGAAGAAGAAGACGACGAATAAACAAGATGAGGCGAGCCATTAAGGCCCGCCTTTTCTTGTCTGAGCACCCCCGTTAGGTGGGTGCGAGTGAAAACTCCCCGATAGTCGGGGAGTTCGGTCGAACTTATAGTTTTGCCAATTTCGTAAAAG
>ONGB01000026.1 GCA_900317295.1 uncultured Erysipelotrichaceae bacterium
TTTGGGTCTCCCCATGGTCAAACCTCCTTTCCCCAATATGGTAGCAAAAAAGTGGATGGGTCTTTTTTTCGACCTGTCCACTTTTACGCTAGCACTTCAAAATGACGGGGAATTTTTCTTAAAAGAAAACCCCTGTTTCCAGGGGTGTTCGTCTCTTACTTCGCCGCTTCGGCCTTCTTGACCAAGGAGGTGAAGGCTTCCGGATCATGGATGGCGATTTCGGAAAGCATCTTGCGGTTGATCGCGATGCCGGCTTTGCCGAGGCCGCCCATGAATTTGCTGTAGGAGATGCCGTTGAGGCGGCAGGCCGCGTTGATGCGGCGGATCCAGAGCTTGCGGAAGTCGCGCTTGATGAGGCGACGGCTATCGTAAGCGTAGCGGAGGGAGTGGCAGACCTGCTCTTTGGCGGTCTTGAAAAGGAGATGTTTGCTCCCGAAGTAGCCTTCCGCGGCCTTCAGGATCTTTTTGCGACGGGCGCGGGTAACCGTGCCACCTTTGACTCTTGCCATTTCGATGTTCCTCCCTTAATTACTTGGCGACGAAGAAGCGGATGCGCTTGTAGTCCGTCTTGTCGATGAGGCCCGCGCGGCGGAGCTGGCGGGACTGCTTGGCCGTTTTATACGGCGCGTGGTGCCCTTTGTAGGCGTGAACGTATTTGAGCTTGCCGTTTCCGGTGACTTTGACCCGCTTGCTCAAGGAGCGGTTGCTTTTCATTTTCGGCATGGGTGTTCTCCTTATCTCTTGCTTACGACGATGGCGGAATAGCACTTCCCGTCCCAGGCGGGCTGCTTGACATAAATCAGTTCAAGCGGCGCCTCGCCCAAAGTGAGGGCGGAAGCGAAACGGACCATCAATTCCTCCCCGATTTCCTTATGGGCCATTTCGCGGCCTTTCAGGATGACGCGGATGTTGATTTTGTCGCCGCCTTGCAGGAACTCGCGGCCTTTCTTCGCCTTGGTTTGCAAATCGTGCTCCCCAATGGAGATGTGCAGCTGGATTTCCTTGAGCTCTTGGGCTTTGCTCTTCTTGCGGTTCTCCTTTTCGGCCTTATCCTGCTCAAAGCGGTATTTGCCGTAATTGAGGATCTTGCAGACCGGCGGATTGGCGTTAGGGGCGACGCAGAAGAGGTCGAGGTCGTAGCTCATCGCGATTTCGTTGGCCCTTCTGGAGCTCATGACGCCGAGGTTCTTTCCTTCCGGGTCGATGACCTGGACTTCCGGATAGCGGATGTTCTCGTTGATGGGGTCGACGCGTTTTTGCGGGCGATGGCGGTCGTTTCGATTGAAGTGTGGGATAGTGCCTTCCTCCTATAGCGACAAAAGCGGGGCCGCTTCCGCAGTCCCGCTTCGTGATTGAATTCTTAGGTTTCGCCTTAGAACCAAGCTCTTTGCCAATCCCCTTCGGGAATCTGGCGAACCGCGGGCGCGGTTGCTTTCTCGTTTTATCGACAAGGGAAACTATACACGCTTCGCCCCCGCGTGCAAGGGGAAATTTAAATGGAGGAGGAAGAAGTGGCGATCCCGTTCCTTATCACGGGGACGGATAAGGTGATCAAGAAGGCCAGCGCGGCGATGGCGACTAGGAAGAAAAGCACCATCACCACGGTCTTTAGGGTCTTCTTTTCTTCCGGTAGAAGCACATAGACCCCAGGGAAGAATAAGCATAAGGAGAGGAAGCTAAAGGAAAGCAAGGCCCATTGCTTTTCGTCAGGGAAGTATTTCGAATTGGCAAAGAGTAGCCCAAACGCCAAGGTGGCGGCGAAGCTTACCCCCATGCCGATCATGAAGATCAAGCGGAAGGGATTCTCTAGCTTCGCCCAAAAGCGGTGGGTGAGGATAAGTCCCAAAGTCAGGAGGAAGAAAACCGCGAACAAAATGCCCATGTTTATGCCTTCTTATACCGTTGGTTCCTATCCGTGGGGGTCAATGGATTGCTCATCAAAAGCTTCTTAGAAGCTAAGCCCGGGCGGAGATAGTTCTTCGATAGGCCGAGGCGCGACTTCAATTTAAGCAGGTCGCAAAGCTCCTGGGCGCTATAGAAGCGGCCTTCTTCCATCAGGGCGACGAGCTTGTCCACCAGCGGCGTGCTGCCGTTTTCCTGCCGGACGGCCTCTTTCCCCTTCTTGGTGACCGCTTGAGCGATCAAGCGGAGCATATAGGAAAGGAAAGGCGCGACGTCGCCTTCGTTAACGGCCTTTTCATAAGCCGCGTCGACTTCTTTCTTGCGGTGATGGATCATCTCTTCCAAAGGAAGCGCGGCCAAATCTTTGCTATAGGTTGATAGCATCGCCTTGAAAAGCAACTTGGCAAGCGGGCCATTGAGGCGGGAGTAGGGCGCGAGGGCGTAGATCATGAAATAGAAGAGCACCGCCCTAGAAAGCGGATGCACCTTCTTGCTCGCCCCGAAGCGCAATAGCCCATCCATTAAGGAAGGAACGCGCGCGTGCATGGGAATGGGGTAGGGGAACCCCTCGACCCGGCGCGACATCCTGACGGGGACGCCGTTGGGGAAGAGGGCCTCTTCATATTCGCGGAGGGTCTTCTCGGTGATCGCCTCCCCGCGGGTGTATTTCTTATATAGTTTCAGTAAGCCGGAAGCCTCGGGGACTTTCTCTAAATCCTCCCCTAGCTTCAAGCCCCGGTATTGGGACGGGGTGAGCAAGATGCCCTCGTCCATCAAGGCATACTTGACGCAGGAGGCGAGCTCCTCCTCTTCCTGCCTATGCTCCGACAAAACGGAAAGCCGCCCGATCTGATAGGAGGCGTCCGCGGCCAAAGTAAGGATTTCATTGGAGAGGGTCAATGTGCACTTATAGGGTTCTACTTGCTTTGCCATGTCTATATTTTAAGCGAAATCCGTGGCATTTCAACTTTCCATCTATATTTTGCTCTATATTTTTTGAACTGAGGATATCCCTAAAAACACCTTGATTAATCTCCCCGCTTCTTTATGCCCATAGGTAATCCCATATGAACCCCATCATCGCATTGACCGACGCCATCATGGTCCATAAAGGCAAGAAAGCCCGTCCGCGTGCTCGATGTCCCGATGAAGCAGAAATTCTTCCTAAGCCTTCTAGAAGGGCAAAAGCCCCGAACTGGAACGTTTATACGAAGAAAAAGTAAAGGCGATTTCTTGTTGCCTATATTCCGTTCATCTCATAGAATGAGGTGTCAACCAAAAATAGGCCAATTCGCTCCTTTTGGGCGAAGGTGGCCATATGGAAAGGGAATAGGATCCATGAAGAATCGCACCCACTTGCTGCTGCTTGGCGCTATTTTGCCGCTGGGCCTCGCCTCCTGCGGGAGCACCCCCGGCGGGGAAGGCGGCTCCACCCCGAAGGAGAAGGGCTACACCGTCTCCGAAGCCTACTGGACAAAGAACATCACCAACCTCGGCTATTTCGGCGTCGACTCCAACTTGACGATGGATATGGAGTTCACCTATTACGGTGACGCCGCGACCGGCGCAGCCGCCGAGAAGGAAGACGCGGTCGTCGAAAACGCGAATGGCAAACTCCATATCGACTTCATCTACACCGAAGTCTATTTCGATCCGCTAACCGATGGGTCCTTTGATGTCTACGGCAAAACCAAGGATGGATGGCAGAAACGCAACGTCGATCCCGCGACTTACGCCCAAACGATCGGATTATTCACTACCTTCATCCGCCCGTGGACCTATAACGATTTTGCCTATAACGAAGAGACCCATGCCTACGTGAAGCAAAGCGATGAATTCGTCGCCCAAGGCTCGACGGTCACCCTGAGTGACATCGCCTTCAAGTTCGAAGACGGCAACCTCCTTTCGCTCACCTACCACGCAAGCGACGAAGACGGGGAATATGACTTCGTCTTGACCGGCTCGAAATGGGGAACGACCACCGTCACGATCCCTAGCATTGGCCCCGCCCCGGAAGGCGCATCCATCTCGCTTTCCGAATCCGCGGTCACCGTCTACGAAGGCACCAATTACCAATTGACCGCCACCGTGACCCCCGATGATCCGGACGCCGTCATCACTTGGACCCTCGATAAGGAAGGCTATGCCCATATCGACCGCCACGCGGAAACCGCCCGCACCATCAATATCAAAGCGGAGGAAGAGGGCGTCGTCACCATCACCGCGACCCTTGCCAACGGCGCTTCCGCCTCCTGCGTGATGACGATCGAAAAAGACCCCTCCGTCGTCATCCCGGCCCAAAGCATCTCCCTCTCCGCTTCCAGCTTGAATATGAAAGTGGGGGATCAAGTCGTCTTGACCGCCACTCTCTTGCCTAGTGACACCACCGATACCGTCCACACCTGGACCGCGACCGGGAAAGGCGTCGTTGAGGTCACCCCCGATCCCCGCAACCCGAACCAAGCTACCATCAAAGCCGTCGGCGCGGGCAGAGTCAATGTGGAATGCATCGTGCGCTCAGGCGTCGCGGCCATCTGCCCCGTCACCGTCACCGGCGAAGGCGGCGATCCCGAAGTCGCGGTCGAAAGCATCACCATCTCGCCGACCTCCCTTGATCTAGAAGTCGGGGAAACCGCCACCATTTCCGCGACGATCTTCCCGAGCAACGCCTCGACGAGTCAAGTGTGGTGGGCCTTCGATTACAAGTTCACTAAAGTGACCCCTGATAAGACCAATCCGAACATCATCACCGTGGAAGCCGTCAAAGCCGGCAAGGGCACCATCACCGCCTATATCGGCGAAGTGAAGGCGACGTGCAACATCACCATCACCGAAAAACAGGGGCAGTCCTCCGAAGAAGAGCAAGTCACCGTCGAGCTTGATCAGACCAGCGTCCAGCTTAATGGCGTCGGGGGAACCTTTGACCTCCGCGCGACGGTCCGTCCCAATGGCGGAGATGTTCAATGGAGCTATGACGAAGCCCTCTTCCGCGTCGAAACGATCCGCGAGAACAACTACATCCGCGTTACCGCGCTTGGCGAAGGCACCGGCGTCATCACCGCGACCTATGGTGAGGCTTCCTCTTCCTGCACCGTCGTCATCGGCCACCAAGGCGGAGGTGGAGAGACCCCCGAGATTTCCGTCGAGCTAAGGGCGGATATGCCGACGATGAGCGTCGGGTCAATGGGCCTCGTCAGGGCGACCATAAGCCCCGAGGACGCGAGTGGTTATAGGATTCAATGGTCTTGCTCCGCCGCCACCCTCCAAATCACTCAGTACCTAAACAATAGCAAAGACGTCATGGTCAAGGCTTTGGCCCCGGGAGAAGGTTTCGTCACCATTACTCTCAGCACCGGCGCCACCGCCACTTGCAGAATCATCATCAACGGCTAACCCATAATGAAAGTGGCGCCATCCCAACGGACGCCACTTTTCTTTTGCCTGGATTAGGGGAGATTCGCCCCCGCCTCTTTATAGAGGAAGTACCAGTCCTCTTTGGATAAGGGGACATTTAACCCATCTAAGCATTCCTGCACATGGATAGGATCCATCGATCCCGTGACGAGGGAGACCTCTTCGCCTAGGGCGAGGATGAACGCCGCGGCGATCGAGGCGGGCCTTGTGTGATATTTATCCGCGAGTTCGCCTAAGGCGCGGTTAAGCTCGGGGAAGCGTTCCCTATCGAAGATCGATCCGCCGAAATAGCCTTTTTGGAAGGGAGACCAAGCCTGCAAGGCGATGCCCTTGGCTTTGAGGTAATAGAAGAGTTCCCCGGTGCGGTATAAGGAATCCCCGCGGTCGAGGTTGTTGTTTAAGGGTTCTGACACCAAAGGCAGATGCCCCAAACCGAATTCCACTTGGTTGACTTCGATGGGGAAGGATACCGCATTAAGCAGGTATTCGAGGGTTTCTTTTGGGAAGTTAGATACCCCGAAGCTTTTGACCTTGCCCGAAGCGTGGAGCTCTACGAAGGCTTCTTGGATCTCCTTGGGGTCAAGGAAGATGTCGGGGCGATGGAGCAGCAAACGGTCCACATAGGGGATCCCTAGCTTGGATAAGGACGCATCGACCGCGGAGAGGATATGCTCCTTGCTTAGGTCATAATAGGAAGACCCATTATGGGAGAAGCGCACCGCGCATTTGGTCTGGATGAACATCTTTTCCCGGTATTCGGGGTGTTTGGATAAGACGTGGCCTAACAATGCTTCGCTTTCGCCATAGCAATCCGCGGTGTCGAAGACGCGGATGCCATGGTCTAGGTCATAGGCGATCAAAGAAGCGAGGTCTTCTTCGCTTTTGCCACTGACGCGCATTAAGCCTTGGATGATTCTGGAAGTGGGGGTCATCGGGGTTTCCTCCTGACGCCTACATTATGAAGGCGGGCGCGAAATAAACAAAGACCAAGACCATCTAGGAAAAATAGCAGATATAAATACAATATAATTATGAAAAATTTACGTTTCGAGCGGGACGAATGGACCACCAGAAACGAAGCAAGTCACTACAAAAGGTGAAGAGAAAATATGAGGGAAGAATACGATTTCAGCAAAGGGAAGAAGAACCCTTATGCAAAGCAGTTGAAGAAGCAAGTGACGATCAACCTCAATGCCAAAAAGAAGCTGGGAGATGACGAAATAAATGACGAAATAAATGATGAAATAAAAGAGGATATCAGCGATCTCGGCTTGGCCATACTCCGCGCCGTTGCCAAAAAGCCAGGAATCAAGGCAAAGGACATCCTCGAAGAGCTGTCTTCAACCATCGAGGGGATTACGATCGATAAGGTGCGAAACGAAATCCAACGCAATCTGAAAAACCACATAGAGCTCGTTGGGTCGCGCAAATCCGGTGGTTACCACATCAAGCGATAATTCCTATAAATCGCTAACCAGCCTGAAATCCAACCAAAAAACAGCCGGTACCAACCCCTGCTGTGCAAAGGCAATGACCCCATACCGCCTTTTGGTGGACTGTGATGGTGGTACGAACAACGAAGGCTGTTGGTTTGAACCAAACCCCGCATCGCGCTCCACGAGTCAAAATTGTGTCGACGTCGTCGGCACAATTTTCGTTTTTACGTGAATCCACCGCACGATTATCGAACGGATTTCCGATCTTTCTTATCAGAGCACTACTGAAGTATTTCCATTGGTGAGTTCATTGGAACATCTTTGATTAAAAGTGTCAGAAAATATGTTTTAGTGTCAGGAATTGTGTTAAAATAGTGTCAGGAGGACGATGCTATGGAAGTCTTAACGATCAACGAAAGAACCCGTGAAAACAGACAACTGGAATTCAAAAAGGCGAAAGGCGGCCTTCCGAGTAGCTTCTTCGAGACTTATAGCTCTTTCTCGAACACAAAAGGCGGGACCATATATCTTGGCCTCGAAGAACTCAAGGACCATACCGTCGTTTCTGCCATGCTTGGGGAAGACGATATCGCAAAACTCAAGACAGATCTTTTTTCCCTTATGAATGATCCGAACAAGGTGAGCGTCAACCTGATTGCTGAGGATGAGGTGCGCGAAGTCGAATACGATGGTTATCCCGTCTTGATGGTAGCAGTCCGCCCGGCGCCAAGGGAATTGCGACCTGTGTACATCAATAACAACATCATGACGGGCTCCTTCCGGCGCAATTCGGACGGAGATTACCATTGCACCCCGGGCGAAATCAAGGCGATGCTTAGGGACGCGGAGGAAAAAAGCCAGGATCTGCGTGTCCTCCAGGACATAGGGCTGGATGTGCTGTGCGAGGAGTCGATTGCTTCGTATAAGAGTCGTTTCCGCTCTCTACATCCGGAACATGTTTTCCTCAATAAGGGAGATGTTCCTTTTCTTGAATTCCTTGGGGCGATCCGTTTGGGGGGTGATGGAATCTATCATCCTACCGTGGCTGGCCTTTTGATGTTTGGATACGCTCATAAAATAGTGTATGAATTCCCAGAATACTTCCTTGACTATCAGGAACACTATTCCGAGGATGAAAATGTACGCTGGACCGATAGGGTCACCTCGGACTCCGGAGACTGGTCTGGCTGCCTTTTTGACTTCTATAACCGAGTAGTCAACAAAATGACGTCGGATCTCAAGGTTCCGTTTCGAATGGAAGGCATTGAAAGAATCGACGAATCGGCCCTCCACAAAGCCTTACGCGAGGCCCTTTGCAACGCAATGTCCAATGCGGATTTTCATCAACGCCGAGGGCTCGTCGTGAAAAAATACTTCGATCGGGTGGAGTTCCATAATCCCGGATGCCTTCGCATGAGCGCGGAGAAAGCCTTCGAAGGCGGAGACTCTGATGCGAGGAACAAGACGGTTTTGAAAATGTGGAGCCTTGTTGGCGTCGGCGAAAGGGCGGGTAGCGGCGTCCCCATGATTTTGTCCGCCTGCGAGGAGTTTGGCTTTGTGGCGCCGGAACTTTACGACGAATACAATCCAGACCGCACCCATCTGATCATTCGGTTTAGTGTCAAAGGAAAAGCGGATTCTGTCGAAAACTCCGACGCTAAACCCGACACTAAATATGGCGACAAAGAAAAAAAGATCCTTTCCTTCTTGCTAAACAACGGGCAGTGTAAGGCAAAGGACATTGCCTCTTCGCTAGGGTTTGGTTTGTCTACTACCAAAACTATTCTGTATCGACTGGTTGACGCTGGCCTGATTTCTTCGGTGGGCACCGTAAAAAACAAAAGGTATTTCTTAGCTAAATAGTTTTCGTTGCCCATCCGAGTGATTTGGGAAGTTTGCTCCGAGTGATTTGTGGTGCAATCGCCCGCATCGCGCTCCACATTTTACGAAAAGTGCCGACTATGTCGGCTTTTTCGATGGGCTTTGAAGTTTTGCCGTACCACCCTCATACCACCTTTACAGGAAAAAACTGATTCGGCGGATGAGAATTAGAACTCCACCAAAAACCGCAAGTGAAGTGCTTCGTCGATATGCGTTAAACGTCTAGTTTTCTTTGTGGGCATCTATTCCTATTTGCAAAGCAATAGAGTATTATTTGATAGAAAGTTACGTGGAATTCCACGGAAGTATCTATTATGGAAATCAAAAGAAATCATTATTTGGAGCAATTAAAACGCAAGGCCGGGAACGGGAAAATCAAGGTTATCACTGGGCTTAGGAGATCGGGCAAATCGTATTTACTGAACAATATCTACCGCGACTATCTCGTCGCCAATGGCGTTGCCCCCGAATCCATCATTTCTTTTTCCCTCAACAAAAAGAAGGACGCCAAATACCGCAACCCGATCAAGCTCGGGGAGGAAATCGAGAAAAGAGCCGCACAAATCTTGGGCAAGAAATACCTTTTCATCGATGAAATCGGTCTTTGTCTCCCTGTTCCGAACCCGGATCTAGAGGGCGGGGAAATCACGTTCAACGACGTCCTGAGCGATTATTGCGACGAGCCCGATTTCGACGTCTATGTCACCGGCAGCAATTCCTACATGCTCTCCAAGGACATCGCGACCGTGTTCCGTGACCGGGGCGATATCATCGAGATGGCCCCCTTGACCTTTCGGGAGTTCCATGAATACAAGAACAAGGACGTCCTTAGCGATTGGAACGAATTCTTCACCTATGGGGGTATGCCCTATGCCGTTGCGTGGTGTGATACCGACGAGGAGAAAAGGAAATACCTTGCGGGATTATTCGAGGAGACGTATTTGAAAGATATCAAGGAACATGTGTCCGCTGAGCGCGACGACGTGCTGCGCGAATTGATCCTTGACCTTTGCTCGTCGATCGGCAGTCTCACGAATCCAACGAAGATTGCCAATACGATGAAGTCTGTAAAGGGTGTCAGCGTCACCGACGTAACCATCGCCTCCTATCTTCGCGGGGCGGTCGATTCATTCCTCTTTTCCAAAGCGCTTCGTTATGACGTAAAAGGGAAGCGTTATTTCAAATATCCAAGCAAATACTATTGTGCGGACGTCGGGCTTCGGAATTGCTGGTTGAATCTCCGCCAGCAGGAAGAAACCCACATCATGGAGAACATCATCTTCAACGAGCTCTGCGCTCGCGGATTCAAACCGGATGTGGGGGTTGTGGAGTTCTTCCCCAAGGACGAAACCGGGAAAACAATCCGAATCGATACCGAAATCGATTTTATCGTCAATGCTCCTTTGGGAAGAATATACATCCAAAGCGCCCTCGATGTTTCCGATCCGGAAAAGAGGGATCGGGAGGTTCGTCCTTTCCGAGGGTTAAGCGATTTCCGCAGGAAAATCGTGATCGATCGCTCGACCCCAAAACCTTATGTAGACGAAACGGGAGTCCTGTTTTGTTCGGTATTCGATTTCCTTCTTGACCCTAGCTTGATGGGGTGAAACCATACCACCTTTTTTGGCATCCAAGGGTGGTATGATTCCAAACCCCGGATTGTGTTCCATAGTTTGCCAAAAACGCCTACTACGTCGGCTTTTTTGATGGATTTTGGTGATTTTCCATACCACCCTCGTACCCCCTTTTCGAGAAAAAGCACAGTTGGTGGACGAGAACTCGTCAGACACCATCTCGTTCATGAAGCACGATATTGCAAAGGCTTCAGTTCAACTGTGCAAGACACTCCGATGAAAAACTCCAAGACACTCCGATGAAAAACTCCAAGACACTCCGATGGACATTGCTTTAAACTCTCAGGAATGAGACAATATAGCCATGATTACCGAGAAGACGAAGAATTACCAAACAAGGATTATCGACGAAAAGGTCGAAGAGCAACTCGACGCTTTCGGCGCGGTCCTTCTCCGCGGACCGAAATGGTCCGGCAAAACCACGACCTCGGAATATTACGCAAACTCTGCTATTTACCTGGATGATTACGATCGGCAGGAAGAGTATGAGATGATCAATAAAAGCAACGTTGGCGCCTTTCTACTCGGCGAGAGTCCCCATTTGATTGACGAATGGCAGACTTTCCCCAAAACCTGGGATGCCGTCCGCCGTTTTTGCGACCGCAGCCCAGAGAAGACCTCCCTTTTCATACTCACTGGCTCCTATTCCCCAAAACAGGGAAACACCAAGCATACCGGTTCGATGAGGATCTCAACCCTTGACATGGAAACGATGTCTTTGTGGGAATCGGGGGAATCGTCTGGCGACGTTTCATTCATTTCCCTTTTCGATCGTCACACCGAAATCGTGGGGAAGGCAAAACTGTCTCGGGAAGGCGTTACTAAGGCGATAGTAAGAGGTGGTTGGCCGGTGGCGGTCCTAAACGAAAAGAAAAACCCACTGGTATATGGGAAACAAGCCCTTCGATCGATTTGCTCCACCGATCTGAAGGAGGCGACAGGGGTGGAGGTGGATCCAAATACCGCTCTCGCCCTTATCAAATCGCTTGCCAGGAACATCACGATACCGGTGAAAAACGAAACCCTCATCTCCGACATGGCCGAGTCAGGCAATCCCGTTGTGGAATCGACATTTTACCTTTACCTAAACGGGTTGAGGCGTCTTTTCGTTTTGCGCGATGTCCCTGCTTGGAACCCGAACATCCGCAGCGCAACCTCGATCCGCTCGTTGCCCAAAAAGGAATTTTACGAGACCTCCGTCGCATGTGCCGCTTTGAACCTTGGGGTCGACGCGCTTTCTAAGGACTACATCACCAGAGGCTATTTCTTTGAGTCGATGTGCGGTCGGGACCTAAGCGTATACGCCAGCAAATATGACGGTGCGCTAAGTTATTACCGCGACCGTTTCAAATTAGAGTGCGACTTTGTGATTCATCTGCCCGATGGTAGATATGGATTGTTCGAATGCAAATGCGGAGATGGGTTCATCGAAGAAGGCGCCACCCACTTAAACGAATTGGAGAAGCTGATTCGAAAGCATAGGTCGGAGAACCCGAACGTCCATATGGAGATGCCTAGTTGCAAGGTAATCCTGACGGATGGTGACTTAGCGTTTCGCAGGCCCGATGGCGTTCTTGTGATTCCTTTGAGTTGCCTCAAGCCATAAAGATTTAATTGTGGGGGATATCATGATGAAGGTGGTATGACGGAATATACTTCTCAGCTACCATCTTCACTGCTGAATACATCCCCGCATCGTGCTACAGAAGCAAAATAAGCCCGATCGCCCGGGCTTATTTGCTTAATCAGGACAAATCCTTATTGGTTGGCCTTCTTTTTCCTGAGGTAGACCACCGCGGCGAAGGAGGCGGCCGCCACCCCGGCGAAGGTGAGCGTCAAGGCGCGGGAAATCTGGATTATAGTTTTTCTAGATAAGCCGCTACGGCGTCAATAACTTTGGTCGCATCCTCGCCGGTCCAGTTCTTTCGGCTTCCGCCCAAGGCCTTGGCATACGTTTTGTCATGAAGCGCATCGATGGCCTCATCGATCGCCAAATCGAGTGTTTTGAAGAAGTGCGTCCGACGAACCAGTAACGCCTCCAGCATTTTGGCGACCATGGTTTTGTCGTGCTGGATGCGGGTGATGAGCCAGTAGGCATCGAAGAGATCTTTGTCTCGGGTGTTATCCGTTCCGTATATGGCGAAAGTAGATAGTTTTTCGGCGATCATCCGTTCCACGGGATTGACGGATAAGCGCGTCATTCCTCCGAAAACGATTTCGTAATCGAGTGGCTTATTGCCCTTGAATAGCGGAAGGTGAACGCCGATGTCAACGGTCAGGGAAAAAGCATCCTTCTCATCGCTGAATACAAGCGTAACCCGCTTTCCCTCGTAATTCTTGTGCCGCAGTTCTTCAATCGTCGAAACGGCAATGGCGATGTTCTCGTAAGGCGGCAGCGGGGACAATCGGAGAAAGAAATTTCTAAGTCCTTCGTCGGATAAAGGATATTTCACCAAATCGAAATCGATGTCTTTGGTGTATCCGCGTTTCCCTTTCGAAAGCTGGTCGAGAATGAGGCCGCCTTTAAAGGAGATGCGCCGCAGCAATTCGGTGTCGCTGCCGAGCTTGGCGATGAAAACCTCTTGGCAGACTTTGCGTTCCGCCTCTTCTTTAGATAGAGAAGGCTTCTTAACGCGAGTATATAGGTACCCGAGGTTTTCTTTGGTCAAAGGATCTCTTTTCTGATTCTCGTTCTAAAGATGTCGCCTTTGGGAAGGGCTTTGCAGTATTCCCGGAGTTTGGGAAGGTTCAGCGTCCCGTCGTTGGCGGCTTTGCGGTAATAGGATATGGCGGCGGAATAGGCTTCCATCGAAATGAGCTTTTCCCTGCGGAACACCTCCAGAAGCAACCGCTCCTTGTCGTAAGTCAGAAATTCGACGCCGTCCCGTTCCATGGCAATCGTTCCCAAGGCGCGGGTATTCCTATCCTCCCATATCTGGACGATCCGCTCGTCTTTTATGGGGCGATAGCCGATATTGAACGAAAGGAAGAAAGGCGGGTTGAGGTATTCATCGGTGATGCCATGGAGGCTAAGCGCGGTTTCCAGCGTCGCTACGGCGGATGGGTAGCGGGCCATGACGGCGGCAAGAAGGTCATAATCCTCCCCGACATAGATTCCCCGCAATGGGTTTTTCATGCCGGCCCGGCTTCTTTTCTTGATTTCGTTTGCCTTGATGATCATGGGAATACTGTACTTTATGCATATAAAAATATCAATAAACTATATGCGTTTTTCCCGGCGGTCTTGACGTGGCAATCATTTAGTAGACGCAAGGCGAGCAACAGGGCGAACGGCAGAGGGAGCGAAAGATAGTTGGCGATAGTTGGCGATAGTTGGCGATAGTTGGCGATAGTTGTATAATATCTCCGAATGGAGGATGAAAGACATGTTGAAAGAATTGATATCGGAATGCACCGACTATGATTTCAAATCAAACCTTGAGTCGGAGAAGCCGAGGAGTTGGCTCAAATCGGTCTCTGCCTTCGCCAACGGGACCGGCGGCACACTTTTCTTTGGTGTGAAGAGTCCCGATGACATTCCGGGTATCGCCGAACCCCAAGTCGCAAGCGACAGGATATCTGAGCTCGTAAACGAACGAATCTCCCCGAAACCCATTTATTCACTGAGACCGATTAGGGAAGGGAACGCCGTCGTGCTGGCGCTTTTCGTCCCGCCAGGAAGGTCAACGCCATACTATTACCGCGCCGACGGCGTCTGCGTGGCGTACATACGCTCCGGCAATGAGTCCGTCGAATGCCCGCCGCACATCCTTAATGAGCTCGTCCTCAAGGGCGAGGGGAAGACCTACGACCTGGTCGCCACGGGATATCGCAAATCGGATTACTCCTTCTCCATCCTCCAATCCATGTTCTATGAACGGACAATGACGCGGTTCAAGGAAAACGATTTCGTCTCCTTTGGCCTTGCCGATCAAGACGGGATGCTGACCAACGCCGGGCTGCTTCTGGCGGATTCCAACCCCATTCGGCACTGCCGCCTTTTCGCCACCCAGTGGAACGGGACGAACAAAGTCGGCGAGGAAGAGGTACTAGATGACCGCGAATTCTCCGGATCCCTTCTGAAGCAATACAATGAAGCCCTCTCGTTCTTCCGCACCCACACGAGGAGCAGGTGGCACAAGGAGGCTGGCGAGACCGTTTACGAGCCCGATTATGACGAAGAGGCCATCGCTGAGGCTCTCGTCAATGGAATCATCCACCGCGATTACAACAACCCCGGCGCAGAAGTCTGCCTAAACATTTACGCGGACCGCATCGAAATAACCTCACCGGGTGGGATGTTCTCAGGCGAAAAGGTTCCAGAGCACGTTGATTACGAGATGGAATCGATGCGCCGTAACCCGGTCATCGCAGACCTCTTTTGGCGCATGAGGCTGATGAACCGGAGGGGCTCTGGTTTAGAGAACATTACGGAAAAAACAAATCGCCTTTTTCACGATGGGAAGAACCACGTCATTTATTCGGTCAGTCCGTCCTTCTTCCGCGTCCGCATTGACAACGCTAATTACGAAGCGGGCGAGGAGCAGGCAGAGAAAACCGCCCTTCCTACGGATAGGGCCACGGCGATTCTCTCCATCATGAGAGTCAACCCGCGAGCTACCATGCAAGAGCTATCCGCCGAGACTGGCATACCGGAGAGAACGATTTCGCGAGAGATTGCTTTGCTCAAGGAGAACGGTCGTCTAAAGGTGAAAGGGAAGACATCTGCGAAGACGTGGGTGGTCGTCGATTGATGTGGCAAGAATAACGCCTGTTGTCGGACAACGGACGGGGAGGAACAGGGCTCAGGCCATTGTCCAAAACACCCGATTTCCAGACAACAAAAAGACAACGGGGGTATGGTTATACCATAAGGAAAAATAAAGTCGCGATGCATTTCGGGCAAAAGGCCGATGGCATCTATAAAATCGGCGATACATTATGGCTCCCCGCATCGCGCTCCAGAAGAGAAGCAAAATAAGCCCGGTCGCCCGGGCTTATTTGCTTAATCAGGATAAATCCTTATTCGTTGGCCTTCTTTTTCTTGAGGTAGACCACCGCGGCGAAGGAGGCGGCCGCCACCCCGATTAGGCTTAGGCATAAGGCGCCTAGGTAGGGGCAGGGGATCTTCTTTTGGATACGCATGGTCTAGTTACCTCCGTAAGGACTGCAATAGGATACTCTTTTCTATGGATTCGGCTAATCCCCACTTTGGGGATTTGACTTATACTTAGGGCATGTCGGTAAAAAGCAAATGGAAAACCTTCGGGAAATCCGTGGGCAAAGCCTTCTCCAATCTCGGCCATTCTTTCGCCACGACGGCGAAGGTCGCCCTAGGCGATGAGCCCCGTGTGGACGAAGAAGGCCATTCCACCTTAAAGCAGTCTTGGGGCGAGACGGGCAGAAGCTTCGGCAAAGCCGGATCTAACCTAGGCCACGCCGCATCCGCGACGGCGAAGAAGGCCGTCGGGGAAGAGGATAAGGAAGAAGACTCCATCGAGGTCGAAGTGGTGGATTGACCAAAGAACTCGCGGATAGGGCGATTGGGATGCTGATGAAATAAAAGGCGGAAAATGCTCGAAGCGTTATAGACAACGGGTTCCACTAACAATTCAGGCATGCTTTTCCTATAATTTCAGGATGAATATCAATCTCTTCATTGAATTGATATAAAACCCCTTGGAGGCATCCTATGAAAAAAGCCAAACTCCATCTCTCCGTCCTTGCCCTTTTGGCGGCGGGAACGATTGGCCTTTCCGCTTGCAACGACAGCGCAAAGATTACCGCATATTACCTAAACAGCGGCGGCGAGCTTGTCGCCGTTTACGATAATGGCAGCGAAACGAATCTCGGCGAATGGAACCAATCCAACGTCGAAAGCCTCGGGGAGGTTTCCATTAGCCTCGACGGTTATTTCGTGATCAATGGCATCAAGACGAACATCGAAGCCACCGAAACCTTGGTGGGCGTCATCCAAACGGTCACGATCTCCGACGATGGTTACTATGTCATCAATGGGGTGAAGACGAACATCGTCGCCGTCGCCTTTTACACCGTTACTTTCGACACGGGTTACGACCAAACCGTCAAACCTCAGTCGATCAAAGATGGATATAAGGTAGAAAACCCGCAACTGTGTCGTGAAGGATACACCTTAAAGGGGTGGTTCTATAACGGCGAAGAATGGCACTTCAACACCGACATCGTCCGAAGCGACATGACCTTGACCGCGCGATGGGAGGCAAATCAATACAAGGTTAAGTTCATCAATGACAAGGGCAATAACCCAGCAGACATGATTGTCACTTACGACGAATACGTGGTTCTTCCCTCACTCCCGCTCGTCGACGGCTATACGTTCGTCGGCTGGTACAACGGGCAGAATCTAGTGCCCAACAATCTGTGGAAAATCGCCTCCGACGTCACTTTGCGGGCGAGATGGGACGCTAACGAATATACCATCACTCTCGACCCGAATGGCGGGACCGTTTCCGAGACTTATATCAAGGTCACCTATGGCAAACGTTATGTTTTGCCCGTCCCGAGCAACAACTTTGGCAAGTTCACGGGTTGGTATTTGGGCGGTATCCGGCTCACCGATTGGAACGGAGCCTCACTAGGCCTCTATGAATACCCGCGAGGCATAACGGTGACGACGAATTGGATCGAAGAGATATCTACCGTCGAACAGCTCAAGGCAATCAAAGATGTGCCAAATGGCCACTATAAACTCATGGCCGACATCGATCTGTCCGGTGAGGAGTGGGTCCCCATCGGCGATGACTTTAAACCATTCACCGGCCGTTTCGACGGGAACGGGTTCGAAATCCGCGGCCTCACCATCACCGCTCAACACAAATACACAGGGCTTTTCGGATTAAACAAGGGCACCATCGAAAACGTGACCTTGACCGACGCCAATTTGAGCATCGTCGCAGTAGGCCAAAACGCCTACATCGGCGGCTTGGCAGGTTATAACGTTGGTACGATTCGGAATTCGACTGTATCTGGCTCGGTCACGACAAATCCCCACCCATCTGCATATGAAACTTGCACAGGTGGCATCGCCGGCTTCACCGCCGGAACAATCACCGGGACGACCAACAACGCCCCTGTTAATGGGGTCAACTATGTCGGGGGCATCGTCGGATCAAACGAAGGCACCTTGACCAGCGTTGTCAATAACGGCGCCGTCACTGGGTCCATCTATGGTGGGGGGATTACGGCTCAATCGAGTGTCGGCATCACGGAGTGTGTGAATAATGGGGTTGTAACCGCGGCCTCCTACGCCGGTGGTGTCGTGGCCATGATGCCGGAGACCGCAGCCGTGATTATTTCCCAATGCAAAAACACCGGCGTCGTTAACTCTCAATCTAGTGCCGGCGGGATTATTGGGTATAAGTCTGGTATGAATAAGTATTTGAGGATTCAACAATGCGCCAATTATGGAAATATCACTTCTCCGGATTCCTCGGACTATACTGGCGGAATCGCTGGTTGCGTTGAGGCAACTTATATCTCCGATTGTTACAACGTCGCAGATCTTTCTGGGGGCAGTCAAACAGGTGGTATTCTGGGCTTTGGCTATTTTGGGACGATTTCCAATTGCTATGCAGCTGGGACGATACAGTCACGCCTGAGAGCAGGCGGGATGGCAGGGTATTACCCTTCCGGAACCTTCAGTCAATGCTACACAAACACCCAACTATCCACGGTGGCCTCGGCCGGGACAATCAACGGGAATGAAACCAACGCGAGCGATTTGCCCAATTGTTATTATTCGAATGTCGACTGCGTTGCGTCTCTCGGTACGTTCCTTAAGCAAGGCACATATACAACGGTCCGATATGATTCCGACTTCTATATGAATTTGCTTTTCTGGTCTTCATCAACTTGGTCATTTAGCGGCACGACGTATCCGACCCTGGTTTGGGAGGCTTGATTCGGTGATTGATAAGACCAAATACCTTTATTGGTTCGATCCAGATAATCCTTCCTTTGAGGAGGAGGTTGTTTGGCGCGAACTCTATTCCAGGATTGGTTATATCTTTCATATTGTTCAAATGGTCGAGTACAACATCGCTAACATAACAGGGCTTTGTCAAACCCAACGTCGATGAGAAGGAAATCGAGCAGACCATCAACACGATGTCCGAAGTCGGTTATGAATTGGTGACCATCACCCCCAATGCCGAAGAAAGTGGCCGCATGATGTCTTATACCTTGGTGTTCAAGAGGGAGAAGAAATAAGGCTGGGATTTCTTCTTTTGTTTTTTGAAAAGTTAAAAAGCGGGCAGGTCATTAGTGCTGCCCGCTTTGGGTTTTCTCGCACGAACGATCAAAACCAAACCCGGTTGTTCCCCGTGGTTACCTCTAATTCAAACTCTCCAGCGCGGGAATAAAGCTTTTGAAGGTATTCGAGCCGTTCTTCTAGAGGCTTCATTGCACGACCTGCTAGAGTAAGATTGTTGAGCCGTTCATTGAGCTTCGATGAAGTTTTTTGTAGTTCTTTTTGCTCTCTAATCGTAATTTCGTCGGATTTCAATTTCGCAGATATGGCTTTGAGTTCTTTTGTGACTTCTTGTTGCTCTTTCGCTAGGTCTTCAAAGGAATATCGGGTTTTCAAAGCGTTCAACTTTTTTTCGACTTCTTCAATTAACGGAAGAAGCTTTTCCTGATTATGTTTCGCCCGCCTGGCGGGGGTTACAGTAAAGAAATCGATATGACCACAATTCGAGCAAACCCTTGCGGCGACATGGTCTTGTAAACTTCCGCCTTCGCCGAAACGCACAGTAAATAGCGAAGACTGGACGGCGACCATATTCTCGTCTACCCGCTGTCCACCCGAAGAATCTTCTTTAAAAATGGG
>ONGB01000070.1 GCA_900317295.1 uncultured Erysipelotrichaceae bacterium
GAAAGCAGCGGTGGTCGCCGAAATCGATTTGGCCGCCCTTCTTGAAATGCGCACGGGCGAGGCGAAGGCCGTCATCCCGCCGCGCTTCCCATCCGTCTCCCGCGATTTGGCGATCCTCGTCGGCGAGAAAGTCAGCTACGAAGAAATCCGCCGCGAATTGCTTAAGAGCTCTAACCTTTTGAAAACGGTCGAAGTCTTTGACCTCTACCAAGGCAAGGGCATTCCTGAAGGGAAAAAATCCATCGCCCTCTCCCTAACCTTCGCCGCGGATGACCGCACCTTGAAGGACGAGGAAACCGCCGAAGCGATGAAGAAGGGCATGCTCGCCCTGACCGTGAAATTCGGCGCGGAGATCCGCGGGGCATGAAAATCTTCCGTTCTTCCGTCCCAAAAGGGCGCGTCCTTCCCGTAGACGAAACTTACGCCGAATGGGATCCCGCGCTTTTCGCTCGCTGCTACCCTCTTTTGGGCATCCGCAGCGCCTATCTCAAAGGCAACTTCGAGAACACCGATGACATTTTGACCTTCAATGGGGTCATCGGGGGCGTGGTCGTGCTCTCCGACTCCCGGACGAATGAACCTTTCGAGGAAGAATACAAGATCAAAGACGTTTTCCAACTTTTGGAAGATGAGGATGATGAATCCGCCACCAACGGATATATCTTCCCGGATAATGGGATCAACCTGGAGGAATTCGTTTTCTCCGTCTTGCGAAGCGAAGTGCCGATCAAACCTTTGAAGCCCGGATCCGAAGCCGTCCCCTCCATCGATGAACGATCCTATCTGATCGAAGGAGAGGAGCAGAACAGTTCCCCCTTCGACGTCTTGCTGGGCTTAGATCTCGAGGAAAAATAACAGGCCGAGGGCAACCCCGGCCTTTTTCTATGCCGACACCCACGAGAATTGATGGATTCGCAAAAAACTACTAATTCCCCACCATTTTTTCTATAGGCGGTTTTTGATGCTTCGATTTGTTTTATTCGATGGCTTCGCGGTTTGGTAAGCACTTACAATTCAGAAACCATCGAAATAAAAATCAATAAATTTTTTCATTAAGCCCTTGCAAAACGCATTTCGCGCCCCTATGATTAGGGTACGAGGTGGGAAAAAGTGGTAAAAAAACTCTTCGGGACCTATGAACGATCCCTAGATAACAAAGGCCGCTTACTCATCCCCGCCAAGCTCCTCTTGGGGGAAACCGAGTCACTCTACGCCATCCAAGGACACGAAGGCTGCATCGCCATTTATGACGAAGAGGCCTTCAACCGTCTGACGGATAAGCTGATGAGCATGGACTTCGACCAAGACGCGGAGCAGCGAGCCTATGTCCGCCTCGCCGCGAGTTCGGTTACGGAGATGAAAATCGATTCGCATGGACGCATCCTCCTCGGCAGACAAATGTTGAGTGAGTACCGGATAGGGCAGAGCGTCACGGTCATTGGGGTCCTGGACCATTTCGAGATCTGGGACGCGACCGCTTACGCGAAATACCTTGTCCAAAACGGCCGTCTCTACGACACTCGGTCCGGAATCGGGAAGGGCAACGCATCATGAGCTTCGTTCATGTGCCGGTGCTGCTTAACGAAACCATTGAAGGGCTGAACATCAAACCAGACGGAACGTATGTGGATCTCACGGTTGGCCGCGCAGGGCATTCCTCGGAAATCCTGAAAAGGATCCCCCAAGGGAAGCTGATCTGCTTCGACCAAGACGAAGAGGCCTTGGAAAACTCGAGGGAAAGGCTTGGCCTAATCTCGCCGAACTTCGAGCTGATCAAAAGCAACTTCGAACACGTCTCCGAAATCCTGAATGGCAGGGGCATCCACCAAGTCGACGGCATCCTAGCGGACCTCGGCGTCTCGAGCCCTCAGCTCGATGACCCGAAAAGAGGGTTCTCTTACAAAGAAGAAGAGCCCTTGGACATGCGGATGGACCTCGACAATCCTCTCACTGCCGCGAGAGTGTGCAACGAGTATCCCTTCGAGGAACTTGTGCGAATCCTGCGGCTCTACGGCGAAGACCCGGACGCCTACAAAATCGCAAAAGCGATCGTCAGGCGGCGCGATCAGATGCCGCTCCGAACCACACTCGATCTCGCTATGTGTGTGAAGGAGGCGAAAAGCCAGAAGGCTCTATCCAAAAAGGGCCATCCGGCAAAGCAGACCTTCCAAGCGATAAGGATCGAAGTCAATCATGAGGAAGCCGCCCTTGAGCGAATGCTCCTCGAAGCGCCGAACTTGCTGAAAAGCGGGGGAAGGCTCGCCATCATCACCTTCATGTCATTGGACGATCGTCTGGTGAAGGATCGCTTCCGCCAACTCTCAACGGTGGAAGGGAGCCGCCACGGACCCGCTCTGATGCCATCGGAAATCGAGAAACCCGGTTTCCAATTGGTCAATCGCAAGCCGATTGTCCCAAGCGCCAAGGAGTTGGACGAAAATCATCGTTCTGCCAGCGCGAAACTCAGAATTCTGCAAAGGATTTAAGGAAAGGAGGAAAGCCCCATGAAAGACAAACTCGTGAAAACCGGCCACAAAAAGGCTTATTATCGCCTGCGCTTCTTCGGGAAGGCCTTCCTTTTTGCCTCGCTCTTCGCCTTCGCCAGCGCTCTCCCCATCGCTTTGGCCGCCAATTCGTCTAGAGAGGCGGCAGCTAAAGAAGCGGTGACCACGAGCATTACCTCGGAAGTAGAACACACCGCGGAAGTGGAAGTCGAAGAAGCACCGATCCTTTAGCGGAAACACCAACACCAACAAGCCCTGGGACGCTTCTCAGGGCTTTTTCGTCCTTAAAAACGCCTAATTTTATATCGATGAACTCTTTTTGTTTTCTCGTGGCTATATTAAGATATAGCCTGAATTATGACGAATCCTTTGGCATGCATTGAGATCACCAGCAGCGTCGTGAGGCTGCTCATCGGTTATGAAGAAGACGGGAAACCCGTCGTTCTCTATACGAAAGAAGAACCCATTTTAGGTTTGGTTCAAAATGGAAAAGTCGTCGATCAGGAAGGCTTGGTCCATGTTTTGGAATCCTTCCACCATATCCGCGACGACGCCGCCAAATTGATGCTGACGATCAATGAAGTCAGCCTCGTTTTGCCCGCCATCAATTTCGGGGTCCATTCGATCTCCGATTCCACGCAGACGGTCGAATCCAACAACTCCATCAACAAGATCGACGTCACCAACGTCATCAGCATGATCAACAAGAAAGCCGCGGGGCAATCCGGCGATTCCGACATCGTCGACGTCATCCCGAAGGAATTCATCCTGGATAACGGCCGCCGTGTCTCCTCCGCCCCGATCGGGCAGCAATCGCGCAGCCTCGCGATCAACGCGATGGTACATACGCTCCCCAACGATATCCGCAAGAGCTACACCGACGCGCTGACGATGGCAAAGTTCCGCCTGAAACGGATCTGCGTGAATTCGTTCTGCAACGCTTTATATGTGGAATCCGATCCGAATCTTCCCAAGAATTGCTTCTTCGTCGATATCGGCACCAAGATCACCACGATCTCTTTGATCAGCGGCGGGCAAACCTATGGCGCGGTCGCTTTCTTCGATGGGGGCGAGAATCTCACCAGTTCCATTTCCGAATCCTTTGGTCTCACGATGGAAGTTTCAGAAGATCTGAAGCGCCAATATGGGTATGATGCCCGCGAACGTGCCTTCAAAGTGTCTTTGGCCGTTGCCGAAGAAGAAGGGCAGGCGCCGCGGAAGATCTACCAACAAGACATCAATAACGCCATTGAGAGCCGTTTTGAGACTTATTCCGTCCTATTGAAGGAAATGATCACCAAAATGGAACTCAGCGGGAACGGCCTAGACCAATTGCCCATTGTCTTCGCCGGCGGCGGAAGCCAGTTGAAGGGGCTACGCCTCTTGCTGCAATCCGTCTTCCCGGGAAGAGAGATGATCCTTTGCTCCCCGAAGGTCATCGGAGCGCGCAGCCCGCGCCTGACCGCTTTGCTCGGGCTGGTCTTGGCCTCTGGCCACTATACCGGTTGCTTAGAAGACAATCATCGCAATGTCGTCAACGTCTCGCGGGAAGCCCCCAGGGAAGAGAAAAAATCTCGGAAGAACCAAAGCGGTTTCAAAGACGAGCTATAAGGAGGGTAGGGAAATATGGATCTAGATAACTACGAACCTGTAATTCGCATCGTCGTCATCGGCGTTGGCGGGGCAGGGAACAACGCGGTCAATCGCATGATCGAAGAGGGAATCGAGAACGTCGAATTCTACGTTTTGAACACCGATAAACAAGCCCTCGCCACCTCCAAAGCCCCCAACCGCATCGTCATCGGCGACACCGTCACCGCCGGCCTTGGCGCTGGCGGAGATCCCGCCGTCGGCAAAGCCGCCGCCGAGCAATCCAAGGAACTCATCCGCTCAATCGTCAAGGGCGCGAACATGGTCTTCATCGCCGCCGGCATGGGCGGTGGAACCGGCACCGGCGCAAGCCCGATCGTCGCCCAGATCGCCCGTGAGGAAGGCGCGCTTACCATCGCCATCGTCACCCGCCCCTTCACCTTCGAGGGCAAAACCCGCATCAAGAATAGCGTCGCCGGGCTGTCCGAACTGAAAGACGCCGTCGATTCGATCATCATCGTCTCCAACGACAAACTCCTGATGGCTTCTGGCAATCTCCCGATTTCTAAAGCCTTCTCCGAATCCGATAAAGTCTTGGCCCAATCGGTCAAAACCGTCGTTGAGCTGATCCTTCTCCCCGCCGTCATCAATCTCGACTTCGCCGACGTCAAGAGCACGCTAAAAGGCTCTGGCATCGCCCTCATCGGCTATGGCGAAGGGCATGGCGAGCATAAGGCGGAAGAAGCGGCGGAGAACTCTATCAACAGCCCGTTGCTCGAAGCTTCGATCTCCGGCGCTAGAAAAGCCATCTGCGCGGTTACCTGCGGCGCCGATGTCTCCCTATACGAAGCCGAAGAATGCGTCAATCGCATCATTGAGCAGGCGGGCAGTGCGATCGACATCAAATTCGGGGTCTCCATCAACCCGCAATTGGCCGATGGCATCTTGGTTTCCGTCATCGCCGCGGATTTCACCGAGGAATACGATTTCACCAGCATCCCGCAGTTCACGATACCCACGGCGCGAAGCCAAGTCGGCAATGGCGTCGACGCGATCCGCGCCGCCGATATCCGCCATATCGAGGAGAACAAGGAACGCAATCCTGGCGACGAATCAATCGAGGCGCAGATCCTGCCGAACTTCCTAAAAGGCAGCGGCGGATTGGACTGATTCAAAACCGACAACGAAGGCTCGTCATTGATGGGCCTTTATTTTTTTAAAAACAAATTGACCTAGTATACAAAACTATGTAGAATTTCGGGGCTAGTAAAACTCGTAAAAATTAAAGGGGACAAAAAATGTCAATTGCTATCACCGCCGGTTCTACCATCGATCTTCCGCAGTCGCTCCTCGACAAATACGGAATCAAGATCACCCATTTCCGTCTGGAAAAAGGAGGGAAATCCCTTCTCGACAACGCCATGACCGTCAGGGAGATGTTCGATTACACCGAAAAAACCAAGGTCATGTGCCACACCGCCGCCCCGAACATTGGGGATTTCGAAGAACTCTTCGCCGAAGAACTGAAGACCCATCCTGAGGGCATCATCAATTTCTCGATGTCCTCCGGGCTTTCCTGCTGCCACCAAAACGCTATGGCCGCCGCCGCGGGCAATCCGCTGATTCGCTGCGTGGACGTGCATGGTACGTCTGGCGCCGTCGCCTTGCTCGCCATTTGGGCGAGAAAGCTCATCGATGAGGGGCATACCTTGGATGAGGTCTACGAATCCTGCTGCAAGCGCAACGAATCCGTCGAATGCTCCTTCATCATCTCCGAGCTTGATTATCTATATAAAGGAGGGCGCTGCTCCAAACTCGCCCTCATCGGGGCCAACATCCTGAAACTCCGCCCCGTCATCGTCACCGATCATGAGGGCAAATTCGCCACCGGCAAGAAATATCGCGGACCGATCGAGAAATGCATCCTCTCCTATGTGCAGGATACGATTGATCAATATAAGGAAACCCTAGATAAATCGAAGGTCTTCTTCAATTATTCCTGGCTCGCCGATCCCGCGATCATCGACAAATGCACCGACATCGCCAAGAAAGCTGGCTTCCGAGAAATCATCGTCACCGAAGCCTCGCCGACCAATGGCTACCACGCCGGCCCGAACGTCCTGGGGATCCAATTCCTTTACGACGGGGAGCACGACGCTTAATCGCGACTAGATACGCCCTTAATTGGGCGTTTTCTTATAGAAGTCTTGCAAGGGCCCCTTTTGGGCCCTACAATAGCCGCGGCGTTGAAGAAGACAAACGTCGGCACCGCAAAGA